>JBKJJX010000179.1:0-28570 GCA_046597825.1 Bacteroidota bacterium | reverse complement strand
GGCGAATCGAAGTGAGGAAAGCAAAACCAATCAATGGAGCCGTTCTTACCCACCAACGCGGCGGTATGCATGTCGCCGATAATGCCGTAGTCCTCAATTGGTTGATAGGCCATTCATGTCTCCTGTGAAATGCCGTGCCAGCTAACCTCTCTTTTTATATAGGAAGATTTGGTGAGAAGGGCAAAGGCGGGATAATATTAGCTGATAACACGAGCCGACCACGCAGCGACATGCTCTGCAAGATCGGTCAGGACATGCTTATCGTTTGTGCCGGAACGTTTAGGTACGTGAAAAGAATGGTCGGCGTCGTTCACGATATGTAACGTTGCATGCGTGTTTAATTTTTTGCAAATGGGTTTGAGTAATGTCAGATCGGCGAGCGCATCACGCGTGCCCTGAAGAAAAAGCATCGGGACTTTCACACGAAAGAGATGTTCGGCTCTTTCCGTTGAAGGTTCACCGGAAGGATGGAGCGGAAAACCGAAGAAGACGATGCCGCGCACGTCAGGAAGCGGTTCATCCGCGGCCGCAAGTGAAGTCATGCGTCCTCCCATGGATTTTCCACCGGCGATCAGCGGTAGTCCTTTGCCAAGTTCACCTGCGCATTCAACTGCAGCGCGCACAGTTGCGAGAAGTTGCGGCTTTGCGTCGATGCGCTTGGAACCACGTTCGGTGTACGGAAACTGGTAGCGGAGCGTGGCGATACCGTTGGATGCCAGTGCGTGCGCAGCGTCTTCCATGAATGAATGCCGCATATCCGCGCCCGCGCCATGCGCGAAGAGAAGAAGGCACGATGCAGTACGCGGCTTCAGCAGCAACGCGCTGACGTTGCCGGCGGATTTGGTGGCGGGGAAGGTGAGGGGTTTTGGGTTGTGGGGAGGCATGGAGTTACAAATTCAATTTTTGCGTTCCATGCAGATTGACATTATTCACAAGGACACTTCGAGTAGATTCGACTCAACTTGCTTGAACAAATCGTCGAGAGATTCTTGAATGCTGATTGTCTCGTTTATTGCTGTAATGAGTTTAGCATACGTGGCGATCTCTTCCGACGAGAGCATCCTGCCCTTACGATCCTTCAACCACTTCTCAGCAACTTGATACCCGCCAATGTGGTACTCCCATACTTGGGAGGGAACACCGACAAAATACGTGTCGGGGTTGATGTGAACACGTTTCTTTTTCGCATCGTACATCACCTTTTCAACACGAAGATCCCCGGAACCTTCACACTTTGTAACGGGCTTGTTGAGTGTCTTGGATTTGAGCAAATGTAGTTCAACGAGTTCCTCACCTTTTGCCGCGAGCTTTTGGAAGAGTTTGAAATCTTTGGTGAACGGGACATGAGGGAAATCGGATTTGAGGGATTCAGCATACTTCTTACGATAGGCGTTCGAGTAGAGAATGGCGTAGATGTAGTGGAAGATGTCTTCAGGTGAAGGCTCCTGCTTGTATCCCTCTTTGAGCAGCATGAGAAACTTCGAATTGAGATTTGGTTTCCGCGTGGAATATCCGGGCTGGGGTTCAAAGACAAATGCTGATTGCAAAGAGAGGTGTCGAGAGCTTCCGGCAAAACCGCCAGTTACAGTTTCGTCATAGATGTACAGAGGATAGCAATAGTCAATTGTCTTGAGTGAAACAGCGACGTGTTCAACGATTCGATTTGAAACAAAGACATGAGACCAGGGAATTGCGGTCTCTACGCGCCGAGGCAGAACAATTGCACAATTCTGTTGAAGCATGTGACGCATAACTTCTCTGCGGCCTCTCTCAATGAGAGCGTCGTGGTAGAACAGTTGCCTGACATCAAATGGACGATATAGAATCTGAGTATAACACGAATCTCTGTGTTCGTCTGCCGTAACAACCTTTCGAGCGCTCTTGATTTTCCATGCACCTGTGTCGTTGAGATCGAAAGTCTTGGCAATCAGAACATTGTCCATCGTTGTGCTGGCAAACTGCTCTATTCGTCTTCGCAAGCCTGGCGTGTAAAAGTCGATTACAAAATGGTCCCGCGCTGTCACAATGCCAACACTGTTAATAGGGAAAATGGATGGCATGCTTGGATACGATTGAAAACGCTTCTGGAGTTTTTCTTCTCGTGGAATGAACAAGTACTGAGGCGATGAAGGCTTGATATTATTCCAATCAGTTTTCTTGTGGTTATGTTTGAGCAGCCAATCGTACTTCTGTGACCGCAATCCCCAAAGTTCACTATGTCTGACGCTCTTCTCTCCGGTCGAGACTTTGCGCTTCACGAAAATGCCGATTGCGACGCCTTGCTGGATGTCGAAAACATTTTCGTCCTTCGAGCCATCAGGCGCTTTCTCCTGCTTGAGTGAGTTGCCGTGAAGATCAAGAATGTAGATCTCGTCAAACGAGTTCATCAGAGATTGGCGCATACCCCGGAAGGTCGGGTTATCGAGGTAGCCGTGGTTTGTAATAAAGCCGAGCACGCCCTCTCCGGCCTGATCGATCTTCCACTGTGCAAAACGAATGAACTTCACGTAATCATCTTGAAGCCATTTCGGATTCTTCTCGCCAAGGGGTTTGCCGTCAACCTTCTTGTAGTTCTCGATCTGATCTGTAATCCAATCGCCTTTGTTTGTTGAGTGGCCCGAGTACGGGGGATTACCAAGTATGACAAGAATCGGTTTCTCCCGTTTGATTCTGCCTGCCAAATGGGATTCTTCAGAGAGGGAAGACATGCCGGGGAAAGAGCTTTGCTCAAGTTCTTCCATTTCAAGCGTGTTGGTGAGATAGAATTGAAAGCGTTCATCGCCGGAGAGTTTGTGTCCGAGCTCCTCCAACAGGTAACCCATTTTCAAATGTCCGGCTGCATAGGGAGCCATCATAAGCTCGAATGCGAAAAAATGTTGGAGAATATGGTCTTCGATGAACTTTGACTTTGAGCCTGCACCGTACTTGGCTACAAACTCTTGCACTGCAAGCTTGGCAGCCTCTGCAAGGAATGTAAGCGTTCCACCTGCAGGATCGAGCACAGTGACGGATTGAGTTGCAAAGCCGTCTTGCCGTCCGAAGCTTTCCTTGAGAATGATGTTGAGGGAGCGAACGATGTACGAGACCACCGGCTCAGGCGTATAGTAAACCCCGCGACGTTCCCGCTCTTGCGGGTTGTACTCCGCAAGGAAGGTCTCGTAGAAATGGAAAATTGGATCGCTTCCTTTGCCTTCCTTGAAATACTGATGAAGGATTTTCTTCACATCAGCAACGGCAAGGACTTCAGCAATGTCATCAACTGTTGCCTGCAGTTGTTCGGGTGGGTCAAAAGAAATGAAATGAAAAATGTCTCGGAGAATACCAATAGTCTTGGGAATCAGGTCATAAGCCAGTTTACGATTGAATGTTCCGTTCGCACGGGTTCTCGCGGCGAAGAGACCGTAGGTTATTGTCTGCGCGTAAAGGTCGGCAAACTCGTCAGGCTTTAGGTTTGCAATGAGATGCTTTTGGAATGCCTCATAGAAACCAAGAATCTTCTTTCCACCTTCACCAGAAGCCTCTCGAAGTTCCTCTTTGATAATTTGGTCTCTTAGAAAACGAGTGCGAGTAGCGAGTTCGTGGGCAAGACTTTCAGCGGTGAACTTTGTCGGGAGAGAAAACTGAAAGAACTTTTCGAGCAGTGCCAGGAATTCCGGTTGGTGTTCTGCTGGCGGAATTGTCTCGAGCTTTGTCGGAATGTACGGTCGTGCGAGCAAGACACTGTCCACTCGCAGACCGTTGCGGTAAAGACGGAACTCGTAGAAGTTGGTTAGAATAAGATTTGGAAACGTTGAAATGTAACGTTTGAGTTGCTCTGAAGTCTCTACGTCATCGAGATTGGCTTGTGGTGACTTCGCTTCGACATAGCCAACCTGAGAATGCTTGCCATCCCAAACTCGGAAATCCGGATTGCCAGCCTCAGTCTTCTTTGGGAGAACAGTGACGTGAGCCTTCTTGTGCCTCTGAGTCTCGGCGAAGTTTTCCAGAAGTTCCGCAAGAGCAGGATAATAGGATTCCTCACGCGCATCGCCTCGCTTGGTGCTGGATGCTACTTTCTTGATATATGTTTCGATCATTGATTATTTCTTTCCACGATAACCGCCAAGGCGTTCACAACACTCCATTGATTTGCGATAGTCATACTTCAACATGTTGAAATTCAAATTCCGATGGATGCAGCACTGCCTGTAGAAGGCGAACTTGCTTGAGTTCTCGCCTACTCGAAATCAACCGCCGTATCTTGTTCTTGAATCTGTTCGTTGCTAAGTATCCTACAACTATTGATTTGATGGCGTCACTCGGCAACTCAAAAAGGTGGATATCAAAAGGCTTACAAACGATTTTTTTCTTTGATTTCTTCAACTCTGCTACCACTCTCCATTCCTCTTCATAGTGCCATTGAATCGATTTCTTGAAGAGGTTACGATACCGTTTAAGTCCGCTCTTTGGAATGAGCTCGTCTTCCGAACGGATGCTTGAATAAACCACGGGTTTCATCTTGATGTGAGCAGAAAAGAAAGGATGATGCTCATCGAATTCGAGAAGATATCCCTTATGGTTATTAGCATAATGCGACCACATCAAAATGCTTTTTGGATTTTTTGTCAAGGACAGAATACCATAAGACTTGTCAAACGCATCTCTTATAACCCTCGTCAGATCATTACATAATTTTGATTCTATTCTCATAAACGATTGATGTTTCGAAGTGTAAAGAGACTCAATTTCTTCTCTCGGAAAAACATGTGTATCATCAACCAAATGTTTGCTTTCATTCAAGAAGGGATTGTAGATATCACCAGCCAAATTTTTCAGTGTAAATTCTTCGCCCAGTGTTTTGAATGTCGGCAAAGCTTCAAATGGGTCGTTGAATGCACTCGGTTGAGTGAACCTAATCGACCCTTGTTCCAAAACGTCCGCGCGTTTATTTGATAAATATTTGTAGTAACTCATCTTGATGATTGTGTATGATCGGGTTGAATTAGAAACATCCTTCCACAACTACCCCCACACCCTGTCCAACCCCGATGCACATAGTCGCAAGGCCGTAACGGGCATTGCGACTTCGGAGTTCGTGTACCAGCGTCGTCATAATCCTTGCGCCACTGCAGCCGAGCGGTTGTCCAAGCGCAATTGCACCGCCGTTTGGATTCGACCTAATGAAAACGGGTACTTGGAGGAATTCTGCATTGTAGTCTTAATCTGAAATCAAATCTAAGATACAGCCTCGGCAGGCGCCTTCAGCGAGGGAAGTTAGCTGGCAATAAGGTACACCGCGCATGCGGCAAAGTCAAACTACAATCCTCTCCGTACAACATCAAGGCAGCGATCGCAAAATGAATCGCCCTTCAAATCAATATCCTCAACGTACGTGGAGGCGTGCATCGCGCAGTGTTGCTCAGAGCAATGGAGAAGCCCGTACAGATGGCCGAGTTCGTGCAAGGATTCTTTCAAAAATCGTTCGTTAAAAAGAGAATCATTGGAAGGAAGTCCGTAGAGTTCATTGCGAAGCCTGAACGGTGAAACCACCGCGACAGTCCCGTTTAACTCCGCTTCTCCGAATACGTATGTCAGGATCGGAATGAACAGATCGGCATTGATGACGGCAAGGATTTTTTCTTTCGAGGAGCGGGGACGTATTATGGAAGCGGACCCGGCGTATTCACTTTTTAGATGTAGAAGGATGGATGTGGAATTGTACTGTCCACGGTCTGAATCGAAAAATTGTTCGAGATCCGGATGTGTACGCTTCAGATCAACCCGACAGCGGAAAATCGTAGAAACGGAATCGCGTACCTGACGTGCGGCGACGCCGGTATCGCCGAGTTGAAGAATGTGAATCGCACTCATTTCTTCCGCTTCAATCCGAATTTTTCAATTTTGTGGTACAGGGTAACACGGTCGATGTCCAGGATGGTAGCACTGCGGGAAATATTCCAACCAGTTTCAGCCAGTATGTGCGTGATGTGAAACTTCTCGATGTCTTCAATACGCTTTCCTTCCGGCTGACCCTCGGCAATTGCCTGGAGTGGAAGATGATCCTTTTCTATTGATTGGCCCGTGGAAAGTACGACAGCGCGTTCGACAGCATTTTCAAGTTCACGGACATTACCCGGCCAGTCGTACCCCTTCAATGCATGCATCGCTTCGGGTGTAAAGCTCTTTGCATTCTTATTCATCGCTTTTGAATATTTCTCGAGAAAGAAATGAGCGAGCTTCATGATATCGCCCGGACGTGAACGGAGTGCAGGGAGGCAAATCGAAAATACATTCAAGCGATAGAATAAATCTTCGCGGAATGTTCCCTCCTTGACAGCTTTCTCCAGGTCTTTATTGGTCGCGCAGATAACGCGAAAATCGGAATGTAAAACGTCCGATCCGCCCAGTCGCGTAAATTGGCGTGTCTCAATAACCCGCAGCAAATCCATTTGGGTTTTCTGATCGATGTTTCCAATCTCATCGAGGAAAAGCGTCCCGCCATCACCCATCTCGATTTTCCCTTTGCGAAGGAAATGCGCACCGGTAAATGCACCACGTTCATGGCCGAACAGCTCGCTTTCCAACAATGTTTCCGTCATCGCCCCGCAATTCATCGTGACAATGGGAAAATAGCTTCGGGGGCTGAGGCCGTGAATTGCCCGCGCCACAAGTTCTTTCCCCGTTCCGCTCTCGCCGCGAATCATTACTGTGGTATCGGTTGGTGCGACAGTCTTGATGAGATCGAGAACTTTTTTGATTTCGTCCGACTCTCCGATGATATCGGTCTGAACCGCCATCTCACTGACCGTATTTTTCAACCGGCGGTTTTCGGTGACGAGCGCTTGTTCCTTCAACGCTTTTTCCAGGAGATGATCGAGATAGTCCGGGTCAATAGGTTTTGTGATATAATCGTACGCACCGGCTTTCAGCGCTTTCACTGCACTGTCGACCGAGCCGAACGCGGTAATAATAATAACGATGATCTCTTTATTGATCTCACGGATGCGTTGCAACAGTTCCAGTCCATCCATGCCCGGCATTTTGATGTCGACCAGCATCACGTTCCATGTGTTGCCGGTTAATTTTCTAAGCGCTGATGCGGCATTCTCCGCCGAATCGACATGATAGCCATCCTCACGGAACCACTTTGTGAGCGACTCGCGAACGATTAGTTCATCATCAACAACGAGAATTCCTGTTTCCTGTTTGTTCATTGGTTGATCCCTTCATCCGGACGCACACCCGCCTCGGCAGGCTCCAATCCGGCAATTGGTAGAGTAATTGTCACTGTAGTTCCGCTTCCCACACTTGAGTCCACTTCGATCTCCCCGTGATGCCGCTGAACGATTCCGTAGACAACTGCCAGGCCCAGCCCGACACCTTTCCCCTCGGACTTGGTTGTGAAGAACGGTTCAAAAATATGTGCTTTGATATCGTCATCCATTCCCGTTCCCGTATCGCGCACGGTGATGACGACTGTTGCATCAGCGCGGCGAATAATGACATCCAGCCTTCCGCCGACAGATTGTTCCGGTATGTGGGCCATTGCTTCAATAGCATTTGCCATCAACGCAATCAGTGCCTGCTGAACCTGATCTGGATCGCATTCCGCAACCAGTTCATCACTGCAATCCGTATGGATCTCCACGCCGTGCATCGCAGCGTGATGGTTCATCAGCATAACACTTCGTTCGACAACCGGTTTTAGTTTTACAAGACGGAACAGTCCGCCCTTTTGCCTCGCAAAGATCAAAAGATTCTTCACAATGTTTCCGCACCGCAGCGATTCATCGGCGATAAGTTTCAACTCTTCGCACATCTGATCCGAAGCAGCCGGAGGTATACCGCTTTTGCGCACGCGCTTGATCAAGAGTCTTGCGAAGGTGAGTATACCTTCAAGTGGATTGTTCAACTCATGAGCAACGGTAGCAGCCAGCCCTCCGAGCGATGCCATCTTCTCGACTGTTACGATTTGCCTGTGTGCCCGTTCAAGGTCGGCCGTTTTTTCTTTTACCTTGCGTTCAAGTGTTACCGACCACGCGGTGAGCTCCGCTCGTGCCTTGCCAAGATCGTCTGTCATGCGATTATATGTTCTGGCAAGCTGACCAAGTTCATCGGACGAATTCTCCGTCAGTCTATGATCGAGATCTCCGCTGGAGACCATTTCCATTCCATGCATCAGCTTTTTTACGGGACGGCGGACAAACATCCAAATAAATCCGCCGGAAATGAGCGAGACCAG
Source organism: Bacteroidota bacterium (assembly GCA_046597825.1). Lineage (GTDB taxonomy): Bacteria > Bacteroidota > Ignavibacteria > UBA10030 > UBA6906 > CAADGV01. Next base: position 20,349 of record JBKJJX010000179.1, on the reverse strand, counting down.
AAGTACGGCACTGCCCGAGAATAACAAGAGCCGGTTTTTGCTCTCTGTCAGTTGAGCATCCATTGTCGAAAGATTTATTTTTACATCCAGCACGCCGAGAATTGTTTTTGAGGGAGGATGGGCGTGACAGTCTGCGTTCGAACATTGCGGCTCATTACGGATTGCGGTGATAAGTCCAAGCACGCGTTCGCCATTGTGCTTTGTAAAAATGCGGGTCATCCTGCTGTTGTTATCGGGATGGGTGCCAAGGGAATTCGAAGAGTGACACGTAACGCATGCTTCGGCGTTCATATCCACTTTTTCATGGATATCCGATGGTTGTGTCGCGAAGATGATTCGTCCGTCTTTATTGTATATCCGCAGCCCTTCGAAGCCGGGTTCGCCCCCAACAGAAGAGAGGATGTTTTGAACATCTTCCTTTCTGTTCAGCAGCATACTGTACCGCGTCGATCGCGCAATTACATCGCTTACCCGTGCGGCACTTTCTTCCCCATTCTTCATTAATTGAGTTTGCTGAATGCGAAGGGTTGCAATGGTAAGAGCGAAGAGGATTGCGGTTTGAATCGATGCGATAAGCAGAAAAAGACGAAACGCAAGCGTCCGGGTGAATCGCATGAATCCCCATTTCTGTACGGAATACTTCAACAGCTAAAACTTCATATGTCATGCCACAGCACGCTGCCGGAGAACCCCCGAATTTGGGCGATTCGGGGGAAGAGTATATTTTTTCAACAGCCGCGTTTTCCCAACACTGCGAAAAACTTCTCCGATTCAATAATGATGAGTCCCGTTCATCATCAGTCCTTGCTACGCGACCGACGCCTCTCGTATGCCGGATACTTTAGTCGGAGCGGCATCAACTGCCCGATGATACGGGTGATGATGTGCTTCTTCACCGAATACTTTGAAGTACCGGGAGACAATTGAAAATGCTGTAAAACCGAATGCCGCGAGGCCGAGGGTTATGAACAATTCCTGCCACGAGGGGACATATATTCTTGTCGGGTACTGTTCCATGCTTGTGATCGCAGTGTTCAATCTGTGAGCCACGAAGCCGAGCAGGACCAATACCGAAGAATAGAACAAACCTGTTTTGCTCGAACGGATTTTTTTAGAAAGGAGAAGAAAGAACGGAAGCACGACACCAAGCAGAAGTTCGCCCAGAAACATCATGCTCTGATAGTTCATTTCAAATGCAAAGTGTAACGCATCGCGTGTGATCAAGTCCTGAATGCGTACCGTAAAAAATACTGCGAGCACCACAACGATGACGCGGGCGAGATCGGAAAGCAATGGCATTTCAATTTCGCGTCCAAATGCCCGCGAGGATAGAAATGATTCAAAGATTGTCATCGCGAGTCCGGCACCAACGCATGAAATGATGAAGAGAAACGGAATGATATTAGAATACCACAGCGGATGCATGCGCCCGGGAATAATCAGGAAGAGCGAACCCAGGGACGATTGGTGGAGTGTTGAAAGAACGACACCGAGGATCACCAGCGGAATAGTAATTGCCTTTATTATTTTCAGCGGACGCTGCAAATTGAATCGCTCGAACACAACAGGACTAAACTCGAGCGCGAGGACGGTTGTGTACAACATAACACACCACGCCACTTCGAACATAACCGAATGAGGATTCCAATAAATCAACGCGTGCCATATCGCCCATGGACGCCCAAGGTCAACCATCAGACCGGCGATGACCAGAATGTATCCCAGAAAAGCTGTCAGAATTGTGGGCCGAAGAATGGGCCTGAAGCGTTCGAGATTGAAAATGTACACTGTCGCTGCGATAGCAAATCCACCGGCGGCAAGCCCGACGCCGACCAGAATATCAAACCCGATCCACAATCCCCACGGAAATGTATCTTTAAGATTGGTTGTAGCACCGAGGCCAAGTGCATATCGCTGGATTGCTGCGATGAGGCCGAGGGTCATCAAGACGACAGCGACAGTTTTCCAGAATGTAATTTTAAAGAGGCCGGGAAATTTCATTGATGTAGCCTTTCAGTGTGACCGTTGGTTTTTTTCTTTTCTTCTGCTTCAAAGCGGGCGACGTCGTTGCGTCGTTGTGTGATCCAATTTATTCCGAACAGGACAACGCCAGCTGCAACCGAATACTTCGGAATTTGTGAGAGCACGCGCCACGAGAGTTCAGGAATCGGTTCCTTCGGGACAGTCATCGGGAAACCGAGTTTCTCAAACGGGATGTTGGACAAATACATCACGGACGTACCGCCAACTTCCTTCAATCCATAAATGGAGTTCACGTACTGTCCGGGATTTTCATCGATGCGTTTGCGCGCCTCGCGGATTAATTCATCGCGGTCGCCGAACATGGTTGCACCGGTCGGGCAGGCTTCAGAGCAAGCTGTTTGTCCGCCTGCGGCAACACGCTCGTAACACATTTTGCACTTTTGCACGCGTGGGGACAAGCTGCTCCATTCGTAGCGGGGTACTTCAAACGGACATGCCTGCATGCAATACCGGCAACCGATGCATTTGGATTCATCGTACAGCACCGCGCCTGTTTCGGTTTTCCGGAATGCCCCAACCAGACAGGCAGACACACATGTCGGTTGCTCGCAGTGCATGCACATTCTTCTCACAAATGTCTGATCGTTATTGAATGCCTGCACAACCGTGTAATGTGTCGCGGAAAGTTCTCTTGACTCTTCCTGCGGCAAATTATTGGCAACGGCACACGCACGGGCGCATTCTCCGCACCCGATGCACTTTGTAATGTCGATAAGTAACCCTTTTGACTTAAGCATTGTCGTATTCTCCCATTGTTTCCGGTTCTGGTGCAAGTGAAGCGAACCGGGCCTGAAATTCATTCCATACATCCTGATTGAATTCCTTGAGAACACCATCGACGGGGATGCCGCCATCCTGCATAGTCACAAAATCAAGCTGCGGCAGCTGCGATGAAAGGAATTCCTTGAAGAAGAGCTGCTGCTTTTTCAACCACTCGATTGCATTTGCACCCTTCAGAAAACCGCCGAGAGGAACTGCGGAATCGAACGGAACGATATTAAACAGCCAGCCGGTGGAGTAAGGATTTCCCGCAATCAATCCCGGCTGATGTTCCGCGTTGACGTTTGCCTCGAGCACTTGTCCTTCGATCGGAGAATGGATTCGAAGCGTTTTGTTTTTGTGGCGCAGCTGGATTGCCGGAAAACCTTTACCCACAATTTCTCCGGCACGCGGAAGAACAAGCGCATCCGCGACACCGGTTAAGCCGAGCAGGAAGTTATCGATTCCCATCGTTATACTATTATTACGCTCGCGACGCATCCAGACATGATTCGGCGCGAAGACAATGTCATCGGAGAGATGCCATTGTTCCGGCGAGTTGTTTTGAACGGCGCGGATTGCGAGGACTCCGACTTTTTTATGCCTCTTTTTCTGCACAACAAAATCGGCAGTGAGAAGCACTATCAGCGAAAACACTACAAGCAGAACTGTCATAACGACTCCTTAGTCTTTGTTGGTAGAGGGTGCATGGAAAAAACTCCACTGCTGTTTTGTGGGGTTGTTATTTGTGACGAGAAATATTTCTTGTGAAAGGTTGTCCCATTCTTCATCCGACATCCTGTCGGAAAGGTCCTTCACGATAAAGCCGCCATCCTGATACATGAGCGCCGGTGTTGTAGAGAAGAAGCGAACGAGGCGCTCTTTTTTTTGCTCGAGCCATTGCTGTAATAATTTGCCGGTCAGAAGATTGTGCATCTGCGATTGCACGTTTGTCGGCCGAATACGGAGCAACCATCCGTCTCTATACGGCGATACATTTACAAGCCGGGGATCCCGAAGCACCATTTCGTTTTTTTCGATGACGCGTCCACTCACCGGACATAGCATGGGAACTACTCTGTGTCCATGAGTTACCCGCCATCCAATAGCACCCTGTTCAACGCGCTGCAGCAACCGCGGCAATTCGATTGATTCCACAGAGCCGATCAGCGATTGTGCGAAATCGTCGATGCCCACGAGCGCATCGCCATCCGGAGTCATGCGCAGCCACGAATGACCCGCATGGCCATACCGCTTGACAATAACCGGAGGGGGTACAGTGGATTTTCGCTTTCCCCGAAAGAGATCCAATCCGATGAACCACAGTACGACAAGCAAGAGAAGTAGTATTGACATGGCTGAGTCCTTTCAAACTTCGGTTTTCCTGATTCTTATCTTATCTGTTCCAAGAAGCCTGCCATTAATTTCCAGGTCGACATCGAAAACACGATCGAATAACTCTCTGCAGCAATTAGAATTATGGCTGCAACAAAAGAGGACCTTTTGCTCACGGCTTTGACTATTGGAGATGACGTGGTGAGTTTCAACAGGAAGGGGATGCATAAGGGAGGAATAAGTTGGCAAAGGCGTTCCCCGTCAACAGTTAAGCTAGCGTTGATTAATTCTCCACCGCTTGTTGCATTTGGCAACAACAAAATTGATTGACCAAAGCATGAATGAGCGCCGGGAAGAAGATCGAGTTGTTGAGGTCGCCTTCGGACGTTCAGCTCTTGCAGACACCGCAATCGTTTGAATCAGTAGTGGGTAATGTCTCAGTTTCAAATTAAGCTTAGTCCTCCCCACCCAAGTCATGCGGAAGTGCTCCTTTTCAGCATCCTTTCAAGTTTGTTCTGAGTTCGGATTTCGAATAAGAACATTTTGGAATGACGCGGTGATTCCAAACTGAGACACTACTCAACAGTGGCGCTCATTGTTTCTCGTTCTCTTTTTGGCGAAATTTGAAATGAAGTCATCCCAACCATCATCATCGAAAAAGAACTTCGTTGGATAAATTCCTCATTCGCGGCGGAAAAAAACTCAACGGCACAGTCAGTATTGGCGGTGCGAAGAATGCATCGCTTGCCCTGATGCCTGCGGCGCTGCTTGCCCCGGGCACGTTTCACATCAGCAACACCCCCAATCTTCGCGACGTGGCCACAATGTCGAGCCTTCTCAAATCGATGGGGATGAAGATTGATTTGAAGGATCAGGTTCTTACGCTCGACACAAGCGGAGTGAACAAGCATGAAGCGCCATACGAGCATGTAAAGAAAATGCGTGCATCAATCTATGTGCTTGGCCCGCTCATCGCGCGGTACGGCAAAGCAAAAGTGTCGCTGCCCGGCGGGTGTGCATGGGGTCCCCGTCCGGTGAACCTTCATCTTGAGGGATTGAAAAAACTTGGCGCAGATATCAAAGTGAACCGCGGGTATATTATTGCGAAAGCAGAAAAACTAACGGGCGCCAAAATACACTTCGATATCTCCAGCGTCGGTGCGACCGGCAATGTGTTGATGGCTGCGGTTCTCGCGAAAGGATCGACGCAGATCGCCAACGCCGCAATTGAGCCGGAGATTACCGCTCTTGCAGAGTTCCTGGTGAAGATGGGAGCAAAGATTGATGGAATCGGAACGGAGAAACTGGAAATCGAAGGGGTTCCGGAACTTCACGCGGTCGATGCGGAAACAATTCCTGATAGAATAGAAGCGGGAACATTCCTCGTCGCCGGAGCCATGACCGGCGGAACGATCACACTCGAACGCGTGAACCCTGAACATTTCAGCGCTGTGACATCGAAATTGGAAGACGCGGGATGTAAAATTAAAACCTCAGCCACAAGCATTACGCTCACTGCGCCCGAACATATTGCGCCCGTCGATGCAATAGCGGTAATTTATCCCGGCTTTCCCACGGATATGCAGGCGCAGTGGATTGCAATGATGGCGATCGCGGGCGGCACGTCAGTCGTGACCGACACGATTTACACTGACCGATTCAAGCATGTACCCGAACTCGTCCGCCTGGGAGCTGATATTGAACTGAAAAAGAACTCTGCCGTAGTGCTTGGCGTGAAACGACTTACGGGTGCAAGCGTTATGTCTACCGATCTTCGGGCATCCGCCTCGCTCATTCTCGCCGGGCTTGTCGCCGAAGGTGAGACGGAAGTCCTGCGAGTGTATCATCTCGACCGAGGGTATGAAGCAATCGAGAAAAAACTACGCGCTCTCGGTGCCGACATTGAGCGGGTTGCATGGGAAGAATTCTAACAAATTGAAAACCGGTGGATAGCAAAGCTCTGCGCTCACGCGCCTTCATTCCGGCATTGCTGTATCTTGTAGCCTCGCTCGTTTGCACGCAGCTTCCTCTTCTCAATTATCTCGGTTACGAATTCTCTGCAGTGACCGCAATTCTTGCAACATTTGTATCGGCATTCCTCACAATAACACTTGTGCGACTTCAATCCGAAGTCTCGCCTCGCATTGCCGAACACGTGCTGCGTAGTTTTATCCGTGTGCTCTTGTTAAACCTTATCTTGTTGTTTATCCCTCTCGCTGTAATCCTGGCGAACGCTCTTTTTGTGAAGAACTGTTCTTTGTTGCAGGGTTTCGTTTTTTTTCTGCTGCTTCCGGTTGTAAGCGTAGTTTTTTCATCTGCCGTCGGTTTCCTCTGCGCTGTGCATTATCGTCATCCAAAAATAATATTTTCACTTTTCTTTCTCGCCACAGTTGCATATGCGGTGGGTCTGGGATATTTCACTCCCGCGATCTTCTCCTATAATTTCTTCTACGGATTTTTTCCCGGCTTTACATATGACGAAGCGCTCAGTATTCGTCCCGCTCTTGTCTGGTTTCGGCTCGTAACGCTTTTCGTTGCCGGCGTATTTGTGTGGCTTTCCTCCCTTCTGCTTCACTCGACATCACCTTCGGATTCCGTCCGGGTAAAAGGTGTTTCATTGATACGAACGATGACGCACGGGACAAGAATAATCGCAACAGGAGTAGTCGTGCTTATGCTCGGATTGCTCTGGTGGTTCCGATGTGAGCTCGGGTTCGAATCGCACCGCGGATTTATCCGGCAGCAATTAGGTTCATCGTTCGCGACAAAACATTTCATCATCTATTACGCCAAAGAATCCTACAAGGACGGAGAGATAGAAGGGATCGCGGCTGAACATGAATTTCGGTTGACGCAAATTTCCGACGTGCTGAGTTTTCCCTACAAAGAGAGAATTGAGTCCTACATCTATCCGTCAACTGCTGCGAAGCAACGTCTTATAGGAGCGGGTAATACCAATATTGCAAAACCATGGAGTTCGCAGATTCACATCACGAAGCAATCTCTCGACGGCACGTTGAAGCATGAGCTTGTTCATGTTTTAGCGGGACCGTTTGGCTTGCCCGTGATCCACGCAAGCCTGAGCACCGGACTCGTCGAAGGTCTAGCCATGGCGATTGACTGGGACTGGGGAAATCGCACGCCGCACCAATACGCGGCGGCAATGCAAAAGTTTGGCGTCACGCCGGACATCGCGCCACTGATGACCCCTGCCGGGTTTGCGTCGCAATCCTCTTCTGTAAGTTACGTCCTTGCCGGTTCGTTTACCCGCTATCTTATTGATAGATATGGAATTAGGTCTATGATGCTTTTGTATCATTCGACTGATTACGAGAAAATATATGACAAGCCGCTTGAGCAATTGATCGGAGAGTGGAAGAAATTTCTCGGCAAGATTCCTATCAGCGATCAAGACCGCGATGCGATTGATGTCTACTTTCGTCGCCCGCCGATCTTCAGGAAGGTGTGTGCCCGCGTGACGGCGGAACGGAATAACCTTGCCACCCAAAAATTCGCCGAGCGAAACTATGAGGTTGCAGCGGGGCTGTACCGTCAATCATTTCAAGAGAGCCGCGGCTATGAATCCCTCAGTGGTTATGTCTCAAGCGAACTCTACACGCAAAATTACGCCGCGGTGAATGCAGCCTTCGATACAATTATCCGGCCCAACGCGGATCGTTATCTTCCACTATTTCTTAATGCGGGTCTGGCTCAGTTTGCAACGGGAAATAATGCGTGGGCGCAGGAACTCTTCAGGCGTTTGGTAAAGGCGGATCTGAGCGAACAACTGACGGAATCCGCGATCGTATGTTCCAATGCTATCGGAGATACGGCAAACCGTCCTGCATTCTTGAATTATTTTATTTCGACGGCAAGCGATTCACAAAGAGTGATGATGGTTGATACGATGATGCAGGAGCCGACGCTTCACTGGTTGCCCATCTACTTAAAAGGAAAAGCGCTTTATAGATTGCATCGGTGGAATGAATCTGTTCAGACATTGGAACAGCTGAGTCCCGTCGTTGTTCCGAAATTTCTTGAAGCGATTCGGCTCAAGACAATCGGGCTTTCGCTTTTCCGCTTACGTCGCTTTGAAGATGCAAAGTCATATTTCTGGCAGTCGCTTAATTACGCCGACAGTGAAGTTGCAAACAATGAAGTAAACGATTGGATTGAGCGATGCAATTGGATGGAAGAGAACAGGTGACCGATCAGCCGAAATATTCCCGAATACTTCTCACGAGAATGAAATACATCGGCGACGTTGTGTTGACGACGCCTATTATCCGTTCTGTGCGGAACGCGTTTCCCGATGCTTATATCGCATACATGGGAGAGAAGAATGCGGTTTCGTTGCTCGAGCATAATCCGAATCTGAGTGAAATAATTCCGTTTGATTTTTCGCGTCCGACTATTGTTGAACAACCCAAAGTTGCATGGATGTTGCGTCGTCGGAAGTTTGATCTGGCAGTTGACTTGTTCAATAATCCGCGGAGCGCGTTGCTTACTCGCGCAACCGGAGCAGGCGTCCGCGTCGGCGCAGAGCGTAAAGGGAGGGGGAGACTTTATACTATTCGGGTCAATGATGACGGAAAACCGAAAACCGCGATTGAATTTCATAATCAATTCATTCGCGCTGCGGGAATTGAGCCATCGTCAGACCGGACTGAAATTTTTTTGACAGATGATGAGAGACGGGAAGCTCGAATTTATTTACAATGGCTGGATTACGAAAACTCTCCGCTCGATCCCGCAAAGCCAATTGTTGGTATTCATCCCGGCGCAACCTGGCCTGCCAAGCGATGGTTACCTGAACGGTTTGCTGATCTCGCCGATCTTATTGCCGCCAAGCTCGGTGCTCAGATTATTCTTACTGCCGGTCCGAACGATGGCGAAGTTATCCGTGCTGTTATGGATCGCTCGATTGCAAATATCAAAGTAATTCGAAATCTGCCTTTGCGCCAGGTTGCTGCAATTATTTCCCACTGCGGTGCATATGTGGCGAATGACAACGGAACAATGCACATTGCGGCCGCGCTCGGCGTTCCGACGGTAGGTATTTTCGGCCCCGGAGAAGAAAATATCTGGTTTCCGTACAGAGCAGATGAAGGCCATGTTGCTTTGCGGCGCGATGTTCCCTGCCATCCCTGCCATCTCGACTTTTGCAATCGTCCGGGGAAACTGTGGATGGAGTGCATGAAACTGTTAATGGTGCAGGACGTTTTCGAAGCTGTCAGAGCAAGCCTGTCTTCTAAGAAGAAAATCTAGCGTAATTCACCTTCCCGAGTGGGGAATTTGTCTATTCCTCCCCACATAATGCCGCAACCCGATTACCTCAGAATAAGCCCAAATAGGGTTTAAACCCTTGACTTTCCATTTGTTTTACGTATCTTGTCACACGACAGTGGGTAATAGTGGGGGAATTTGGTTGAAGCGCGTTTCGACCTAGTTTCCGTTGAAAAATTTCAATCGGGTGATAGCGGTGTCTTCATTCAAAGGCTCGTACGTCTATTCTATAGACAACAAAGGCCGCATAAATATTCCTGCGAAGTTGCGGAAATATGTTTCGCCGGATGCGAACGATACCTTCGTCATCACCCGCGGTTTTGAGAAATGTTTGTTCGTGTATCCTCAGGACGAATGGAACAAACTGGAAAACTCGATTCGCGCTCTCTCGCCGACAAATCCTCAGCATAGATTTTTCATGCGCGTACTTTTGCAGCAAGCCGTGGAATCGCAGCTTGATGGACAATCGCGCATTACGATTCCCAAGGACCTTGTGGAATTTGCCTCGATTGACAGTGAAGTAACAATCCTCGGAGTTCTCGAACACATAGAGGTGTGGAACCCCAACGAGTACAAACAATATCTCGCATCGCAAGAAAACAGTTACGAAAGTGTGGCACAGACGGTTCTGCAGAAGAAAGAAGTGTGAGCGAAGAGTATCACACGCCGGTGCTTCTCCACGAGGCACTTCGTTATTTGATCTCGGATGTGAACGGGGTATATGTTGATGGAACTCTTGGCGGTGGCGGGCACGCAGAAGAAATTTGCAATCAACTCAATGTTGATGGCCGACTGGTTTGCTTCGATGCAGATGAAGATGCAATCCGCTTTGCTTCGGAGCGCCTCAAGAAGTTTTCAAATCGCGTCACCTTCGTTCACTCAAATTTCAGAAACCTCAAACCGGAACTTTCGGCGCTCCGCATAGCCTCTATCAATGGATTGCTGCTTGATCTTGGGGTTTCATCCTTTCAGATTAATGAAGAGGCAAAGGGTTTCTCTTTTCGTGGTGATGAAAGAATAGATATGCGAATGGATCGGCGTCAGGCGATGAACGGTCTCGATGTGGTAAATACATATGATGATGCGCAGCTTGCCGACGTATTGTGGAAGTACGGCGAAGAACGAAACTCGCGGCGTATTGCGAGAAAGATCGTTGAGGCAAGACCGGTTGAAACAACAGGCCGGCTTGCTACAATCGTGGAATCGGCGGTAGGAAAACAATTTTTGACAAAGACGCTCGCCAGAGTGTTTCAGGCAATCCGCATTGAGGTGAATGATGAACTGCGGAGTTTAGAGCAAGCCCTTACGGATTGCCTTGGACTGCTTGTCCCCAGAGGGCGCATGGTGGTGATTTCCTACCATTCATTGGAGGATCGTATCGTGAAGAATTTTTTCAAAGCGGCGGCATTGAGCAGTATTCCTTCTGGACACAAGTACGTACCCGACACGATGGTTACACCCAAACTCAAAATCCTGACGAAGTCCCCTGTGCTCGCGTCAGAAGACGAAGTTGATCGAAATCCCCGCTCGCGCAGCGCTAAAATGAGAGTGGCGGAAAGATTGGCTGGCTGAGAGGAAAATACTCATGGCACAAAAACTCGCAAGCGGTATTGCCGAACTTCTTCATCGAGCTGAGAAGGACACAACAGTCTCGTCCAAGCCAAAGTCGGGTAAGCCTGTTCCGGTTTTGCCTGCACAAAAAGAGCGTCGCCACATTTACGGGGGCAGTGATCCGCAATCCATAACGCCGGGATACGCGGTTCGTCCGGCAAACAAGAAAGTAATTCCTGCTGCCCGGCGCTCAACGTTCAACATGATCGCTCTGTTGTTCTTTTCGGCAATCGGCATCGTCGCCTATATCAGTAACATCCTCACAGTCAATCAGCTTGCGGTCGATGTGCATCGCCTGCAAACACAATACGAGAAGATTACGAACACCAACAGTGTGCTGGAATCGGAAATCAATAAGAAATCCGCCTGGGAACGCATCGGCAATTCTGCCATAGAGCACGGATTGAAATACGCCAAAGAACGTCCGACGTCATTTGACGTCGACGAAAGCAAGCTCAACAAATTCAAGAATAAGTAGTGATCGGTAAAAACAAAAATACGGCAGTCCGGGCAAAACAGGAAATTAATCCTGTACAGGAATCTCTCGGACGAATTCTAGTCCTCAAGGTGGGTTTGATTTTGTTTTTTGCCGTGATCGCGTTCAGGCTTGTGCAGATTCAGGTCGTCGAGTCATCGAAATACAAGAAAATCGCAAAGAAGCAATATGAAGTAACGGTTCCGTTGATGGCGAGCCGGGGAAATATTTACGACCGCAATGGAAAAATACTTGCATCGAGTGCGACCGCTGTTTCGTATGCCGCGGACCCTAAAGTTGTCGGTGATGATGCGGTGAAGGTGGCCGAACGTTTTGCGTCCGTGTTCGGCGCACAGCGTAAAGGTGAATACCTTGCAAAACTTCGCAAAACAGATTCACGGTTTGTATGGTTGGAACGCCGCGCAAATCCACAGACTGTCGCACGCATTAACGCAAAGGAATTCGACGGCATTATTCAGACAAACGAGCCGCAGCGGATGTACCATTACGATCGCGTTGCCGGACAGGTTCTTGGCTTCACAGATATCGATAACAACGGACTGAGCGGAATCGAACTCGAGTTCGACCATCAGCTTAAAGGTCAGAACGGATCAGTCATCATGCAGCGCGATGGGCTCGGCCGCAAACGTCCGACTGTCGACTATCCGACCATCGAGCCGGTCAACGGCAACAACATTATGCTCACGATCGATCTGGATTATCAGTCGATTGCGGAGGAGGAATTACGAAACGGCGTTGAACGCAACAAAGCGGAAAGCGGACTCGTGGTGATGCTTGACGCGCATTCAGGTGAAGTGCTTGCCATGGCAAGTTATCCTGGCATCGATCCTGGCACGTATGCGGGCGCCGATCCGGCAGCGGCGAAGAACCGCGTCATTACCGATATGTTCGAGCCGGGCTCGGTATTCAAACTCGTGACTGTTTCCGCTGCGCTTGAGAATCATATCATCACTCCCGATCAAAAATTTTTCGCCGAAAACGGAAAGTATTTTGTCAAAGGAAGGCCTGCTCCGATCTCCGATGTTCACAAGTATGGCAACATTACGTTTCGCGAAGCACTGGAACTCTCCAGCAACATTGTGATGGCGAAAGCCTCGGATTTGATTGGCGCGGAAAAGTTGTATACAACTGCCCGTAATTTTGGATTTGGCATTCCCACCGGACTTGAACTTCCGGGCGAAGTAAGCGGCCAACTAAAAAAACCGAACCAATGGTCCCGCACGTCGCTCAACAGTATGGCATACGGCTACGAAGTAGGGGTCACGCCTCTGCAGATTGCAGCAGCATATGCGGCGGTTGCAAACGGTGGTGTGCTGATGAAGCCGTATATCGTCCGACAAATTCTGAATGAACGCAATGAAGTAATATCCGAGTCCAATGAGCAAGTGATTCGCCGGGTCATCTCAAAGAATACAGCCGATACGATCCGCTCGTTTCTGCGCGGTGTGGTAGAACATGGAACCGGCACGAGCGCAAAAAGCCCCGGCGTGATGATTGCGGGGAAGACCGGGACATCAAAGAAGATGAGAGATGGAAAATATTCCACTTCTGAGTACACTGCATCGTTTGTGGGGATGTTTCCCGCCGATGACCCCGCCGTTGTTTGTGTCGTCATGCTGGACAATCCAAAGACATTCGGATACTACGGCGGTGTCGCCAGCGCCCCCATCGTGAAAGGCATAGCCGAAAAAGTCATTGCGACGGCCCATTTACTTCCGCAGCAGCAAAGCATCGCATCGTCCGGAAAAGAAATGTTCGCAATCCCCGATGTGCGTACGCTCGACGTTGACGCGGCTACATCCACTCTTGCATCACTCGGACTGAAAGTCGAGGCAGGCGGGAATGGTTCTATTGTATTAAAGCAATCGCCTCTCCCCGGCACACAAATGTCAAGAGGCGACATCATAAAACTGGCAACCGCCGGTGTGGCTACCGGACTTGCGGGCGGCTACACAATCGTTCCGGACTTGAAAGATCTTTCGCTTCGGCGTGCACTGAACCTGCTCACCATGGCGCATCTGGATGTGCAGATTAATGGTTCGGGACTCGTCGCGGCACAATCAGTACAGGCGGGTCAGCAGGTAAAAACGGGAACGCGCATTGCGATACGTTGCGAATCAAAACGTCATGCAGCATTTTCTTCCCTATGACACTATCACGTGTGCTTGAAGGCGTTACTGTAATTAAGATGTTCCAGACGTTGTATGGTAAAATGGTTGTGACGCATGAGGTGGAGGTTCGGGGTATTCAGTATGATTCAAGAAAAGTAGGGCGGGATGAAATGTTCGTCGCTATCAAAGGCGGTACAACCGATGGGCACAAGTTTATCGACATGGCAGTGAGCAGCGGCGCCAAAGTTGTTGTCCTTGAGGATGACGGCGCCATGCCCGATTCATATTTCATGCATGCCGGCGTGGTAAAAATTGTTGTGGGAAATTCGCGCAAAGCCCTCGCACAAATGTCGGCAAATCTTTTCGGCCATCCTTCGCAGAAGTTGAAGCTCGTTGGAGTGACGGGCACGAACGGAAAAACATCAACAACATATTTGATTAAATCGATTCTTGAAGCACAGGGTGAGAAGGTGGGATTGATCGGGACGATTGAATACAAGATAGGGACGGAAGTAATTCCGTCAACCCATACCACACCCGAATCGTTGGAGTTGAATCAACTTCTTGCAACAATGGTGTTGCAGGGATGCAGCTCGGCCGTCATGGAAGTGTCGTCTCATTCGCTTGCATTGCACCGGGTGTACGGACTGAAATTCGTTGCCGCGGTGTTTACCAATCTCACACAGGACCATCTTGATTTTCATTCGACAATGGAAGAATACTTTAACGCGAAGAAAACACTCTTCAGTTCTCTTTCCCCGGATGCGATCGCAGTGACAAATGCAGACGATGCATATGGAAACAGAGCGGTAGCAGATACGAATGCGTCTATCTTGACGTATGGAATGGAATACGGCGACGTGCGCGCCTCGAATGTGAGTCTGACGCTGCAACGAACATCATTCACGGTGGCGTACAAAAGTTCGTCGTCAAAAGTAGAGTCGACATTGATAGGCAGATTCAATGTTCAAAATATTCTCGCTGCCTTCGCAACCGGAATAACTCTTGGAGTTAACACGGAAAACATTGTGGAGGGAATTGCAAAGCTCCATGCTGTGCCTGGGAGATTCCAACAATTTCTGTCACCGGAAGGATGGATAGCCGTAGTCGACTACGCTCACACACATGATGCGCTGGAGAATTGTTTACGGACAATCCGGGAAATTGTCCCCGACAAGCAGCGCGGAAAAATTATTACCGTGTTCGGTGCCGGCGGCAACCGCGATAAAGGAAAGCGGCCGTTAATGGGTCATGTTGCAACCGAATACAGCGATATTACAATCATCACGTCAGACAACCCGCGGCATGAAGACCCGGTTCAAATTATAGAGGACATAAAGAAGGGCATCGTTAGCAACAAGCAGGTGATTGTTGAGCCCGACAGACGGAAAGCCATTGCATCAGCGTTGCAGATGGCTCGTTCAGGCGACATCGTTTTTCTGGCGGGCAAGGGACACGAGGACTATCAAATTATTGGCGACAAGAAAATTCATTTCGATGACTGTGAAGAAGTGGAAACGTACATCCGGGACAAGAGATGAAGCTGGACCCCGCCGAATTGCAGAACATCTCGTTTCTTCAACTTCGGAATTTCGAGAAGCTGCTGGGGAAAACAATTACCGGGGTCTCAACCGATTCGCGCACTATCAGGGAAGATGAAGTTTTTTTTGCGTTGCGAGGGGAAACATTCGACGGTCATAAATTTCTTGCAGAGGCCTTTGCAAACGGATGTATCGCAGCGGTGATTGAGCGGTCGACCAATATCGAAGCGGTGAAGACTATGCCGCTTGTTGTCGTCGAAAATACCACGAGGGCATACGGGGAGCTTGCCCGGCATTACCGGCTGAAATACGCTATTCCGGTTCTCGCCATCGGCGGCAGCAACGGAAAGACGACGACAAAGGAAATGATAACGCAGGTCCTTCATACCCGGTACAATGTATTGAGCACGCAGGGAAATCTGAACAACCAGATCGGCGTACCGCAAACGCTCTTCAATCTTGAAAGGCGACACGATATTGCCGTGGTGGAAATCGGAACGAATCATCCCGGCGAGATAAGGTATCTCTGCAACATACTTGAACCGACGCATGGTCTTGTTACGAATATCGGGCGTGAGCACCTGGAGTTTTTTCAAACCGTCGGCGGCGTTGCGAAAGAAGAAGGCGAATTGTTCAAAAATTTAAGCTCACGTCCCGGCTCGATAGCATTCGTCAATGCGGATGATAAGAATGTTCTCGCTAAATCAAAGAAAGTGAAAACGAAGGTAACCTACAGTTCCCGCAGTAAGAAGGCGTCGGTGTCGGGAAAAATTCTTGAGACAAACGAATCAGGATGTGTGAAGATGAGTTTTGCGGCGAAGAGTGCCAAACGGGGAGTTACAGTTCAGCTGTCGATTCCAGGCGAGCACAATGCAATGAACGCTCTTTCGGCCGCGGCGGTAGCGCTGACATTCAAAGTTCCGGCGGCGAGTATAAAATCTGCGCTGGAAAAATTCACGCCCGCCAGCAAACGGATGGAAACGGTACTCGTGAATGGCATTACAATCTATAACGATACATATAACGCGAATCCCGATTCAATGATTGCTGCATTGCGAACACTCGACGCGGCCCGGGTCGACGGAAACAAAATCGCCGTCCTTGCGGATATGAAAGAGTTGGGAAAGTCTTCCGCAGCAGAACACGCCCGTGTTGGGAAGGCACTCGCGGGCTTGAAGATCGACTATCTCTTGACCTTCGGCGCCGAGGCGAAAGCTATTCACGGTAAAGCAAAGATATTGCAGAAAACACATTACGACACCAAGGGACAATTGGCGGAATTTCTTGCGGGACTCGCCGGACCGGGCGATGCCATTCTCGTGAAAGGTTCGCGCGGCATGAAGATGGAAGAAGTTGTTGCATCACTTCGCGGACGTTGGACTGACGCGGCTACTTCCTAAATGCTGACATACGTCTTTGATATCATTGAAAAAATATATCACCCGCCTGGATTCGGAGTTGTTCGATACATTACATTCCGTGCGGCGGCTGCAGCGCTGACGGCGTTGTTCATTGCGTTTTGGCTCGGCCCGAAAATAATCGAGATGCTCAAGCGGCATCAGATCGGTGAATCGGCAAAGGTGGAAGCGCCGAAGTCTCATTTGTCGAAAGCGGGCACGCCGACAATGGGCGGATTGATCGTTCTGGCTGCAGTGTTAGTGCCGACCCTTCTGTGGGGAACGCTGACAAATGTATATGTCCTTCTCATCATATTCGTCACGACAGTCCTTGGTGCAGTAGGGTTCCTTGATGATTATCTGAAAGTGGTGAAGAAGAAACCAAAAGGTCTGATCGGCAGATATAAAATTGTGGGACAGGTGTTTGTAGGTCTTGTGGTTGGGGGCATCATCTATTTCTTCCCGAACTGGATCGATCCGGAATTATGGAAAATAAATTCATCCACGACCGTACCTTTTTTCAAGCACAAGGAATTCGATCTGGGCATTATGTACATCCCGATGGTCGTGTTCATTATCGTTGCGACATCGAATGCGGTAAATCTGACGGACGGACTGGACGGACTTGCAATCGGGACGACAGCTATTGTTGTTCTCACACTGGCAGTCATCAGCTACATTTCCGGCAATGCGTTGCTGAGCAATTACCTGTCGATTCCGTTTCTCCGCGGCAATGGAGAGCTGGTAATTTTCTGCGCTGCGTTATCCGGTGCGGCGCTGGGGTTTCTATGGTTTAACGCGTACCCCGCTCAGATTTTTATGGGCGATACGGGATCGCTGGCTTTAGGAGGGGCGATCGGGGCAATGTGTGTGCTGATAAAGAAAGAGTTGCTTCTCCCAACGCTCGGTTTTGTGTTCTTTGCTGAAACAGTTTCGGTCATCATCCAGCGTGTGTATTTCAAATACACAAAACGGAAGTACGGGCAGGGACGCCGCGTTTTCAAAATGGCTCCTATTCATCATCACTTTGAGTTACTCGGATGGCCCGAGCCGAAAATCGTAACAAGGTTTTACATCGTCGCAATCTTAATGATGATCCTGAGCCTCGCAACGTTCAAGGTAAGGTAGAAGGGTTTTGCAGCTGCCAAATATATCGGGGAAGAAATTCAGCGTCATCGGTGGCGCAAGAAGCGGCTTGGCGGTTGCAAAACTTTTGACGGGACGCGGAGCCGGAGTTTTTCTCAGTGAGAAGGCTACGGCAGAAAAAATGCCGGACGCAATTGCGGAACTGAAGAATGCGGGAATTGATCACGAAGTAGGCGGGAATTCGGAAAAGGCTCTGTCTGCAGACATCCTTGTGTTGAGTCCCGGCGTACCGACGGATGTTCCATTTGTGAAGCAGGCGCGGGCGAAGGGACTGAGAGTTGTAAGCGAGATTGAAGTGGCAAGTTGGTTTTGTGAGGCGCCCATCGTGGCGATTACTGGAACGAACGGCAAGACAACAACAACGACATTGGCAGGCAGAATTTTTGAAGATGCGAGAAAGCCCGTTCAAGTTGCAGGAAATATCGGAACAGCATTTTCACAAGTCGTGCAGAATCTTACTCCACAGAGTACGGTGATATTAGAAGTGAGCAGCTTTCAGTTGGATTCAATCGAAACATTCAAACCAAAGATCTCAGTGCTGCTTAATATCACTCCTGACCATCTTGACCGGTACGATCATTCGATGGAGAAATATATCGAATCGAAGTGCCGGGTGTTCATGAACCAAGATAGCGGCGATACAATCGTTTACAACTATGACGATGAACTTGTGCGGATGAATGTAGAGAAACGAATTTCTTCTTCGGTAAAACGGCTTCCCTTCAGCACGCAGACAATGCTGAGCGAGGGCGCGTATGTTGAGAACGAACATTTGTGGACAACGATTGGCGGACAGGCGACTGAACTTATTCCGCTGGCTGAAATTAGTATCAAGGGTCGACATAACCTGATGAACGCAATGGCGGCTGCGCTGATTGCAAGGACGATGAACGTGCCGACAGCATCTGTCCGCGCGACGCTTAAAAATTTCAAAGGAGTCGAACACCGGCTTGAATTTGTCCGCGAGCTCGATGGCGTTACGTATGTGAACGATTCAAAAGCAACAAATGTCGATTCTGTCTGGTATGCACTTCAAAGTTTTTCGCAACCGATTGTTCTCCTGCTTGGCGGACGCGACAAAGGAAATGATTATTCCACTCTTTTCCCGTTTGTGGAGAACCACATCAAAGCAATTGTGGCGATTGGCGAGTCGGCAACAAAAGTGCTGTCCGCATTCGATAAGATGAAACCAATGGATACGGCATCAAACATGAACGATGCTGTCAATCTCGCAAGAAAGTTCTCAAAGCCCGGTGATATTGTATTGCTTTCGCCCGCATGCGCCTCGTTCGATTGGTTCGACAACTATGAACATCGGGGAAGAATTTTCAAAGAGCTGGTGATGAACTTACAATGACAAAATCGAAACGCAATTATATCGACCTCCAGACCTTAAGCTGCGTGCTCATACTGATGGCGCTCAGCCTCGGCGTCGTCTACAGCGCAAGCTCAACGTTTGCAATGGCGAAGTGGGGATCAAGCTCCCGGCTTATGTTTCTCCATCTTATCAAGATCCTGATTTCGTTCGCGGCGATCTTCATTTTTATGAACATCGATTACCGAAAATACAAGAAGCTGACAAAGCCAATATTGCTGGGTGCCGTGGGCCTCTTGATCGTTACGCTTGCGCTAGGCGGCGAGGTCAAAGGTGCAACGCGATGGCTCCGGTTAGGCGGACTCGGTTTGCAACCATCAGAGTTTGCAAAGTACGCTTTGATATTCCATTTATGTGTTCTGATGGCAGATAAGAAAGAGCGGATCAAGGATTTCAAATCCGGTTTCCTTCCGATGATGGCGTGGATTGGCGTGGTGACAATTCTTGTGCTGCTGCAGCCGAACTTCAGTAACGGGTGTATGATCTTTGCCATCAGTATGGTAATTCTGTTTGTCGGGCGTGCGAAACTATCACATGTTGCGTTGACATTCGGTGCAATGCTTCCGCTTTTGTTCGCGTACATGCTCAGCGCTCCGTATCGCATGAAACGTATCCTTGCCTACATCGGCTTCGGTGATGAAACAGGAAACAAAATAAATTATCAGTTGTGGCAGGGAATTATAGGGTTCGGCAACGGGGGAATTTTCGGCGTTGGGCCGGGGGAAAGCAAGCAGCGTGACTTCTTTCTTCCGGAGTCGTACGGCGATTTTGTTTTTTCGATTGTAGGAGAAGAGTACGGACTCATCGGGACGATTATCATTCTCGCACTCTTTCTTACAATCATGTTACGGGGAATGAAGATCGCAAAGCACGCACAGGATGATTTCGGGCGTTACCTTGCCATTGGCATAACATCGGCGATTACGTTGTATGCCCTTATCAACGCGGGCGTCACACTGGGAATTCTTCCGACAACAGGATTGCCGATGCCATTTGTAAGTTATGGCGGTTCGTCGATGTTGTTTTCGGCGGTCGCAGTCGGAGTGCTTCTCAATATTTCTTCGCAGACCGACATGAACCCGCGGTTTACGCTGCCGGTATTCGGCAAAAAACGTGAGCGTCCGCCCGAACCTGCAGTGGGTCGGGTGTATTAAACTCTGATCCCTGCATGGGAAAAGTGAAGATGAATGACAGACAGAAAGTTAAGAATACTCTTTGCGGGCGGCGGCACCGGCGGACATTTGTTTCC
>JBKJJX010000175.1:0-5110 GCA_046597825.1 Bacteroidota bacterium | reverse complement strand
TACTGAGAAGCGTTCACGTGCAGTCTTTATAGGCTCCATGCCGCTTTCATACGTGGAAAGCTTTTCCTCGTTGGGCTTCTTCGGGCCGATCCACTTATTGATGTTCGCCAGCACGATACCGAAGATAACCGCCAGCGTTATCATTATTCCTATTGGAGCGTATTGCTCGATCATGTATCCTTCTATCTCAATTTTTTTGACAAAATCTATAAAAATGTAGGGAAAATGAGGGCTAAAGGCAAGGAACAGAAAAAGCGGTGGTGTATGAGGTCATGCTGAAATCGCTCACTCAGCATCTATTCATGTCTGGCTTGGATTCCGAACAAAGGCAATTCGCTTACACAAGTCCGCGATACATGCTTTCGATTTTCTCGGCGTGCTTTTCCTCGACGACTCTTCTTTTGATTTTTTGTGTTGGAGTTAATTCGCCCGAGTCGATGGTAAAAGGTTTTTCGAGAAGAATAAATTTCCGGACGCGTTCAAAATTCGCCAGGTCCTTTTGCGTTTGCTCAATATCCTTTTCAAGCATCTTGGCAACCGCCGGGTGCTTCACAAGATCTGCTTCATTGCTGAAGGAAATGCCATTGTCGTTCGCGAAAGATTTTAGCGTTTCAAAATCCGGCACAATGAGCGCCGTGCAGAACATTCGCTTATCGCCGATCAAGACGAACTGGTCGATGAATTTGCTGGAGAGAAAAAGATTTTCGATCGGCTGCGGGGCAATATTCTTGCCGCCGGAACTTACAAAGAGATGCTTCTTTCTGTCCGTGATGCGCAAATATCCGCCGCTGTCGATTTCTCCGATATCGCCTGTATGAAACCATCCGTCCTTGTCAATCACTTCAGCACTCATCTCGGGAAGATTCCAATACCCCCGCATAATGTTCGGGCCGCGGGCCAGAATTTCTCCATCAGTTGCAATCTTTACTTCGGCATGAGGTATCGGCTTACCGACAGAACCGAAGCGGTAATCATCAAGCCGGTTCGCCGAGATTACGGGCGAAGTCTCAGTCAATCCGTACCCTTCAATGATGGTAATTCCAACGGCTTCAAAAAATTCGCCGAACTCTTTCGGTAACGCAGCGCCGCCCGAAACCATGAACTTCATTCTGCCCCCAAGCCGTGCACGGATTTTCCTCAATACAAGCTTATCTGCAAGCGCATGTTTTAATTTCAACGGGAGATTGAACTTCTTTTTCTTCCTGGCGTCCGCATGTTGCTTTCCCATTTCAATCGCCCAGAAAAATAGTTTTTGTCGTATCGGCGGAGCGATATCAACCGCCTTCATAATGCGGCCATGCATCCGCTCGAAGAGCCGTGGAACGGTCGTAACAATAGTGGGCCGTACTTCGAGCAGATTGTTTTGTACAGTCTCGATGCTTTCTGCATAGGCAATTGTTGCACCGCATGCGGTAGCCGTGTAATTCCCCGCCATTCTCTCGAACGAATGACTTAACGGAAGGAACGAAAGCAACACATCGCTCTCTTCTATCTTAATGCACGTCGAAGCGTCGATAACATTACTGACGAGATTTGCATGGGTAAGCATGACACCTTTGGGATTGCCCGTCGTTCCGGATGTATAGATCAAGGTGAGCAGATCTTCCGGTTGAATGCGGGAACGGGATTCATTCAAGTAGTCCGGATTCTTTTTTTCGAATTCCTCACCCGCTTTCATCAGCTGGCTGAACTGCAATGCCTCACGGGCTTCCGGGTTCTCGTTCATGATGATCATATGCTTAAGAGACGGAACCGACGCGAGCGATTTCAAAACCTTATTCAACTGGAATTGATTCGAAACTATTACCGCCTTAACGCCGGCGTCGTTGAAAATAAACTCGTTTTGCTTTGCAGTCATCGTCGGATAGATGGGAACGCTGATTGCGCCCAGGGTAGCAATCGCATGATCGCTATACAGCCATTCCGGCCTGTTTTCTGCAATAATGCTTACCATATCCCCTCGCCTTATGCCGAGAGAGGCAAGACCCAAGGCGGTCAATTCCACTTTCCTTCGTGCTTCAGTGTAAGCAATAGGAGAGTAGCTGCCATCCTTTTTCACCAAAAGGAATGGACGATCCGAATGAGCATAGCGGGCGGTTATTCCGTCGAACATCTCAGGAATAGTTGAGAACTGAACTACAACGGACATATAAAATATCGGGAAACAGTTTATAGGAGAGTGAACGTCGGTCGGTTAATATATTGCCTGTGCACGGCAAAAACAAGACTTAGATTTTTGAGAAGATAAGCCTAGAGAAAATTTAATAAAGCTAACTCATTCATTTCATTGACTGAAAAATTTTGTTTGAAATTTTAACTTGACTTACCTCCGTATCGATATTATATTTTCACCCACTAACTTTTGTGTCGATACGTGCGCTGTCCAAGTCAATTCTCCAACTCGTTCCGATGTAAGTGATAAGCGCAATGCAGCAAAATTTGCTTCACTCGAAAACGTAGAAATACTCCAGGAAAGCCCGCTTCTGCAACGTAAAGCCGGGCTTTCTTATTTCCTAAAATCAGTCCTCACCATCTAAATACACGAAGGAATCAGCTATGGCCCAAAAAGACTCCCCCGCCACGGCTATCGTCGCGCCTAAAGCGAACGACGGTGGCAATACCCTTCTCAACTCCCAAATAATGGATTTAGCTCTAAACTCCCGTGATTATTACGGGGACAACGAACTCGCTGCAGATGTCTTACGCTCGAAGTATCTTGCGCCCAATGAACAAGGCCCCATGCATATGTGGAGTCGTATTGCACGAGCCCTTTCTTCTGTCGAGAAAACTGACGCCGATAAAGAGTACTGGTATAACCAATTTCTGAATCTGTTGTTCGATTTCAAATTTGTTCCGGGCGGACGCGTCATGCATGGTGCCGGCCGCGAAGAAGCGAAGCGACGCCCCACTCTATCTAATTGCTATGTCATTCCAATCGAAGAAGACAGTCTCGAAGGAATCTACCGTTGCATCAGTGAATCTGCAGTTGTGTATCGCACAGGTGGTGGAGTCGGAACGGACCTTTCGATTCTTCGTCCTGAAGGCGCGTCAGTCAATGCAACAATCGATCACTCGCCCGGCGCAACTGCGTTCATGAATTTATTCAGCGAGAGCACGAACACCGTTTCGCAAGCCGGACGCCGCGGCGCCCTGATGCTGACCATTCGTGTCGATCATCCTGATGTTGAGAAATTTATTACGATCAAAAACGATCCGCGTCGAATCAAAGTCCAACATGCAAACATCAGCGTTCTGCTGACCCATGAGTTCATGAAAGCCGTTATCGACGATACGGACTTTGAACTGAAATGGAACGGAAAAGTCTATCGGAAAGTAAAGGCAAAGGAGTTGTGGTTTAAGATTATCAAGAATGCCCACGCTTCTGCCGAGCCCGGAATTATTTTCTGGGACACAATGAAGGATTTCCACAACGTTGAGTATGCGAATCCTTTGACGAGCACAAATCCCTGCGGCGAGCAGCCGCTTGCATCGTTCACCGCATGTAATCTGGGCAATATCAATCTGGCAAAGTTTGTGGACGAAGAAGGCAACTTCATGTACAACGAACTTGCCGAAGTCACGCGTATCTCAACCCGGTTCATGGACAATGTCGTTGAGTATAACATGGACAATCATGCGCTCGACAAGATCAAGAAAGCTGTTGCCTCCGACCGTCGTATCGGTCTCGGCATTACAGGACTTGCCGATGCATTGGTCTTGATGAAAATAAAATACGACACCCAGGAAGCGCTTGATGCAACCGAAAAGATCATGCGCGTTATCCGCGATGAGTCGTACAAAACATCTGTCGAGCTGGGAAAAGAAAAAGGCGTGTTCCCGCTCTATCAATGGGAAGGATATTCGAAGAGCAAGTTTATCCAGAGCCTGCCGTCGGAAATTCAGGAATCAATCAAGAAGCATGGCATCCGCAACAGCACAGTTATTACCATGCCGCCCGTCGGCACAGGCTCGATTGTGGCCGAGACGAGTTCCGGCATCGAACCCATCTTCTGCACGAGCTACCGCCGCAAAGTAAAGAACCACGATGGCGACACATATACGGAGTACAAAGTGTATCACCCTCTCGTTAAAAAACTATTCGGCGATGATGTCAACCTGCCGGATTACGTTGTGACAGCGCACGATATCGACCCGTATTTCCGTGTGAAAATGCAGGGGGTGATTCAGAAGTATGTCGACAGTTCCATCTCCTCGACGGTAAATCTTGCCGAGAATGTAAGCGTGGAGACGGTTGCGGACATTTATCTGACTGCATACAAAGCCGGACTCAAGGGCATTACCGTGTATCGTGAGGGCAGCCGTGAAGGTATTTTGCAGACCGAAGAGTTTGCAAAGAAGCAGGAATCAGGAAAAACTCACGCGGCCGAAGCTGCGAAACCCAAAGGCCCGCGCGAACGACCGGCAGTCACATTCGGTATAACTGAACGAGTCAAAACCGGCGAGGGCACTCTCTACGTTACAATCAATGAAGACGAGACGGGTATCTGCGAAGTATTCTCGACCATCGGTAAGGCCGGCGGCAACGCTGCCGCGCAATCCGAGGCGATCAGCAGGCTTATATCTCTGACGCTTCGTTCAGGCATTGAGCCGCGGGAAGTCGTGAAGCATCTCAAGGGGATTTCCGGCCCGACTCCGGTTTGGTCCGGCGATGGTGGACAAATTCTTTCAACGCCCGATGCAATTGGGAAAGTGCTGGAGCGTTACATTGAAAACCGCGAACAGCTCCGCCATGTGCAGAAGGCCGCACCGACAGCTCTCAAAGCAATGACCGGCGTGCCCAAGAAATCGATCACCAACGACGGACCGAAGTCCAGCACTGCGTGCCCGGAGTGCGGGACGAATGTTGAGCATGTCGGCGGATGCGTGTTGTGTCAGAATTGCGGGTGGAGTAAATGCTGATACACAAAAAAGAAAACAATAAATAGCATATGTATATCTGGTGCTACAACTCTAACGGCAGAAATGAAGTTTGGAGGATCAGTTGTAGCACGCGTTAGACACTCAGGATACATATCACAACAGCAAACCCCTCCAACATCGGCGGGGTTTCTTATTTTTAAACACGGATATGGCGAGACCGAGAAAGAAG
>JBKJJX010000154.1:0-4915 GCA_046597825.1 Bacteroidota bacterium | reverse complement strand
ATCCATGGTTGAGTGATGCGTCATAGAAAAAGACGTGCAGCAAAGCGCAGTGATCATGGCGATTTTTGCGTACAACGCTGCGATGCGGGATGAGAAGCTGCCGAGGAAGAAGTGAGGCTCTTCTGGACGAGAGAGAGCCGCCACGATCCTGTCTAAGCAACGAAGGCAGTCCCGGCGGACTGCCTTTTTCTTTGCTCACATCTAACCAGAATTTTCCGGAGATGGGTAGAACGTCTAAATGTGACTGTTAACGCCCAATAGAAATGTCAGGGGTTGACATTGGGACGATGGTTGTGTAGTCTTTATACACTCACTTTAGGAACTTAATGTTCAATTTGTTTTGAAGCCACCGATCCCCGCGGCAAGAGCATGATAAAGACTGTCAAAGTTCTCGTAGATTTCAGTAACACAGTGAGAAGTTTAAGAAGTGCTTACGATACTTAACACTTCAAACAGAGGAGAAGTAACTTCTATGGAACAAATGAAAAGCATAATCCCAGTAAGTAAGGTTAAGACAAATCTTCTGGAAGGCCATTCTGGATGTGCTGGTTGCTTCAAGAGTGTTACCAAGCGATATACTGCTGCTTCAAATCAATAAAATTTCATCAGTAAAGAGGAAAAGCCCGAATTCACTCGGGCTTTTCCTCTTTTTTTGGATGCTGAACTTTGAGAGGCTTTTTCAATACCTCATCCTTCGTAAGCGGATATAGCGATATTGTTTCTCATTCGTTGTTGTTTTGCTTTCTTCTCTATGCGTTCAGCTTTTGAGTCCCGATACATAAGCCTTTTCTCTTCCACGCTCATGATTGCGGGAACAGTTCTTTCGTGGTCGTCTATCTTGCGTTGGTTGTATCTGAAATGAAACTCTCTGCACGATATGGTAGCGACTGAATAAGCACTAATCAAACTAACATCCAAAAAAGGAGCAACTATGTCAGACTTAAAAATTACTGCAATGGACGGTCGAGAGGCCGTTCTTCCCGAAGCAGCTGTCAATGATTTCATTTCGACATTGCTCGGCAACGTATTGAGAATGGATGACCCTGGCTATAACGAGGCAAGGGCTTTGTGGAATGCCATGGTTGACCGCAAGCCGGCGCTCATCGCACGTTGTGCCGGTACTGCCGACGTGATCAGCTGCGTGAAATTTGCCCGTCAACACAACGTGCTCGTCTCGGTGCGGGGCGGCGGGCATAATATTGCCGGTTTGGGTTCAGCAAACGGGTCGCTTATGATCGATCTCTCAGCCATGAAGTCGGTTCGTGTCGATCCTGATACTCGAACCGCAGCAGTGGAACCGGGCGCAACTCTCCGGCACATGGATCATGAAACACAGGCATTTGGTCTGGCTACACCTCTGGGTATAAACTCTACAACAGGAGTTGCCGGACTGACCCTCGGCGGCGGCTTCGGTTGGCTGAGCCGGAGTTTAGGCCTTACAATCGATAACCTTGTATCTGCCGATGTCGTTACTGCAGAGGGCAAGTTGGTGAAGGCGAACGAAAATGACAACGCGGATCTCTTCTGGGGTCTGCGCGGTGGCGGCGGAAATTTTGGTATCGTCACTTCTTTCACGTACAAACTTCATCCGGTTGGTCCGGAGGTTCTTTCCGGGTTGATCGTTCACCCATTCAGTGATGCAGGAAAAGTCTTTCGTCATTACAGAAGTTTTGTCGCGCAGGCGCCGGACAAGCTTTCGTGCTGGGTTGTGCTTCGCAAGGCTCCTCCCCTTCCGTTCCTTCCGGCGGAGATACACGGGAAAGAAATATTCATCATTGCCGTATTGTATGCGGGTGATATGAAAGAAGGCGAGAAGCTTTTGGAACCTTTGCGCAAGTTTGGTCAACCAATCGCCGACGTCGTTGGGCCAACACCATATGAGGGATTTCAACAAGCTTTCGACCCACTACTGACTCCCGGCGCGAGGAACTACTGGAAGTCACACAATTTTACCGAGCTTGCCGATGGAGCCATTGATGCAATCATCGAATATGCCGGGAAACTCCCCACACCTCTCAGCGAAATCTTCGTCGGGCAACTTGGCGGCGCGATAAACCGGATCGCGCCGAATGCCACAGCCTATCCGCACAGGGACGCCAACTTTGTGATGAATGTCCACACCCGCTGGGAGGATAAAGGATTGGACGCCGGATGTATCGAATGGGCACGGAAGTTTTTCGATGTGTCTGCCAAATTTGCCACCGGCGGCGTCTACGTGAAT
Organism: Bacteroidota bacterium; assembly: GCA_046597825.1. Taxonomy (GTDB): domain Bacteria; phylum Bacteroidota; class Ignavibacteria; order UBA10030; family UBA6906; genus CAADGV01. The sequence goes on along the minus strand of JBKJJX010000154.1, from coordinate 2,694 downwards.
TTTATCAGCGAAGGAGAAGAGCGGGTGCCGAATGCATTTGGCGGAAACCTGGAGCGCCTGGCAAAGCTGAAGAAAAAGTACGACCCGACAAATTTCTTCCGGACAAATCAGAACATACAACCAATTGGATAAGTGAGTACGCAAAACAACTTCACATAACAACCAAAAGTCACCCGCGGCGCAAACCGCTATTGGTGATCTATCTAACTTTGCAAACGGCGGTGTTACAATGATGATCGGAACAGTTGGAAATTGACGTTGTCAAATAAATCCTTGCCCGGTATGGGGCGAGTTCTGGTAGTAACCAGAAGCGGCAACCATCCTGCTTAAGCGAAGAAGCAATCTATCTTTGATGCGTCTTCCTGTCTATCATTGATACGAGGGAAGTGACCGAACAGGCAGTTCTTCCATAGACGAAATAGACGCAATAGGCATTGCGTACTTACAGTAGTTAGTTGCAATTGCCCGTCGTTGCCAAGAAAGGAGGTGTAATCGTAGCAACGTTTGACAGGCGCTTTTAACTGAAGTACTCACATAACCCTTAGGTTGATTTGTCATGAAGGGATCAATCTATTCAAGCAATCCAAATAGAAAGGAATAAATTGCTATGCAAGCAATCACCAATAAAGTTGACACTGCCGAACTGGAACAAAAAGTTAAGAAAATGTATAGTGATGTTGCACTTAATCCCAAAGGCGAATTTCATTTCGAAATGGGGCGGGGACTTGCTGAAAAATTAGGATATGACAAAAGTGACCTCGACCGTATTCCTGCTGCTGCCATCGAATCATTTGCAGGTGTGGGATATCATTTTGATTTGGCAAACCTGAAAGAAGGCGACCAAGTGCTTGACCTAGGTAGCGGTTCGGGGATGGATGTTTTTGTTGCAGCGCTGAAGGTTGGAAATTCTGGACATATTTCAGGTGCTGACATGACGGACGAACAATTGGAAAAATCGGATCGACTACGGAAAGAAAACAATGTCGGCAACGTATCTTTTCACAAAACGTACATTGAAAAACTTCCTTTTGCAGATGCAAGTTTTGATGTAGTTATCAGCAACGGTGTCATCAATCTTTGTCCTGATAAAGGAAAAGTTTTTGCAGAAGTTGCCCGTGTGCTGAAGCCTAAAGGACGAATGGTCATTGCTGACATTGTTACCGAAAAACAATTACCTGAAAATGTTGTTTGCAATTCAACATTATGGGCAGCATGCATCGGTGGCGCCAGCCAGCAGGACGATTACAGCAACGCAATTCAACGCGCAGGAATGGAAGTTATGAATGTGAGAACAAACGATGCCTATGGTTTCATTTCCAAATCTGCAAAGGGCGCTTCGAAGGATTATGGCGTAAAAAGTGTTTCACTGTTTGCGGAAAAAAATAATTAATGAGATGCGACTTCATCGATACCGCTGGGCAACTGCAACTAACAGCAGTAGCAACGACGCTCCATTTATTATGGAAACAGATTATAGTTGTCGCTCAACGTGCCGTCTTCACGGAAAATTAATCGTTAATATTTCGGCGGCACCGGCGCAACGGATAACGGAACAGGCTCGGCGGTGTGTCTTGAGGCGATGCGCATTCTGAAAGCTGCGGGACTGACGCCGCGCCGCACGATTCGCATTGGATTGTGGAGCGGTGAAGAACAGGGACTCTTCGGCTCCGAAGCGTACGTGGCAAAACATTTCGGCACGCGTGCGGAGGACAGCACCAAAACGTTAACGCTGAAACCTGAAGCAGAAAAATTCTCGGCGTACTTCAACGACGACAACGGCACCGGAAGAGTCCGTGGCGTGTTCATGAAAGGCAATGAATCTGTGCGCCCCATCTTCCGCAAATGGCTTACTGCAATCGCCGACCCGACTGCCGAGACGCTGACGCTGCAGAACACCGGCTCCACCGACCATGTACCGTTCGACCAGATCGGCTTGCCGGCGTTTCAGTTTATACAGGATGAGATTGAATACAGCATCATGACGCACCACTCAACAATGGATGTGTACGACCGCGTCATAGAAAAAGACGTGCAGCAAAGCGCAGTGATCATGGCAATCTTTGCGTACAACGCGGCGATGCGAGATGAAAAGTTGCCGAGGAAGAAGTAATTCGTCCGGAACATTATTGTAACATTCTCACAAAAATGGAGTAGACGACGTATGTCGGACTTACAGTAATTGTGCGTCATTAGAGACTACGTTAAGGAGCAAATCGTATGGAAATGAATTCGAGGTCACTCAAAAACACGGCAAGACTTGCCGGCGCGCTGTATCTTGTCTGGATCATAACAGGCCTCTTCGCTCTGATGTATGTCCCATCGCAAATTAATATGAAGGGCGATGCAGCGACGACCGCCCAAAATGTCCTTGCTCATGAATTCTTATTCCGAACGAACATAGTCAATGATCTTATCAGCAGCACCATTTGGGTGTTTTTGGTATTGGTTCTTTATCGATTGTTCAAACCCGTGGACGAACGTCAGGCAAAACTTTTGTTTGCGTTCGTGATTATACAAATCCCTGTCACTTTCTTTATGGAGGCATGCAATATTACTTCGCTTATGATTTTCAAAGGCGAAATATTGAAAACGTTCGACCTTGCTCAGAGACAGGATTTGGGTGCGCTTTTTCTTAAGATCAGCGACTACGGAGTTTTGACGCTCATAATGTTCTGGGGTATTTGGCTTTTCCCG
>JBKJJX010000061.1:0-6586 GCA_046597825.1 Bacteroidota bacterium | reverse complement strand
CCCGCTGCGAAGAAATCTGTTGAAACGCCGGATATGTTCACCACTCCCGCCAGGGATGACGACGAATACCGCGCACAGCTGGACACGCTGACGGTGCCGCAACTACGAACGCTGGCCCGTGATACCGGTGGACTCAGTATCTTTGGTCGGGAAATTTCCAAGGCGAATAAGGAATTGCTTATTAGTGAGTTGATGAAGAAAAGAACCGGGGCTTGAAACCCGATTGTACTGTCTCACAATGACTCCATCGGTTTTACACTGATGGAGTTTTTTATTTTATTGGATACATGAGGAAACGGAACATTCATATTATCATGGTGACAACCCTGTTTGCCATTCTTGTATGGTTTTCCGTCAGCATGAGTGAGCGCTATCAGGTTCACGTCAGTGCGCCCCTTGTAATCCAAAGTCTTCCTCCGGGTAAAGCAATCAGCAGCAAATTGCCACGCGAGGTGAAGCTTACATTCAACGATAACGGTTGGAGGCTTGCGAAGCTGACAGCTGGATCAAACATCAAATGGATTATTGATCTCAATACAATGCCGACATACCGGTCCGTGTTGACGCTGAGGGATTTTTCTGAACAAATCGGTAGCCGGTTGGGAATCCAACCCATTTCCATGACTCCGGAATCCCTCTATATCAGGCTGGACGAACTCACATCAAAACACGTTGCAGTTGAAGCTCACTACATAACAATGTTTCGTGATGGATACGGCCAGGTTGGTCCGGCGATTGTCGAACCGGAAAGTGTTGTCGTAAGCGGAGCCCGGAGTATTCTCGAACATATGAACAGATGGCCCACAGCCCGGCAGCAGTTCGAACAAATCCGACAACCGATTGACGTTGTTGTTCCCCTGAATGATTCGATTGCGACATTGTCATTTACGCCGGACCGTGTACAACTGCGAATAAATGTTCAGCAGTTCGCCGAAAAACAATTTGCCGGTATACCGGTTGAGCTTGCATCGGTTCCGCTTAATCGGGAGATTATTCTGAGTTCTTCCAAGGTTGATTTGTTTTTGCGTGGAGGGATAGAGCAGCTTGCACGGGTGAAACAGACCAGCATTCGGGTGATCGTGGATTATCGGGCCGTACTTGAAGATACGAGCGGCTCTATTGAACCGGAAGTTATTTCGCCGCCCGGTGTACAGATTGTTCGCAGGACACCGGAACGCCTGCAATACGTCATTCGAAAAAAAACAGGACTTTAATAATTCACTACAAAGCCATGCGACTCGCAATCAACATCGATCATATCGCCACCTTGCGTGAAGCGCGGGGAGGCCTGGAACCCGATCCTGTAACCGGCGCCGCTATCTGCGAACTCGCCGGCGCAGAGGGGATTGTGTGCCATTTGCGCGAAGACCGGCGGCACATTAATGACCGCGACCTGCGATTGTTGCGCGAGATGGTAAAAACAAAACTCGATTTGGAAATGGCTGCGACGGAGGAAATCATCCGCATTGCAATTGAAACCTTGCCGGAACTCGTTACCCTTGTTCCCGAAAAGCGTCAGGAATTGACGACCGAAGGCGGACTGGACATTCGTTCCCACAAGGCTTTCTTACAAGAGGCGATTGATGAATTTCACAAGCATGAAATCGAAGTAAGTTTGTTTGTCGACCCGATTGCAGATCAGATCAATGCAGCCGCTGAAATTGGTGCAGACATGATTGAAATCCACACGGGCGAATACGCAAATGCACGGACAGAACGCGAACAGATGGCACTGCTGGAAATAGTCCGGGCTGGAGCGCGGATCGGATCGGAGTTGGGGCTCGTGGTTAATGCGGGGCACGGCCTGAACTACATCAACGTAAAGCCGATTACAGCTATTTCAGAAATTAGCGAGATAAGTATCGGCCACGCAGTAATATGCCGCGCAGTTTTTGTCGGGTTAGAGAGAGCCGTGAGAGAAATGAAGGAGTTGGTGCAGTAAAGTCAAAAAATCAATCGCGCAATTCGAGTTTTCGAATTTCATCCCGCAACGAGGCGGCCTTCTCGTAATTCTCCTTTTCGATAGCCTCTTTCAGCAACTGATTCAGTTGCTCAAGCCGTGTCATTTTTGGAGGCGCTGCCGCTTTGGATTTGGGTTGTGACGCAGAACCGGCCAACGACTCCTCATCCTCTTCCTCAGGCACGAACGCCGCCTCGTCCATCACCGTCGCAGCAACAAAAATCTGAACACCGTAACGAACCGCAAGGGCAATGGCGTCGCTCGGGCGGGAGTCGATGGTTTGGCTTTCCACATTGAGCTTTGCGTAGAATGTTCCGTCACGCAATTCATCAATCACAATATCGCTGAGTTCCGCGCCGAATGCCGTGATAATATTCTTCATGAGATCATGCGTGAGAGGGCGCGGTGGTTTGATTCCTTCCATTTCAAGGGCGATTGATTGAGCTTCGGATGCACCAATGATAATCGGGAGGCGCCGGTTGCCATGGACTTCTTTGAGAATGAGCGCGTACGCCCCGCCGCTGGCGGGATTTGTTGAAAGCCCGAGAATGTCGACCTGCACTTTATCCACTAGTGTTCTCTCCTCAGCTGAACCATCATATCATTGACGGATTTGCATTCTGATTTTGATATAGAGAAAAACCCATTAACAATCAAGACAAGTATTATCCAGCCTGTTACTTTCCCAAAACTTTTTTCAACTCCGCTGTCAGTTCCGGCAATACGTCAAATACATCTCCCACTATTCCGTAATCGGCGACTTGAAAAATCGGCGCATCCTTGTCCTTGTTGATTGCGACAATACATTTCGACGATGACATACCAGCGAGATGTTGCACCGCGCCCGAGATTCCGCACGCGATATACATGGTGGGAGCAACAGTCTTTCCCGTCTGACCCACTTGTTCATCATGGGGCCGCCATCCCGCATCCACCACAGCACGTGAAGCTCCGACTGCCGCGCCCAATACATCGGCGAGATTTTCAATCAGTGGCCAATTCTCGGCCCCTTTCAGACCCCGTCCACCGGAGACGACGATATCCGCTTCAGTCACGTCGGGCCGCCCCGTGGCGACCTTTACTTCCTTCACCATCGTTGCCAGGTCTTCGGGTGTGAGGGGCACCGAAACAGTCTCCGTCGTTGCATTTCCATCTGATGGTACGGCAGTAAAAACATTCGGACGCAAAGTAAACATCTTGACGGCTGTCGTCACTTTAACATCAAGGAGTGCTTTTCCGGCAAATACAGGGCGCGTCGCAATCACCTCGCTGTTCTCAACTTTCACAGCAACGCAATCAGATGCTAATCCCGCCTCAAGCTTTACTGCTATACGCGGAGCAATATCTTTCCCCATTTGACTTGCGGGAAGAAAAATAATACCGGCAGATTCCTTCTTCGCAACCTCTGCAATTACTTTGGCGTACGCGGAGTTTGAGTGTTGTGCGAGGGAAGGATCATCCACGACAATAACGCGGCTCGCTCCGTATTGTCCCAATTCCCCGGCGATTGAGCCGACACCGCTGCCGATAACGAGCGCAACAAATTCAGCGCCGAGCTGGTCCGCAATTTTCTTCGCCGCCTGCACGGTCTCAAACGATGATTTTCTGAACTTGGTATCCCGTTGTTCTGCAAATGCAAGTACTTTCATAGACGCTTCTTCTTTTTTAGATTAGATGACTTTTGCTTCTTCATGCAGGAGCCGAACCAACTCGGCGACGGCAGTTTTGTCCGTTCCGACAATTTTACCCGCTGCTTTTGATTGTGGTTTGCGAAGAGCGAGAGGCTCGACACGCATTTGAGCAGGGGCAGCGGATTTTTCAACGATGGGCTTTGTTTTTGCAGACATGATTCCTTTTAGGGAAGGATACCGGGGCTCGTTCAGGCCGCGTTGTGCCTGAATAACGCACGGAAGTTTTGCTTCAACGGTCTCATGACCGCCTTCGATCTCGCGTTCGCATATTACCTTTCCGTTGTCAATCGCCAGTTTCACCACCACAGAAACGGAGGCAAATCCAAGCATCTCGGCCACCATCGTGCCGATTTGAGCGTCATCGAAATCAATCGACTGCTTGCCGAAGAGAACAACGTCCGGCGCCAGAGTCTTGATTTCTTCTGCGAGAGCTTTCGCAACGCCGAATGAGTCACGCGCTGTATCATCCTTTAATAGGATGGCCTTTTCGACTCCCATGGCAAGAGCTTTGCGAAGCGTTTCCTTGTGTACGTCGCCACCGAGGCTCATCACGGTAACTTCTCCGGTGTGCTTTTCCTTGAGACGAAGGGCTTCCTCGACGGCGAACTCATCATACGGATTCAGCATAAAGTTCACACCCGTTTTGTCAATGGCTTTGCCATCGGGCCCCACTTTTATTTTCGTTTCGGTATCAGGAACGTGATTTACACAGACAATAATCTTCAACTAAACCTCCGGATCGACACAACACGTTTGGATTGCAACGGCGGGAATGAATTTGAATAAATATACTCAAACCACGCAAGAAAGACAATTGACTCTCTGACGCTTTTTCCCTAAATTGAGATAGCAAATTTCATTCACGCGTAAGGATCTTGATATGGCAAATCATCCATCAGCAGAAAAACGGGCACGGGCTTCAAAGCGACGGGCAGTTCGAAACACCAATGAAAAATCAAGAATGCGAACAGCCTTGAAGAAAGTCCGGAGTGCAACGGTTAAAACGGACGGCGAAGCAGAATTGAAGAAGACCGTTAAGATGCTGGATAAACTCGCTGCCAAAGGCGTCATCCACAAGAATAATGCGGCGAATCAAAAATCAAAACTGACAAAATTTGTGAACAAGTTGAAGTAGTTCCCTCTAACTACAAAATGCAAAAGCCTCTTACGGAGAGGCTTTTTTGTTGTCGGGACCTTCGAGTTTTCTCTCTCCCTGCTGATTCGTTTTCAACAACTCCAACTCCTGTATTCGTTTTTCGCAACGCTCCTTTTCTTCGGGGCGTTGTTTAAGTATTTCCCGGTACGCTTTGATCGATTCATTGTACGCACCCTGCGATGCATAGATTTCAGCCATTGTCACAGTAACAAAGCGAGGCTCATTGCCGGCTTGCAATGGTGCCGGTTCGGAGCCTGAAGTGATATTCGGCTGCATTCTCTTAACGTCTTTCAGACGTTTTGCAAGATACTCGATCGCGCTCTCTTCAGGCGGAGGCTGTTTCGCCAGAAATTCTTCAACGGGGACGGTTTCTTTCTTCCCCCCAAGTTTTTTTTCTTGCTCCCTCGCAAATTTCTGAAATTCTCTTTGCTCCTTCTCCTCCGCATGCCGTACCAGCGATTGCACTTCCGGATTGTCAGGGAGGAGTTGCAACGCCCGCCGATATTCTACCAGCGACTCGACAGTCCGGCCAAGCGATTCGTAACATTTTCCCAAAATAAAATATCCGGTTGCATATTGGGGGAATGCGGCAATGCCGCGGGTGCATAGATCTACTGCGTTGTGGATATCGCCGTCAAGCAGATGTTGTGCTGCCGCCCGTGCAAAGGATGCATCGACTGCAGATGTTTCAGCAGAGAATGAGAACATGGCATACCGTAATTCTTACTGTACGCTTCTTCCGACAAACGCGTGTTTGATGGAAAGAACGGACGTAAAGGTGAATCCAAGCAGGAAAAGTAATTGGAACGGCACTGCGGCAAATTCCAAAAAGTACAATGATGAAATAACGCCGAACAGGCAATAAACTGCAAGAACAATTTCTATAACGACGGTTGAACTAATCTTTACCGGGACATATTTCTTATTCGTCCATGAATCCTTTTTGTTCTTGATGTTGTACTTTGGCGTTCGGACAAATTCACTTTTCCGTTTGAACAGTGCTTCGAGCACTGCGCGGCTGTTATTCACGGCAAAGCCCATACTTCCCGCCATGAAAATGGGGAAGAGGAACAACCGTCGGCGCCAATCCTTGTGAACATCCTTTTGTGAAAAGAGATAGAAAAAGAACGAGCCGATGAATGCAAAAACAAAAACTGACATAAACGTGAAGTAGCTGTCGTGCATGCCGGCATGCTTGATAAACACAAGCGGCACATTCAGGATTCCTGCAAGAACGATGAACGGAAACACAAGATTGTTGGTAAGGTGAAAAGTTGCGTGTACTTTCACCTTCAGCGGCAGCTTGGACTTCCAGACCTCAGGCAACATTTTGCGCGCAGTTTCAATTGCGCCCTTCGTCCAGCGGAACTGCTGGGATTTGAGTGCATTGATCTCCGACGGGAGTTCTGCAGGCGAGGTTACATCGTTGAGATACACAAACCGCCAGCCTTTTAGTTGAGCACGATAACTGAGGTCAAGATCCTCGGTGAGTGTATCGGCTTGCCAGTTGCCCGCGTCTTCAATTGTCTTCTTTCGCCACACGCCTGCAGTGCCATTAAAGTTGATGAAGTAGCCGACCTTATTGCGCACTGATTGCTCGATCACGAAGTGCCCATCGAGCGCCATTGCCTGTGTACGCGTCAGCAGTGAATATTCAAAATTTAAATGTTCCCAGCGGGTTTGCACCATGCCGATGTTCGGATCGGTGTTAAAGTGCGGAATCGTTTTGAGCAGGAAATCCTGGCGCGGAACAAAATCAGCATCGAAAATTGCGATGAA
>JBKJJX010000056.1:0-26164 GCA_046597825.1 Bacteroidota bacterium | reverse complement strand
CGTTCTCGGGTCAAACCTTTTGACGCCAGCCCCTTCTGTTCCTACCCAGATGAAGCCTCCTGCATCGCGAAAGAGGGTAAGAACTCGATTGCTACTCAAGCTATCCGCAGGATTCGTTGCTTTGTCAATGTACCGCTGAACATATTTCTTTGATTTCATATCAAACTTCCACAAGCCACTACCGTACGTGCCAACCCAAAGATAGGTTAAATCGCCTTTACAGATAGACAAAATGGTGTTCTCGTTGACGTCCTCGCTGTTGCGATCAATCTTAAACCTGATTACTTTGCCGGTTTGCTTGTTCAATTCGTAAAGCCCGGCTCCAAATGTTGCAACCCAAAGCGCGCCGCGGTTATCGTCGATAATATCCTGTATCGGCGCACCAAACTTGTCAGAGTTAAGCGGAGATTTTGCGGCTCCCTTTTCTTGAAGCCAATAGATGTCCATTCCCGAACTTCCCCAAAGTTTGCCATTTTCATCGTCAAAAAATAAACGATACTTTGAAGTGTCTCCTTCCACGTGTAAGCGTTTGAATTGCCTTGCGTTGAGTGAAAGCTTTTCCAATCCGTTCTCCGATGAGAACCACATGTTTCCCGATTTATCCTCAATTGCCGAACCCCACATACTATAACTTTTTTGATAGTTCGTGACACTAAATGTTACAGGATCTATTCTGGAGACGCCATCGCTTTCGCGAATCCAAATATGGTGCCTCGAATCCTCGTAGACACTGCACCCAAAAAAGTATCGCACGTTTCCAGACCAACGCCACGCGAGTTTGAGATTGCTGTCTCCCCTTGTGTATCTATACAAACCATCCTCCGTTATCTTCCAAAGCATTTTTCGACTATTGTCGAAAGAGGGTGTAGGGAACGCGTGGAAAAGTTCCGGTACGCGTCGAATATTCTCATGGTGGACAAATCCATCGAATGACCGTGTATACTGATCCACTGCCCCTTGCACACCGATCAGTAGGGAACCCGATGAGTCCACCTTTAGCCAACTGACGGCATCGTTCGCTAAACTGCGTCGGTCGTTTGCTTTGTGATTGTAACGCTTGAATGCAATGTCATACGGTGCCAGAGGCGTCGCCTGTCCGGTTTTGGAAACAACTTTGTTCAAACCATTGAGGGTACCAATCCATAGGTTGCCATGTCCGTCTTCGCAGATATCGGGAACGATATTGCTGCTCAAGCTGGATTGATTGTTTGGGTCATGAACATAGTGAAAGAATTTTCCTGTCCGGCGCTCGTAAAAGTAGAGTCCATAGGCGTATGTCCCAATCCACAAATCGCCCTGGCTTGTTTCAAAAATCTTCCAAATACAACTTCCTGAGATGTTATTGGAATCTATTGGGTCATCACGGAATACCTTGAAGGTGTGTCCGTCAAATCTGTTCAGCCCCTCAAGAGTTCCTACCCACAGAAAACCCTTGCTGTCCACAAGCATGTTTCCACGTACGTGCGCGTCTGACAGTCCACGGTCAATTGAAAAGCGCTCCAAATTGTCGATGCGCTTCAGCGCGGGGAATTGCTCTTCAAAGGGTTTCACGGTTTGCGTTTGCGAGAGAAGCAGCCATGGCAAAAGAAGTGCAAAGATTGTCGCAGCGAATCTTCTTAGTATTGTGTGCGGCAGTTGCAGAATCATAGAAGTTTCGACGTGAGAGCTGGCGGAAAAGGGGAAACGAACTGGGAAGAAGTTAGGAAAGGGGGTGGCGAGAGTCAAGGGCACGGAAAAGCAAATGGACTCCCCGCCTGCCATCAGGAAGCCATGAGGTGGGCAGGCATCTCGCGCAGAATTCCTGGAGTAGATGGAGACCATTTTTAAGCAAGGAAGCGGAGAAGCGACTGCACCCTAATCCATCCGAGAGGCTTCTTCTCGTTTGTTTACGGAATCGCCCCCGCTTCAGTTTATTTCATTGCCGCAAGTTCCTTCATTGCCATCGGACGCACACAGACAAAATCGAACGTCATTTCATTAAAGTGTGCTGCCTTCAGGAAAAACTCTTTTGCTTTTATTGTATCTCTTTTCGCAGCGTAGGTCTTTCCCAACAGAAACAGCGTGCGCGCATTTCGCTGATCGGCTTGCTGTAACTCGGTCACTGCATCGCCATAGCGTTTCTCCTCAAGCGCCAGCATTCCCGCCAATTGATGATATGTTCGAAGGTCAATCGGGCTCTTTGATTCGTCAGCCGACTTTTTGAACTCTTGCAGGCGGGACTTTGCTACCGGGGCCTTATTATCTCTCAGCGCAATTCGTATCTCGTATTCACGAAGAGATGGTTTCAAAAATGCTTTCTGGTCTGTCGGAAACTTCCGGTCTGAGACGAGGGCATGCGCTTTCTGCAATTCCTTTGCTGCTTCATTGGTCCGGCCTGCTTCAATAAGAACCGCGCTCATGGTGATTCGTGCATTCGCCATGGACACAAGGTCGTTTTGTTTTCTCGACCGTTTATAACCTTCGTTCAACACTTCGAGTGCTTTATCGAAATTCCGTTCATCAAGATATGAGCGGACCGTACCAGCGCGCGCTTGCCTCCCATTGGTCTCTTCCTTTGTCACCACTTCGACTTTTTTCAAAAACGTTCTTCCTTCTTCATGACGGCCCGTGAGTGCATAGTTCATTCCCAAACCTATGAGTGAAAGAGAAAACGACGGATCGATTGAAAGTGATTTTTTGTACTCCGCGATGGATTCATCAAATTTTCCCATCTTCATCAACAGCTCTGCGTAGGAATCGTGCGGGTTGGATTCATTCGGCAGAAGTTCTGTGTATTTCTTGAACGCCTTTTCCGCTTCGGGATAATTTTCCATCGCCGAATATGCATATCCCAAAAAGTTATAGGCTGAAGCATGGTTCGGATCAATATCAATCGCCTTACGATACTCTGTTACAGTCTTCCCCGGCTCTTGAAGCCAATACTGATACACAATGCCAAGAAGTTCATGTGCCCGCTTGTCCTTCGGATAAAGCTGGACGAGACGTTCGAGCAGTTCCTGCTGCCTGGGGATGTTATTCTCCATGAAAGCCTTTTGTGAGAGAATCATCAACCGTTCCCCTTCGGACACCTTGTCGGCAAGCGCAAAGACCTTATCGAACGAAGTAAAGATTCCTTGAACCGTAGGTTCATACGACGCAAGTGCAAAACGTGCTAACGCGAACGAGGAATCTTTTGCGACTGCTTGTTGGAAATAACGCTTCGCTTCGTCGGTGTGAGAGCGATCGGCGTGGTCGCGGCCTTTGGTGTACAACGCCCGCGCTTCGTCAGAAGTAGTAGTGATGGGAATTTCGCCGTTCTGGGCGTAAACGAACGAGGCAACAAAGATTAGGATACAAACAAATGTTTTCATAGTAGTTTCTCCATTTGGATTATGTTGTAGGGACGTTTAATCCTGTGGTGAGCCCTTCGTCAAGCTCAGGGCAGGCTCCCGTCGAACCATAAACGTCCCTACGAATTGTGATTTCATTTCAACAGCATTAATTTTTTCACTTCACTCTTTGCGCCGCTTTGCAATTTGTACTCCGCCAAAAAGCAAGGCGGATTACCGCAACAACAGTAGCCTTCGCACTTCAGCTTGTCCCGCGCTCTGTAAGCGGTAAAGATACACGCCGCTCGCAACGCTCGCCGCGTTAAATTGCACCTTGTAGTACTGTCCCGCCTCCGCAACATCATCAAACAGCGTTGCAACCTTTTGTCCGAGGATGTTGAAGACTTCGAGCGTGGCTTGTCCTTTTTCTGCAACGGAGAATTGAATTTCCGTTGAAGGATTGAAGGGGTTCGGGTAGTTCTGCAGAAGCGAGAAAGCATCTGGAATATCGCGGGTGTTTTCGACACTAGTAAGCGTTTGCAATTCGTGTGACCCCATATCGGGCTTGCTGCCAATTGGCCGAGGACGAGGATTTCCAAACAAGTCCGTTCGGGGTGCGCGATACCACACGCCGCCAACTTGCATTGAATCAGTTCCGCGATTATTGCATGGACTTGCATTGGCAATGCGGAAGAGAGTATCAACGAAGATCGGATCGGCGTTGATGTTGCCTGTCCCGCTTGGCCAGCCGTCTTGAATATCTGAATAGTGAACCTCAGCAGATCCACTGCTGATAGCGATTTGTCCTCCTGTATTTCCCCAGAGAATTGAGTTGAAAATAAGGGGCTGCGAGCCGTTTGCAATCAGCATGCCGCCGCCAGTTGATGTGCCGGTGTTGTTGACAATCGTATTGTTCATGAAAACCGGAGCGCTGACGAGTGAAGATGCTTTGGTTCTGATCGGCGATTTCTGCTGATACCCTTCTCCGCCAAGCGACATTCGCCCCATGTGCATTGTCGACCGTTCCAACTCTGTTACGCCATTCTCGTTTGCGCCTGATGGGGTTGTGTACACATAGACAGCACCTCCAAACGCCGCGCTATTACCCCTCATAATGTTGTTTGTCACCAGCGCATTATTGGACTCTACACGCAGGGCGCCACCACAGTTCGTAGCGGAGTTGTTGACAAAGTCATTCTCCTCGATCACCGTATTCACCGTCTGGTAATCCTCAATGCCGCCTCCCCACGTGCTTTGATTCCCTTCAAAAATGTTTTTGCGAACAGTAACATTATTGCATCTTACTAGAAGGATGCCTCCTCCATCCGTGAAGGGAGTGTCGTCCGATCCGTTGAAGGAGATCGTATTCTCAGCAATGAGGTTGGATCCGCTGCCGTACACAACCCGAAGTCCGCAGCCATACCCGCGGGCATCACTGCTCAACGTATTATGAGAAATGACATTCTTCGTTACGGTGAATGATACATCGTAGAGGTCCAATCCAGGAGCGTACGCGCCAAATCCTCCTACGTTGATTGTTGTGTTCCTAATTATTTGATTGTTGAAGATCTTTACATGGAAATTCCTGATGAGGGCACCGACATATATTCCTCCGGCGGATGATCCGTTTTGGTTATTGCCTTGGTAGAATGCCTCGTTGAAGCGGACGATATTGTTCTCGATAGTTGACGTGCAACCGAGATACATGCCACCGCCTAATGCAAGATTTATCGTTGCTCGCACGCGGTTGGAGTCGATAAGACAATCTCGGACGATAAGCAGATTCGGATTCGTATCGGAAAAGGAGCTGATCCCTCCACCAAAGACCAAATAAGGACCTTCAACCGTGTTACCCACCAAATGACAATTGAGAATCTTGCCGCCGGACCTATACAAGAATACTCCGCCGCCTGCTCTCATCGTGCCGATGACTGTTCCTTTCCCCCCTCGAATAGTGAACCCGCAGAGAACGGAGTTTGTGTCTTCGCCTGCAAGGAAAGAAACCACCGATCCGCTATCAGGATGTATCGATTGGCTGCCATTGATAATCGTCCTCCCGATGTGCATCGAGTCTCGGTCGAGTAGGAACTGACTGCCAACAATAATCTTCTTGCCTCTATACTTGATGCTCTCAAAGTAGGTTCCCTCGGAGACGAGCACTGTATCGCCGTCCGCAGAAGCGTTGATTGCCGATTGGATAGTCGCGTACTGTTGAGGCACACGGCGCAACGCGGCCGCGATATACCCAACGCGTTGGCGATAGGAGAGTACCTGCCCGCCACCTTCGAACGTAGCCCAGTTAATGGTTGCCCCGAATGCCTGCACGCTGTCATTCAGGGCGCCAAAGCTCACCGCACTCAAGTAGGGCAGATGACTGGGTGGCAAAGCAGGCAGGGTCTGCGCCTGCCATGTCGCGCCCCCATCAATGCTCGTCATGATGAACCCTCCGCCAGTCTGTGTAAATCCATCGACCCAAAGCTGACTCCCAGTTGGAGTATTGACAACGGTGGCAGAGAACATAAGTGCAACATTGGCCACTGGAAGATTGGTCACGGGCGTCCAAGTCAAACCTCCATCTGTCGAGCGTGTCAAAAACCGGAGAGCTGGGTGAGATGCGAATGCCGACAAGAGGCGAAACAAATCGCACATCAGCTACCCACCCTGTATTGCCCGATGGATATCCGGTCCAGGTATTTCCGCCATCGGTTGTGCGAAACACGCGTCCGGCAGTCCCGACCGAGCCTATAAGCCCCGTTCCAAACCATCCGTTGAGGCCGTCGTAGAAATACATATTCTGCGTACCATACTCACCCGAATTGGGAGTCGGTTGGTTCGCAATGGGCGTCCATGTTACCCCGGCATTCGTGGATTTGACAATGAGAAAATTGCCACCCGGAGTTGGTGGATCACTGAACGCGATGGCGTTCTGGGCGTCAAAGAAGTGAATCGCATTCCAGTACGAGCCAGCGCCTGCGGCAGTGTACACGATACTCCAATTTTGCCCACCGTTTGTGGTGCGATAGATTTTTGCGTTCCCCCCTCCAGCCCCGGGTCCGCCTCCGCCAACAAATGCTGTGGTTGCACTGAGCGCTTTGATATATACAATGGCTTCCGTGGAGGTTGGACGCGTTGGGGTCGGAATCCAATTCGCCCCACCATTTGTGGTGCGATAGACGCTGTCAAAGCTGCCAAAGCTGCCAATCCACGCAACCCTGTCACTAACCGTGCTGATGCTGTAGAGAGGAGGATTGCCATTGAGTGTGGTTTGGAGTTGCCACTGCGCTAACGCCGTCGCGGCATGGAGAATGGCGAAGAGTACCAGCACGAATCGAAAATGTTGTTGCATAAAACCTCCTGTGAGGAAGTGTGAGGGATGAGTGAGTTAGTGAAATCTTGTTTGTAGGTCGAGTCTCCTGACTCGATCAGTTGCGGGACTGCTTGCCCGCCTCAGAGTTCCAAACGGCAGGCGGGGAGTCCCCGCGCTACAGGTTATTTCGTCGAAACATCTTCCCCGCCAATTCAACTTTGTTTTTCACTCTGAACTTCAGATAGATGCTTTTTGTATGCGAGCGAACGGTTTGGGGTGAAATCTTCAGAGGTATGGCTATTTGTTTTGCAGACCACCCCAATGCCAGAAAGCCTGCAATTTCTTCTTCGCGTTTGGTCAGGCTAAAATCATGAACCGGATCATGGTTTTTTTTTTCATTCGATGGCAATGTTGGGTTAGCCCGAATGGAGTAACAGGCAGGCACAATAAAGTATAAACGTGAGCTGGGTGGCTATAACCAACGTAGCAAAGTGTATAACCGTCGTCCGCATATGGAATGAGGGGAGAATTTCTGAGCCAATCCGGCAGTTTGGCGAGGAAGCGGGGAATTGTGAGACTTGTGGGGGCGAAAGAGAGAAAATGTTAGAGGGGAAGAATAAAAGCAGAATTGGTTTTTGATCGGGGCTCTGTCAACTGACTATAACGCAAAGGCGACTCGAAAGAGCCGCCTTTTTATGTCTTAGCCGTATAGATGACTTCACCTCAGGAATTTCGAACCGGCGCTCAGGAATTTCCTTATAGAGTGATCTCGTTGAAGAAAGTAATTTGTCTGCAACGCAAGGCTATTGACGCTGCCTCAGGACAGTCCGGACCGAAGCCAGCAAATATCCCGCATCAAAAGGCTTCGGAATATAATCATCAGCTCCCAGCTTCACTGCTTTAATTGCAATCGAAAGGCCTTCCATCCCCGCGAGCATGATGACGCGGGTACGCAAACGGCGTTCACGTATATAGTGCAATACCTCAAGTCCCGATTTCCCCGGCAGGGCAACGTCAAGAATCGCAAGGTCAAATTGCTCTTTCGAGAGTGTGGCGATGGCGTCGAGTCCGTTGCTGACAGATACAACATCATATCCTGCGCGGACAATTTCAGACTCTACTACCATTCGTAAACCCTGTTCGTCTTCAACGACGAGAACCCGCTTGCTGTTTTCCATACGATTATTGAATTCAATCACAAAATGAATCGACGATCAGTTTGGTGTTTCTGTTTTGTTGGGCTGCACGTTTGTTTCACTGCAGCCAGTTCCCAGATCTCTAATTTTCCTTACATTCAAAACTTCGATTCTGTTGCACCGCCTGCTCTGCCCGCCGGCTGGAGTTCCACTCAAAACCGCGTTATCGGAACAAACGATTTTACCACCAGCACGACAACTCCACGATCTCTTCCTGCTTCAGTTGGTTCAACGAATGCGACAATTACTCAGTCGCTTATCTCTCCGTTGTTTGATTTTTCAGGAGTCGTTCCCGACTCAATGATGTTCTACGTCCGGAGATCTACAACACACAATGCGAGAATGTTAGTCGAGGCTTCACTGGATAGCGGTGGGACATTCCCGTTGCGCCTCGGGGACTCGCTTACTAATACATTGCCAAATTCCTACGTTCAAATCAAGTTGAATCTTCCGCTTGTCCTTGCCGCCAGCCACGCCGTCAAATTCAGATGGAGGATCGTTGCGGACGGCTCCGGGAATACGGGAACGCTACGCATTGACGATATGATGATAACGGGCTTGACTCCGGCCGATCTTTCGTTAACGGGGGTGCGGTTTCAACCACTCTTTCCAATTGAAGCGGATACTGTTTTTGCATTCGCTAAAATCAAGAATGTGGGTCAACAGAGCGCACAGAATTTCTCAGCAGAATATTATGTCGATGCAAACAACGATTCGATCCCACAACCACCCGAGTTGCGGGCTGTTGTGCAGAGTTCCTCTATCATTGCTTCACAGGATTCGATTGAGCTTCGGGCAAGCCTAGGCACGTTTTCTCCCTCTTCCCAACTGGTGATGGTGAAAGTCGTCTATCCTCCTGATCAGAATCTTTCGAATAACCAGCGCAATGGGTTATTGGCGATCGGGTACAGGCAACGAAGTATTGTCGTGAATGAAATCATGTACGCTCCTGCCGCTCCCGAACCTGAATGGGTGGAGTTATTCAATACGCGTTCTGATTCCATCAATCTCAAAAGCTGGTCTGTCTCCGATAATGTTGTAACATCAAAACATATTCTCACGACGCAGAATGTGTTCATCCCACCGGCAGGATTTGTTTTACTGACGCGGGATTCCGCAGCCCTGGTTGAAGTCCACCCGGAGATCAGATCGAGAATTGTGAGTGTCCCGGGTTTTCCTTCTCTCAATAATACCGGAGATGCAGTTGTTGTGTACGACAACCGGGCATTCACGATGGACAGCATTGCCTATCTGCCGGGCTGGGGAGGAAGCACGAACGGCTATTCTCTGGAAAGAATTGATCCCGCCGGTCCTTCAACGGTGCAAACAAATTGGGGAACTTCGCGTCATCCGACACATAGTACGCCCGGTGTCCGCAATTCGCTTACTCGCAAGGACCGCGATCTCTCGCTTGACTCGCTTCGCGTAACACCGTTGTTCCCCGTTGCCGGCGACAGTATTACCATCCATGTGCCTCTGAAAAATATCGGACGCGATACGATACAGTTGTTCACTGTGAGGCTGTACCGCGACGCAAATGCAGACTCACTGCCCCAGCCCGGTGAACTCGTTGGTACGATTGTTCGTTCGCTGCCACTGCAGCCGCTCGATTCTGCTGTTGTTTCATTTCAGATTGGCCGGGTGGAAAGCCATCTGAGTATTGCCGTGGCGGAGTTTGCAGGTGATGAAGATTCGACAAATAATATCATGCGAACACGAGTCGTCGTCGGTTATCCCGCCGGGTCAATCCGCATCAACGAAATTATGTACGCGCCAACAGGCACTGAGCCGGAATGGGTCGAAGTCGTGAACACACGTTCCGATTCAATCAATCTCAAAGGCTGGGCGATTTCCGATAATGTTATTTCGGCGAAGCGAATACTCACGACGCAAAATATCTATGCTCCACCTGGTGCGTTCGTGATTCTGACGAAAGATTCTGCAGCATTGCTCGATATTCATCCAACCATCCGGGCAAGAGTCATTAACGTTGCAGGATTTCCTTCGTTGAATAATTCGGGCGACGCTGTTGTGCTTTACGATCAGCGAGTTGCGACAATGGATTCACTAAGTTACCTGCCGGGGTGGGGAGGAAGCAACGGTAGCTCGTTGGAACGTATTGATATGTTTGCATCATCCATCCAACAATCAAATTGGGGCACATCGCGGGACAGTTCGCGTAGTACGCCGGGCGTTCGAAACTCGATCGCCCGCAAGGACCGCGATCTTACAGTTGATTCAGTTCGGATTCAGAGTCAGCCATTTCCGATCGCGGGTGATGATGCCATCTTTTTGATCACCGTAAAAAATGCGGGACGCCAGGCGGCTACATCGTTTGCCATTCATTGGTATCATGACGTGAATGCGGATTCAATTGCACAGCCCGGCGAGCTTCGGGTTACCAATAATTTCGCAATACTCAATCCGCTTGATTCTCTTGTCATTCCAATTCATGAAACACTTCAAGCCGGACTTCAACAGTTCATTGTCCGGGTTGAATTCGCCGGCGATGAGGATACGACCAACAATTCCCGCGTCAGCGGAACCATCGTCGGATTAACGCCGGGCAAAGTTTGCATCAACGAGGTCATGTATGCGCCGGTTGGCGGAATTCCCGAATGGGTGGAACTCTTCAACAATTTCGCCGACACGGTTGATGTACAGAAATGGTTTATCGGCAACCGGTCTGTTAGTCCGAGGTATGAAATTTCAGCATCACGACTTTTGCTGCCTCCGAACGATTTTGTTGTGCTCACAAAAGATACAGCGCTATTCCGGCAAGCATACTCCCCGGTCGGAAAGGTTGTACAGGTTTCATCACTGCCGACTTTCCTCTGGAATAACAGCGGCGATGCAGTTGTGTTGACCGACAGCAGAAAGTTCATAATGGATTCCGTGTTTTATCGTACAACGTGGGGAGGTACTACGGGCAAGTCTTTGGAGAGAGTTGATCCGTTGGGCGCTGCGAACGATTCAACAAACTGGAGCTCATCGACTGATTCACTTGGAGCTACACCCGGAAAAAAGAATTCGCAAGTTGTGCTCGTCAATGATTTGCGTGTGGTGCGGGTTCTGGCGGATACAGTTTCGCCGGGATCAAATGCGGTCATTAGAATAGTTGTTCAGAATATCGGGATTGCCCCTGTCAGTAGTTTTGAGTTGCTCCTATTTGACGATGCGAACGGAGACTCGCTTGGCTCGCCTGCGGAACAATTTTATGCCCAGACAACTTCACAGTCGTTGTCACGAGGTGATTCGGTTACACTGAGGGTAGAGTGGAATTCACCGCCGAGCGGTATCCATCGTGTGATTGCCCATGTCAATTACGGTCCCGATCAGCGCCTTGCAAACAACAAAGGATACGTGACGGTAAGAGTGGGATTTCCCGGACATGCTCTTGTGATAAATGAGATAATGTTCGCTCCCCAAACGAACAATGCCGAGTATGTTGAATTCTACAATTCGAGCCAGACGGAGATCGACGTTGCATCGTGGAAGTTCCATGACCGGATTAGTTCGGGTAGCGCTAACGAATATAAACTTGCAACGAAATCGAAAATCATTCGTCCGGGAGAAGTGTTCACGCTTGCATCCGACTCTTCGGTTTTTCGAATGGTTATTTCCTCACCTGAAGAGCGATTATTTTCTGTTCTCAATCTATCCGGTTTGAGCCTGAATAATGACGGCGACGATATTGTGCTGATCGACCCTGCCGGATTGGTGGTGGACAGTGTTCGTTATTCGCCGGCATGGCATAATCACAACGTCACCGACAAGACCGGCAGATCTCTGGAAAAAATAAATCCGCTGCTCGCTTCTACTCTTGAACGGAACTGGACGACGAGCGCCCATGCGAGTGGGGGAACGCCGGGAAGACAGAACAGTGTGTACGCCGTAACTCTACCTTCTCAGTCGAAGCTTTCAATTTCGCCCAATCCTTTTTCACCGGATGCAGACGGAAGGGAAGACTTTACTATCATCCAATACGAAATGCCGCTATCGGTTTCGACAATTCGGGCAAGGATTTTCGATTCGATGGGGCGTCATATCCGGTCACTCGCGAACAATGAAGCCAGCGGCGCACGCGGCAATCTGGTGTGGGATGGGCTTGATGATGACAAACAAAAGGCGCGCATGGGGATTTACATTCTTCTGCTTGAGGCGATCGATGATCGCGGTGGAGTTGTAGAAACCGCGAAGACTGCCATCGTCCTTGCCGCCAAACTCCGGTGACCCCTCAAAAAATAAAGAAGGCACAAAGTCGAAACCCTGTGCCTTCGCCAGAACAAGTGTGTGTTCCCCCTACACCCACTTGCCGGCAAAATCTCCGAACAATAATGTGTCAACAAACTTCAACAGTTCCGCGACGGGGGTTGTAATCTTGTCGAAAAAGAAATCGATTTCAGGATCAAGGTTCAACACATCGTCATATGCTTCGCCGCAACCGGAGACGAAAATGAATTTTGTGTTCTTGTAGAGCTCAAGATCGCGTGCGAAGGAATGGAGCATGATGCCATCCAGCGTCGGCATCTTGATGTCGGAAATGATCAGATCTATTCCCGGGTTTTCCAGAATCTTACATGCCTCCGAACCATCCTCTGCGGTAAGGACGGTATACCCGCTGAGATACAGTGACTCTTTCATAAAATTCAGATAGTCCGGATTATCATCAACAACCAGAATATTCATCGCTCAACCTCCCTCGTTATTCCTACACCCATACTTCGGCATACTTTCCGAAGATTAATTTATCCACAAATTTTACAATCTCTCCCGCCGGCGTTGTTTTATCGAGGAAGAAATCACGATCGGGATTCAAATCCAGTCGATCTCCATAGGCATCACGATAGCCCGAGATAAAAACGAATTTTGTCTGGGCATACTGTTGCATCGTCCGGACGACCTGGTGAAGCTGGATCCCATCCATCTTTGGCATCTTAATATCAGAAATAATAAGATCGAACCTGGCGGCATCCATAATCTGATGTGCCACTTCACCGTCTTCGGCGCCAAACACGGTATAGCCATGTGAATACAATGCCTCCTTCATGGGAAGCAAGTAATCCTGATTATCATCGACCAAAAGTATGTTCACGTTTCTCCGTTGCAAGTTGTCATGCTGTAGATACATGCGAAAGGCTTGCCAGAAATTTTACAGGTGCGATTTATTCGAAAACGGGCCAGAACAAGGAATTGCGGATACTCTACGGTGATGTTCGGGATGGAGTTTGTAGAAAAGAAAAGGCGGCCCGTGTATGAGCCGCCCTCTGACGAGTCGTTTTAATGAAGCATGCTAAGCGACATTCTTGCCGATGAACTTTCCAAAGCATAAGTCGTTCACGATCGAAACAATTTCATTGACGGGAGTCGTTTTGTCCATGAGAAAATCGACTCCTCCTTCGAGCTTCAGAATACTCGAATAAACGTCTTTGTACCCGGAGACGAAGATGAATTTCGTGTTTTTGTACTTCTCTGTTTCCCGCGCATAGGCGTGTAACTTAATCCCGTCGAGGCGGGGCATCTTTATGTCAGAAATAATGAGATCAATATCGGAGGTATCAAGAAGTTCGCACGCTTCAGCGCCATCTGTTGCTGTTATGACGGAATAACCGTTGGAGTACAAGAGGTCCTTCATCAGCATCAGGTAGTCCTGGTTGTCATCGACTAAAAGAATTTCCATAGTTATATCCTTCCAAATGAGCGGCGGTTGTTTGAGTTCTGCCGATAGTATAAGCAATCCCAATGCCGAAGACGGTAATGGCCAACACGCGGAAGTACCGCGATGTAGTGACAACGGTATTCCACCCTTCATTTTTTTTCAATTTGCTGCATGAGGTGAGATATTGGAGCGGCAATTATTTCAAAAAACTTTTTTATGAGAAGGGAGGGACGAACCCTCATGAAGAACCTGCGTGAAGAATATTTTTCAAATCGGACTGCCCCAATCGGTACAAATGCCAACTCTTCATGTGTGTCGCGCCGAGCCGCTTATAGAAATCAATTGCCAGTTGATTCCAATCCAGAACAGTCCACTCCATTCTCCCGCAGCCGCGGCGATCTGCTTCGCCGACCATCGCCTTAAAGAGCGCGTAGCCGACTTTTTTACTTCGATACTCCGGCAGCACAAACAGGTCCTCAAGATAAAGAGTCGGCAGCGCCAGGAAGCTCGAGTACGTTTCAAAGACAAACGCGTAGCCCGCAGGTTTACCCTCATATTCGGCAAGAAACACCTGTACGCGTGGCCGGTCGGAAAAGATATCCCCGATCAGGCGCTTCTTGGCCTGCGCATCCGGCCGGTCAAGTTTTTCATAATCCGCCAGCGCGTCGATCAGCATCAGAATTGTTTCTGTGTCCGCAGCCGTTGCCTGCCGGACGAGTGGCAAAGGGGTGCTCATGTCTTTTTCCTGTTGGATGTGAGAGATTTTCGCAGCAGAAGATCCTTTTGCGCGTCGTCGCCGAGCTGGAACACGTGTGAACCGAATTCTTCAAACCCCCAGCGAGCGTAGAAATTCCGGGCACGGTCGTTATGTTCCCAGACGCCAAGCCAGAGATAGTCCGCTTTGCGTTTTAGTGCCACGGATATCGCTTTTTCCATTAATTGTTTGCCGATGTTCTTGCCAAGATATTCAGCGTCGACATAGAGCCTAACAATCTCAATCGCGTTCAGATGTTCAAGCCCAGTCTCGGTAGACTGAAAGGTAAGCTGTATATATCCAATCGGATTGTTATTGAGTATTGCGAAATATGTTTCTCTGTCCGCAGATTTCAGCTCGTTCGTCAGCTGCTCTATGGTGAGTGCTGAAGAAAGATAGGACTGCATGTTGTCCGGGGAGTTGAATGGTGCAAACGTGGAGACGAACGTCCGTTCAGCAAGCGCACGCAACGCCTCGACTTCTTCTTCAGTCACTTTTCTAATTTCTGCCATGAGAAAAAGATAATTGATTTATGATGGATGAACAAGCCGGGTTGCTTTTTGAAATCGTTTGTGGTTACTTTCCTCTGGTGCCGAACTGTTCTATCGATTGACAGCGGGAGAATTCTCCTCCTCCTCGAAGAAAATGTTATTGCTGAAATAGAGTTGTTCCGCTCGGGCATCCTTTCGTAAAGCATTCTTGCTTGTTTCTCGCCTTCTCTTGATATTTCACCAACCCTCGAGCAGTATTCATCAGCTTTTTCCATAACCTATAAAAGAATCCATGACCAGGCGCCTTTCTCTCCTCGCGGTGATTGTTCTCTCCGTTCTCAGTCAATCCATTGCAGGTCCCGAATCTTCTTCCCGCAAATGGGAGGAAAAATTTCGCTCAATCCCAGAACCTGCGCGGCTGCGTGAATACATGAAACATCTTTCAGCTCGTCCTCATCATATTGGTTCCACGTACGGCAAGGACAATGCAGAATGGATTCTTGCACGCATGAAGGAATGGGGATGGGATGCGAAGATTGAATCCTTTTATGTTCTCTTTCCAACTCCGAAAGAACGGGTGCTTGAACTTCTTGAACCAAAAAAGTTTACCGCCTCGCTCAAAGAGCCGACATTACCTGAAGATCCGACATCAAACCAACAGGATGAACAGCTGCCGACGTACAACGCGTATTCGGTGGATGGAGATGTCACCGCGCCACTCGTGTACGTGAACTACGGAATTCCCTCCGACTACGAACAACTCCAGCGCATGGGCATCTCGGTGAAAGGCTGCATCGTGATTGTCCGCTATGGCGCTTCATGGCGCGGCATTAAACCAAAAGTAGCCGCGGAACACGGCGCGGTTGGTTGCATTATTTATTCTGATCCGAAAGGCGACGGGTTTAATCAGGGCGACGTGTATCCCAAAGGTCCGTACCGCCCGGCTGAGGGTGTGCAACGCGGAAGCGTTATGGATATGCCGGTATATTCCGGCGATCCGCTCACGCCCGGTATTGCCGCAACGGAGAATGCAAAGCGTCTCGACATGAAGGACGTTGAGACGTTTACAAAAATTCCGGTGTTGCCCATTTCGTACGCAGATGCAGGGCCGTTGCTCGCGTCTATCGGCGGACGCGTTGCGCCGGAATCCTGGCGCGGCAATCTTCCGATTACATATAAGATTGGTCCGGGTCCCGCCAAAGTTCATTTGAAACTCGCGTTCAATTGGAATCAGGTGAAGATCAATGACGTCGTTGCACGCATGCAGGGATCCGAATATCCGGACGAATGGATAATCCGCGGCAACCATCATGACGCGTGGGTGAATGGAGCGGAAGACCCGACTTCGGGCCAGGTCTGCTTGCTTGAGGAAGCGCGTGCATTGGGTGTGCTGGCGAAACAAGGATGGAAACCGAAACGGACTATTATTTACTGCGCATGGGATGGTGAGGAAGAGGGACTGCTCGGTTCAACGGAATGGGTCGAGGCGCATGCCGATGAGTTGCAAACGAAGGCGGTTCTTTATATCAACAGCGATACAAACGGACGCGGGTATCTGAACATTGCAGGTTCTCACTCTCTGGAGAAATTCATCAACGGTGTTGCAAAGGATATCAACGACCCGGAAAAAAATATTTCAGCCTGGAAACGGCTGCAGAGCTTCAGCATCAGTGACGCCTCGTCCATCGGCGAACGAAAGACTCTCCGCAGCGGCGGCGATTTGGAAATCGATGCGCTTGGTTCCGGTTCGGACTATACGCCATTCCTTGAACATGCCGGCGTCGCCTCGCTCAATCTTGGCTATGGCGGCGAAGATGGGGGAGGAATTTATCATTCCATTTATGATTCGTTTTATTGGTACACACACTTCTCCGATACAAGTTTTGTGTATGGCAAAGCGCTCGCACAGACGGTCGGCACCGCAGTCATCCGTGCTGCGGATGCCGATATTCTGCCCTTTGAGTTTACGCGCCAATCCGCGACATTTGCAAAGTATCTTGATGAGATAAAGAAGCTGGCAAAGGACAAGCGTGAAGAGATCATCGACCGGAACGCACAGATCGAAGAGGGAACGTTGAGTGCAATTTCGGATCCACAGGAGACAACCATAATTCCTGTCGTACAGGAAGTGCCGCCGTTTTTGAATTTCTCTCCTCTGGAAAATGCAATGTCATCGCTGCAAACAAATGCAGAACGCTACAAGAAAGCATTGGAGAAATTTCAGGCTGCGAACAAGCCGCTTCCCAAATCCGTAAACAAGAAATTAATCGAGAGTGAACGGAGGCTGACGCAGGCGGATGGACTTCCCAAACGTCCGTGGTTCAGACATCAGATTTATGCACCGGGATTTTACACCGGCTATGGAGTAAAAACAATTCCCGGTGTCCGCGAGGCAATTGAACAGAAGAACTGGAAAGAGGCGGAAGAACATATTATCAAAGTTGCCCGGATTCTTGAAGGCGAGGCAGCGTTGATTCTCAGCGCGGCTACAGATCTGGACTCTGCTACACGTTAACCGGATCTTTGACTCTTTATTCCCGGCGCGGTGTCGTCACACACTTCGTGGCGCCTCCGCGCTGAGTGATGTTGTTGAAATCATTTCGCACATCTCTCCATTCCGCAGATTGTAAATCCTCTCATCTCTCTGTATATTCTTCCCATGAATTCCGACGCTCTCTCCATCAAAAACTTCCTCACTAATCGAACAAAAGAAATTGAATCGCTTCACCGCGCAGGCGCCGACAGCTTTTCTACATGCTCGGCTCTTACGTCAACAATGGATGAAGCAATCCAAATGGCGTTTCAACAACTCTCTTCCTCACATCACACGATTGCCGTCCTCGCGTTGGGCGGGTACGGGCGTGGAGAGCTTTGTCCGAAGTCCGATATTGATGTGATGGTCCTTGCTGCGGATGCGGACAATAAAGAGTCTGCAGCCGCAACTGCGAAACAATTTCTGCATCTGCTATGGGATACCGGCATCGATGTCGGGCATAGCGTCCGTACGGTCAAGGAGGCGATGCAGGTTCACGGCAAGGCGATTGATTCCTGGGCATCGATGCTTGAGAGCAGGTTTTTGTGCGGGGACGGGTCGCTTGCCGAAAAGTTCTACTCCGGGATGCGTCCTTTTGTCGAGAAGAAAAAAGATAAGTGGTTTATCGAAGGTGTATTCGAAGAGGTGAGTGCCCGGCATGCCCGCTTCGGGAATTCAGTGAAATTATTGGAGCCGAACGTCAAGAAAAGCGCGGGCGGGTTACGGGATTTCCAGTCTCTCTTCTGGTTGTATCGTGCAAACGATTCCGATTTCTTTTTTCCTCTCGGCACGAAGAAAATCGCATCGCTCATGTGTGTAGAGGAGATGGTGAGGCAGGGGTTGCTGGACGAGCAAGAGAGCAAGGCAGTTGTCAAGGCTCTTCAATTCCTTTTCCGTACCCGGCACGAAATGCATTTCCGGCGCAAGGCCTCGAGCGATGCGCTTGAATACACATTGCAGCAGGAAGTTGCGGAAGCACTTGGCTTCGGTGGCATTGCAGAACTGCGTTCTGTTGAAGTGTTCATGAGGGAATATTATTTGCACGCCCGCACGATTTACCGTCTTCATCAGAATCTTTCTCACAAATTTCGTGAGATGATCGAGCCTGTCCGCTTTGGCTCATCCTCGACGGAAGCTCTCGGCAGCGTGTTCTTCCGAGCAAACGACATGCTGTCGGTGGATCCGCACGTGCAACGTCTGGTGAATGCTTCGCAGGTGTTTGAAGCGTTTGCGCTTTCAACTGAACATGAAATCGAATTGCACGTCAGACTGCGGCGTGCGATTGCAAACAGCACGGACCTGTTTACTGCAGAGCAACAACGATTGCCCGAAGTTGCAATGCTGTTCAGAAAAATACTCTGCTCTCGTTGTGTTGCGAAAACATTACACGACATGAATGAGCTGAATGTGCTTGCCGCATATTTTCCGGAGTGGGCGGAGCTGGTGGCGTTCTTCCAGCACAATTTGTATCACTATTTTACAGCGGACGAGCACACGCTTATTGCGCTTGCAAAAGCGGAACGCCTGCGCGAAGAAGCGGGCGTCATGCATGAAGTCTTCAGGAATCTGCCACGCAAAGAAACTCTCTACCTTGCGATCCTGCTGCACGATATTGCCAAACCCCGCGGCGTGAGCGATCATGAAATTACCGGCGTTGATATGGCGCGGACAATTCTCGATCGGATCGGGATGTCCGATACGTTCGGCGATGTTTCGTTTCTCATCCGCAATCATCTGATCATGGAGCAGGTAGCTTTCCGGCGCAACATCCACGATCCGGCAACCATTAAGGAGTTTGCCGCGAGATTCGAATCACCCGAACAGCTTGATTATCTTTATCTGCTCACCTATGCGGATCTCTCCGCGGTGAACATCAATGTGTGGACGGAGTGGAAGTCCTCGCTGCTGCAGGAATTATTTCAACTCACGTCGGAGGTCCTTCGCAGAAATCTTAGAGGAACGCAAATCGATGACTTCAAGCGCTCACGTCATGAGGAAGCAGTCGAGGCGCTGGTTGACCGGTTGGGTGAAGCGATGCCGCGTGAACGGGTACACGAACACCTGTACGGGATCGGCAGCCACGCGTACATCGCTCTTTTCTCCGACGATGAAATCGAACAGCACATCCACAAGAGTGCGAGTGAAGAAACGATATCAACAATTTTTACCGCGCAGGAAGGGCACACCGAAGTCACCATTATTGCTGCCAATGCGCCATTCGCACTTTCGAAGTTCTGTGCGGTTCTTTCAGCGAACGATGCAAATATTTTCGATGCGAATGTTTTTACGCGAGACGACGGCATTATCATCGACAGATTCCGGGTGAGCGATGCGGTAACCAAAGGCGAACTGAGCCAGACGGCCTGCAACAAGATTGCGAAAGACCTGAATGATGTGATGGAAGGGAAGGTGGATGTTGCCCATCTCTTTGAAGCACACCGCCGAAAATGGAAACGACGGCAGAAACGCGAGAATCCTAATATCAGAACGGACGTGCAATTCGAACAGAATCCGACATATACGATCATCGATGTCTACGCGCCCGATTCCCTCGGCTTCCTGTATCGCGTTACCGAAACGATCTCGAAGCTCGGGCTGGATATTTATTTTGCCAAGATTGCGACGCGCGTCGATGGGATTCTTGATGCATTTTACGTCCTTGACCGCACCGGCAATCCGATCCTTGATCCTGAAAGGCAGGATGTGGTTCGTGCTGAAATTCTTCAGGCGGTGCGTCAGCTCTCAGAACAGGAACTTGGCTCCTAACGGGATGATGAAAACGGAGTTTTCATCGTCATTGCGAGTCCCGCCGCTTTTTGGCGGGACGAAGCAATCTCAACCGTCGGTTTTAGAAGGAAAACGAGATTGCACTCTACGAGACCGTTAGGTCGTCGCGGAGTTTACCCCGCCGCAAGCGGGGCTCCTCGCAAAGACATGACAAAATAATTTTTCAGCAGCCTGCTAATCGAAGACTCAGGGTTTAAAAGTACATGAACTCAAAACCAATCGGCGTATTTGATAGCGGCATCGGCGGACTGACGGTCGTCTACGCATTAACGAAACGGCTGCCGCATGAAAACATTGTGTACTTCGGCGACACTGCACGCGTTCCGTATGGGCCGAAATCGCCGCAGGTAATCCGCGACTACGCGGCACAGGATGTGGATTTTCTTCTCTCAAAAGATGTGAAGATGATCGTCATTGCCTGCAACACAGTCTCCGGCGTTGCGCTTGATGTGGTGATGAAACATTCGAAAGTCCCGGTGGTGGGAGTGATTATACCGGGTGCCGGCGCTGCCGTTTCAGCGACGAAGAAGAAACGCATCGGCGTGATTGGAACGATTGCAACAGTCAACAGCAAGGCGTATACAAACGCCATCCAACAATTGGATAGAGAGGTGGAAGTCTTTGCACGGCCGTGTCCGTTATTCGTTCCGCTGGCGGAGGAGGGTTGGACGAATCACAAAGTAACGGAGCTCGTCGCGAAGGAATATCTCTTTCCATTCAGAGCAGAAAAAATCGACACGTTGATTCTGGGTTGTACACATTATCCTGTTTTGAAAGATGCAATCAGCGGCGCTGTGGATGGTTCGATTACACTGATCGATTCGGGAGCAGCAACTGCGGTGGAAGTCGAACGACTATTGGCTGAGAAGAATTTGCGCAATCCATCCGGCTTGAAACCGCATCTTCAATTCTATGTGAGCGACCTTCCCGCGAAGTTCACCGAAATCGGAGAACGGTTCCTCGGACAAAAGATGGGACGTGTCTTGCGCGCAGAAGGATTTTAACCGGTTTATTTCGCGTCCGCCTCAACAACCACTGGCAAGTCCTGCTGCCTTCCCCATTCCTCGAACGATCCATCATACAGTTTCGCATGATAACCAAGGGATTTGGCGACGAAGTACACAAGCGTTGCCTGTTGTCCGATGTGGCAGTAACTCACGACCTCATCGTCTGCGAGAAGTCAGAAGTTAGAAGACAGAAGGAGAAGCTCTTTTGTCCGCCTTACTTCTGACTTCTATCATTTAGCTTCTTCTTTTCCCCAGTTCGTCTTCACGCAATACCCGAAAATCTTATCCGAATAATTTTTGAAGAGCGGAAACTCAATGCCGCTTCCTTCGAGAATCTTGTCCGCATTTTCGGAATCAAACAAGCGGTTGACCGTAACGTAGGGGAGGAGAGTATCAAGCTGTGTCATCAGCGCATCTTCGCGTCCGCGCATTGCCGAGCGGCGGCGTTCGTATTCATCTTTTGAGATGAAATCCATTTTCCGCGGATGTTTAAGCGGAGTATGCATGTCGAAGTATTTCACCGCGGCAACAACAACCTCTTCCAGCCGCGCTGCGCGTTGCGGTCCGGCCGTGATGTGCAGAACCTTGCTAATCGATTCTTCTTTTGAGATGATATGAGCCATCGCATCATCCACCCAATCAATCGGAACCAAATCCATCAACGTGTCCGGCGTGCCCGGCACATAGGTCAGCAATCCCTTTTGCACAAGGCGGAGTGGAATGTAGATGACATTGAACGAACTCGTCTTGCCCGTTCGGGAATCGCCTATGATGATGCTGGGGCGGAACACGGTGCAGGGGATTTTATCAAAGTTGTCGCGGACAATCCGTTCTGATTCATTCTTGGACTGCTCATATGTATTGAAGAACGTCTGCCCCATCTCCAATTCATGCTCATAGATATGCCCTGCCCGCTGCCCCGATACGGATGAGCTGCCAATGTACACAAAGCGTTCAAGGTTTCCGCGTTCGGCGCACATGTGGGCGATTGCCAGCAAGCGTCGCGTGCCGCCACAGTTGATTGCACGTGCCTCATCGATGGGATGGTCAAAGCGGATCGTCGCCGCGCCGTGGATTATGTGCGTCGTCTCGCCGACGATGCGCCGGAGATTTTCGGCATTCAGCCCGCAGTGGTCAAGCCCCACATCGCCAAGCATGCCGTCGATGCGTAGCGCCGCTTCGGGGATGGAGAATTCACCGGCAATATCATGTGCAATGGCGGTGGTTCGATCCTGCGCTTCTTCCTGGTCTTCGCCTCGCACAAGCAGCGTGATCGTCGAGCCGGGGAATTTGTTCAGCAAACGCGGGATCAGGTTCTTGCCGACTAATCCCGTGCCGCCGGTGATAAAGAAATGTTTTTGCATCCGAGTACTCTGAATTATAAAGTTGTATGAGGGATAAGATAATGAAATTTCTTTTCGCATAACGCCGCTTTACAGTGAATGTGGGATGGTTAGTATTGCATCGAATTCTTTGATGGCTATATCCAGAGACGGGCGCATCCCAAGACATTGCGTAGGTAATCGTCTCTAGCCGTTTGATCGAATACGTTGCAACAACCCGCGTATACTTCGTATATTGCTCCACATTTTCAGAAACCATCTCGCACCGCATGCTTCTTCGAAACGCAAAGTATTTGCTTGTTCTTCTCGCCTTTGTAGGCTCGGTACAATCTTTTGCTCAAACGGGTGCAGCTATTCCCCCTCAACCTAAAAAATCATCGTTCGTATTTGCGGTAGGATTGACCGTGCCTCAAAGCCACGATGCGCTGCGCGACTTCTGGCTCGGCGGACCAAGCGCATCTCTCGAATTCCTGATTCACACAAACAGATATTTTTCACTTGGTGCGGGAGTCGATTACTCCATTTTATACTTTGACCAGAATGGGTTTGCAACAAAATGGACCGGCGTCTCTGTGAAGGGGAAGGACAATCTTACCGTTTTCAATTTGTACATGGATGCGATGTTGTCGCTTGCTCCAAACTCCGTTGTCCGCCCTTATATTGCGGCTCAGGTTGGCGCCGTGTTTATCAAAGAGGCGGTCTATCAGGAAATTGTAGTTGGTGTGCGGAGAACGTACTACAACGTCGGCGGCAAAACAAAGCTGGCAATGAATATTGCAACGGGAGTTACAATTCAAATTGATTCAAGCATAGCGCTGCTCGCCCAGATCAAAGGAACGTTCGTGCACAACGACACAGCGGTCGGCACGCTCGCTCATGCTCGCCTGGGTGTTCAGTATACTCTCTAAACTCCATGACCAAAGATCGTGTTCTGCAAATCTTCAAAGACACCGGCGCCCTGCTCGATGGACATTTTCAGCTTACGTCCGGACTTCACAGTTCGCAATATTTTCAGTGCGCCAAAGTTCTTCAGCATCCGCAGTATGCGGGACTTCTCTGCGGAGAAATTGCCGCAAAGTTTCGCAACCTCAAAATCGATGTCGTGATTGCTCCGGCACTCGGCGGGATTGTTGTTGGACAAGAGGTCGGGCGACAGCTTGGTGTGCGGACACTGTTCACCGAGCGCAAAGATGGCACCATGCAATTGCGCCGCGGATTTGAAATCGGCACCGGAGAAAATGTTCTGGTGTGTGAAGATGTTGTCACAACGGGCGGGTCGGTTTTCGAAGTGATAAACATTGTGAAAGAACGGGGCGGAGTTGTTGCCGGAGTTGGATACATTGTCGACCGCAGCGCAGGGAAGGTGAAGTTTGATGTCGGCGATTCACAGTTCGCAACTCTGCAGATGGATGTCGTAACATACCAGCCGGCAGATTGTCCGTTGTGTAAGCAAAACATCCCCATAACAAAACCGGGCAGCCGCAAATAATGGATATCCGGCGATTAGGGCGTGAAGTAGTCTACACAGGCAAAGTATTTGATCTGATCGTCGATCAGGTGGAGTATCCTTCGGGAAACCGTTCGGTGCGGGAGATTGCCCATCATCCCGGCGGAGCCGTCGTTGTTCCGGTTTTCGATGACGGTAACGTGATGATGGTGAAGCAGCTTCGTTATCCTCTTGGAAAATATCTTCTCGAATTGCCAGCAGGAAAACTGAACAAGCAAGAGGATCCGTTGCGGGCTGCGAATCGTGAACTCGAGGAAGAAACAGGTTGGGTTGCCGGAGAGATGGTGAAGCTTGCATCGTTCTACACGACTCCCGGCTTTTGCGATGAAGAGCTTCACGTGTATCTTGGAAAAAGTCTAACACGTTCTCCTGCGGGTACGCAGCGCGAAGAAGGAGAATTAACCATGACGATCGAGACAGTTCCTTTGGATCAGGCTGTGCAGATGGCGGTGAACGGAGAGTTGAAAGACGGAAAGACGATCATAGGACTGTTACTTGCCGAACGATACATGAGAAAACAATGAAAGAATCAACTGCATATCCAGCGGATCGCATGTACAAATTAGACATGAAGTCCTGCATTGTGCAATCGTGTGGCGGGGAGTTGGCGGAGATGTCCTATTACGAACGCAATAATTGGGTTACGGTTGAATTGGAATGTAATAAGTGCAAGAGAAGATTTGTCGTGAAGGTAGAGTGTTGAAAGACAAAACCACGACGACACGTCGGCACTGACGATACACAACGGCACACCGAAATACTACGTTGTGATTCGTTGTGTCGTGCTGCCGCTGTGGTTCAAGAACAATCACAAAGAAATGATACTCTCATGACTGCTGTCGAACTCATACGCAAGAAACGGAACAAGGGAACACTCTCAAAAGACGAGCTGGGTTCTTTCATCACTGATTTTGTGAACGGATCAGTCCCCGATTATCAGATGTCTGCATTCCTGATGGCGGTATACTTTAACGGCATGACTTCAGAGGAGAGAGCCACGTTTACGGACGTCATGCTGCATTCCGGTGTTGTGCTTGATCTTTCGATGATTCCCGGCGTGAAAGTGGACAAACATTCGACCGGCGGTGTGGGTGATAAAGTTTCTTTGATTCTTGCGCCGATGGTTGCGGCGTGCGGCGTGCCGGTGCCGATGATCAGCGGGCGCGGTCTCGGACATACAGGCGGAACGCTGGACAAGCTCGAATCCATTCCCGGCTTCAGCACGAATCTTTCAATTGATGAATACAAAAAAGTAATCGCCGAAACCGGGTTGGTCCTGATCGGACAAACAAAAGAAATTGCGCCGGCGGATAAACGCATGTATGCTCTGCGCGATGTTACGGCAACGGTCGAGTCGATTCCGCTGATTGCCGGCAGCATCATGAGCAAGAAACTGGCTGAAGGAATTGATGCGTTGGTGCTGGATGTGAAAACCGGCAACGGTGCTTTCATGCAGAAGTATGAGGACTCCGTTGCGCTTGCCGAGGCACTTGTTTCCATTGGCAATTCGATGGGTAAGCAAACAGTCGGCTTTATTACCGATATGAACCAGCCGCTCGGATTTATGATCGGCAACTGGCTGGAAGTCGTCGAGTCGGTTAAATGTTTGAAGGGCAAAGATGTCGCGGACCTGATGAAGGTAACGTATGTTCTTGGTGGAGCAATGTTGTGGCTCGGGAAGAAGGCGGGTTCAATTGAAGAGGGAATCGGATTATGCAGGCAAGCAATTATTTCCGGACGCGCATATGATAAATTCCGGGAGCTTGCACAGCGGCAGGGGGGTGACGTCTCATTTCTTGAAAAACCCGAATCGTATGCGCCGCCGGCATGCACAGTGGATGTCCGCAGTAGCACGGACGGATACGTTACCGGTTATGCAACGATGGAGATAGGGCTTCTCGGCATTGATCTCGGTGCCGGCAGAACAAAAGTTGATGACGTGATAGATCCGAAAGCCGGAATCATCATTACAAAAAAAATCGGAGACGCAGTGAAGCAAGGTGAACTGCTCGCAACCATTTACACCGACAAGCAGGAAGTTGCAACAAACGCCGCAAAACAATTAGGGTCGCTCATCAAAATCGGAGCTGCCCGCGTCGATCCCCCGCCGACGATCGTCTCATTTGTCGATGGCTCAGGCGTCAGGCCGTGGTCGTAACCCGCAGGGCCTTATCTTTGTACGTGTTGCCTCACTTGAAAATCGCGTTGAAACCAGGTATCGTTGCCTCATGAGAAATCGCATTGAAATAGGTGTTGATGATTCATGCGTTAA
>JBKJJX010000041.1:0-5543 GCA_046597825.1 Bacteroidota bacterium | reverse complement strand
GTTCCGATCCAGGGGTACTTTCCTTTGGCAGCAGGCATTATTTTCAACGGCCCGGCGCCCTCTCCCTCCGGCAACTGTTTTAATGCGGTCATCGGCTTGTTGAATGAGGCTACGATGGTTTGCGTTTGGTTCGTGCCTTCCGTTTGTCCCTTGGGAAACGTACTGATAACTCTCACGGGCTCTGTCTTCTGCGCGTGAGAAGCAGATGTTAGGAGATAAAAGCAAGAAGTTAGAAGTAAGAAGGATTTGAAGAGGTGAGGCATGAATCATCTCCAAAGAATTTAGAGTGGTTAAGTGTAGATGAGCGACTGGAAAAGGAATGCTACGTTCAGCTTTTGATAGCACGGTTTAGCAATGGTATCATCCCCGACAACTCAGACACCAGCACTCCCGCGATGATCAGTCCTCCACCCAGCATGCCGATTGGTCCCAGTGTTTCTCCAAGAAGAAAATATGCATAGATGGATGCCCACACCGGCTCAATCGTAAAGATAATTGCTGCCCGCGTCGGCGTCGTATCCTTCTGATATTTCGTCTGAACGAATGTCGTCACGACTGTTGCAAATACAGTAAGGTACACCACCGCAATAATCACAGACGATGTTGGATTGAAAAAGTAGTTTTCGAATGCAAGGGTTGCGACGATTGAGAAGCCTGCCGCCGCTGCCGATTGAAGAAACGACAATTGAATAGCGCTCATTACCCTTGACGCAATGTCGAGGTAAACAATGTAAAACGCAAAGACAATTGCGGTAACGAAGGTGAGGAAATCTCCAAAATTGAATTGTGATCCTTCAGGTGAAGTCAGCAGCCAAAGTCCGGCAACGACTATGATGATGCCCGTAATATTGCCAAATGTTGGCGAGCGCTTTTCAATCACGAACTGCAGGATGGGAACGAAGACAACCATGAGGCTGGTGATGAAGGCGGACTTTGACGCGGTCGTGTAATTCAAGCCGATATTCTGCGCGATGAAGCCAAGGAAAAGAATGAATCCGAGAATGGTGCCTTTGGTCAAAGCCTCAGAGCTCAAAGGAAAAATCTTTTTCCAGAAGAGAGCGAGAAAGAATACTGATGCAATGCTGAAACGGATTGACGTCATGAGCACCGGCGACATATCGCGAAGACCGATCTTCATCGCGACAAATGTACTCGCCCAGATGAGCGTCGTGAGGAATAAAGCGGATTCTGCTTTCGATTGTTTGGTCATTGCGGGAAGAGAGTACGAAGAAAACGGAAAAACACCATGACATCTCATTATTTCATCGAGCCTGGGTGTCTTTGCGGTTGGATCCTTGGTCGAACGTTAAAGATTACTTCAACTCTAACGTTTCACGCTTCTGATATTCTGAAAAGAGTTTTCCCCACTGTGTCGTCGCTCTCCAATGCTCAAACACTTTCTCATCCTTCAGCGGCCAGCGGTAATAATCGTGGTACGCTTCTGAGCCGAGAATAAACGCATGCACAAGCGGCGTACGGAAAAACAATTTCTGCATTCCTTTCAACGGGCCGAACCAGGCAATATTGCCGAACAAACTTACGCCATTGTTTCCGACTGTAAATCCCCACGACTCATTCGAGATATCAGCGCCGACAATTTCTATGTCCCGTACATCGCCAACACCAAGCCCGTCTTCATGTGCAACGCGGATATACTCAATGCTCAACGGATCGAAGCCCATCATCTTTGCGGCAACGGCATCAATTGCCACCTGATCAGAGCTTGCGAGAATATAGTCCTTGATAACCGGGAACATTGTTCTC
This sequence comes from Bacteroidota bacterium, assembly GCA_046597825.1. GTDB lineage: Bacteria > Bacteroidota > Ignavibacteria > UBA10030 > UBA6906 > CAADGV01. Next base: position 3,779 of record JBKJJX010000041.1, on the reverse strand, counting down.
GGGCCGGGACCATTTCCGGCCGTCGTTCCATCCATGATTGCAAAAATGCCGGAGTGAATTTCCTTCTGGATGGCGAGAAGATCGACAAGAGTTTTGTGAATCCACGAATGTGTGTAGTGCCGCTTCGTATTCAATAATCCGCCGAAGGCATTCTTCATCGCACCCGTTGTCGTGGTATAGATGTGGCATTTCACAGTCGGCAGATGGACAATATTCTTGCCGAAGAAATAATCCGGAATCGTAATGCCTTCAGGGAAAATCATATCCAGCACATGCATTTTCGCTTTCGGCTTATACGTACTCCACTTCATATCCTCCGGCTTAAAATTGAAGAGAACAGGAATGTTGTACTTCCGGAAGATGGGGACATAATTATTCAGGTCTTCGCCCTTGAATGCATCTGTCACCACGGTCTTGTTCTGCACGCACGAAATGTCGGTGAGACCGGCTTGCTTCAATGCCAGAACTGTTCCCTCCATTTGCCACGGTGTCGTGTTCGCTCCGGGAAACGGAAAGTGCCACGAAATATTATCCTTGAGGATTGTCGTTGCCTTGGAATCAAGTACCGACGACATTCCGGCGAGCTCGGCAAGCCGCTGATAATCTTGCAGAACGGTTTCAGGTTTTGTTTTGAGTACTGCAACTTTGGATTTGGACATGATCAGGAAGCAAATATAATTTTGTGGTAGATGGTCAGAACACTGCAATCTCTTCGTGAATCCCAAACACTTCTGTTAAGCCGCTGCACATTTCGCCGAGTGTAACATATGCACGCGTACATTCCAGGAGCTTCGGCATCAGGTTCGTGCCATCCGATGCGGCTTTGTTCAGTTCGGCAAGTGTTCGCTGCACGTCATCGTTGTTGCGGGATTGGCGGAGCTCCCCAAGGCGTTTCTTCTGCTTCACTTCAACTTCAGGCGAGATCATGAGGATCGGGATATCAATTTTCTCGTTCTCCTCAACGAAATCGTTCACGCCAACAATAAACTTCTCCTTACTATCGAGTTCAAGCTGATACCGGTATGCTGCCTCGGCAATTTCACGCTGGAAGAATCCGCCTTCGATTGCGGGGATAACGCCACCGAGTGCATCGATCTTCTCGAAGTATGCTTCAGCTTCTTTTTCCATTTTATCCGTTAGCGCTTCAACAAAATAACTTCCGCCCAGAGGATCAGCCGTGTTCGTTACGCCGATTTCATGGGCAATAATCTGTTGCGTCCGTAACGCAATCTTTACAGCTTTTTCCGACGGCAGTGCAAGCGTCTCGTCCATCGAGTTTGTATGGAGTGACTGCGTACCGCCAAGAACTCCGGCAAGCGCCTGGAATGCTGTGCGCACAATATTGTTTTCAGGTTGCTGTGCAGTCAACGTACATCCGGCTGTTTGCGTATGAAAGCGCAATGTCCACGACTTCGGATTTTTAGCGCCGTACTTATCACGCATCCTCTTCGCCCAGATTTTACGTGCTGCTCGGAATTTGCAAATCTCTTCGAAGAAATCCAGATGAGAATTAAAGAAAAATGAGAGCCGCGGCGCAAAATCATCGACATTCATCCCGCGTTCAATGCAGTGTTCTACATAAGAAAATCCGTCTGCCAATGTAAAGGCAAGTTCCTGTGCTGCTGTCGAACCCGCTTCCCGAATATGGTAGCCGCTGACTGAAACCGGATTCCAGTGAGGCATCTCCTTCGTGCAGAACTCAATCATGTCCGTAACAATGCGCATCGATGGGCGGGGCGGATAAATCCATTCCTTCTGCGCAATGTACTCTTTGAGGATGTCAGCCTGAATCGTTCCTTGCAAGTCCGGACGCTTTGCTCCTTGTTTCTCTGCAACGGCTATGTAAAACGCCAACATCATCGCCGCGGGTGCATTTATCGTCATCGACGTGGAAATGTTCTTGAGAGAAATTCCTTTGAACAAGATTTCCATATCCGCCAGCGAGCTGATCGCAACGCCGCAAATTCCGACTTCTCCTTCACACAAGGGATCATCCGCATCGCGTCCCATGAGCGCAGGCAAATCGAATGCGACCGACAATCCGGTTTGTCCGTGGTCGAGAAGGTACTGATAGCGCTCGTTCGTGTCTTCGGGAGAACCGAAGCCGGCGAATTGCCGCATCGTCCAAAGTTTACCGCGATACATGTTGTGATGAATGCCGCGGGTGTACGGAAACTCTCCCGGAAAGCCAATCTCTGAAAGGTAATTGATATGCGCGATATCGTCGGGGGTGTACAGCGGCTCTATGTCTTCTCCGCTGACTGTTGTGAACTTGGCTTGCAATTTACGCGACGATTTCGCCGCTTTGGATGCCCATGCATCCTTTTCTTTTTTGATTTTGTCGAAGCCGTTTGTATTCATGCGTACTCTTATTCGTTTGAAAGAACGATTAACTGCACCAAATTAACGAAGAAACAGAGTGAAGTTCAATACGAGTAAGTGGGACATTCTCTAAAAAGATATACCACGACGACACATCGACACAGAGCTTCACAACGGTTTTATATTTCGTCGTGATTCGAAGTGCCGTCGTGTCGTTGTGGTTACTCTTTACAGATGATTACGTTCGTCCGAATCTGTGGTCCAATTCGTCAAGCGAGATTTTGAGAACGACGGGGCGACCGTGAGGACAAACGTATGGCATTGTCGTGGCGAAGAGTTGAGAAAGGAGAGATCGCATTTCTGTTTGAGTCAGGTTATCGCCCGCTTTTATTGCAGCTTTGCAGGAGAATGATTTTGCCATGTTGTCACGCGGATCCATCTTTCCATGTTGCTGATATTCCTTGTAGAGGGAAAGAAGTCCTTCAATAATTTTCAACTCGTCTTCAGCCCGAAGATCTGTCGGAATCCCATCTACCACCACTGTATTTTTGCCGAATGGCTTGATTGCAAATCCCAGCTGTTCAAAGTATGGAAGCAATTCGTTGATAAGCGTGTAATCGCCCGGGTTCAGCTCAATCGTTTGCGGGAAAAGCAGATGTTGGGACGCAGGAGAATTATTATCGAACCTCCGCAACGCCTGTTCGTACAGAATTCGTTCATGCGCCACATGTTGATCGACAATCATCAATCCATGTTCAATGGGCGTTAGAATATATTTGTTGTGCAATTGCCAGATGATGGAAAACAATTCCTGAGGCTGGTCTGTCTGCAGTTGCGTTGTTGGCTCACCACCGGGGGATTGAAATTCTTTTTCAAATCGTTCGTCAATCGGCCCCAGAAGCTTTTCAACTGCTTCTGCTCCTGACACCTGAATCCGGTCGGGCTGAAACCGGTCCCTGTCCGGAAAGAGAATCTCTCCCGTCGAACGATCGACGAGTTCAGTTGGCTGCGACCAACTATGTTGCCGGTTCGTGAAGCGCAATCCGATTGCTCCCGCGTCGTAATTGGAATCACCGGATGACATGGCGGGAATAAGATTGTTCGATGAAAGAGTCCGCCGGACAACATTCGACACAAACCGGTAGATATTTTGCTCGTCCTCAAACTTCGCTTCCATTTTGGATGGGTGGACATTCACATCAACGCGATGCGGATCGATTTCGATAAAGAGAAGAAAGAACGGGAACGATCCCTTGATCAGAAGATTCTCGTATGCCGTAAATACCGCATGGCTAATATTCCTGTTCGTGATGTAGCGGTTGTTGAGGAAAAGATACTGATTGACGCGGCTCTTCTGCCCGAACGACGGTTTGCCGATGTAGCCGGAAATGGAAACGTAATCCGTCAGTTCCTCAGTCCACACCATCGCTTCTGTTTGCCGCTGACCGAACACATCC
>JBKJJX010000295.1:0-9532 GCA_046597825.1 Bacteroidota bacterium | reverse complement strand
TTTAAAATTATTCTTCAACCTCTCAAGCTGTTGAGTCCCGGAGCGAACCAATGTTGCATCACCGACGCGTCTCGCAAACCAGATTCCGGCTTCAAGTTGTTCTCCCCATAACGCCTGAATATCATTCGCACGGTTTCCCCGGGGACTCCAGGGTCCGTCGGGGCCAACTGCATCCATCCATGTTTCCGCATCGCCGTGCGTCAGAAATCCGAGGGAATCGCAATGATATTTGAGCGTGCCTTCGATCGAAAGGCGAATAGTCGGATACATCTCGCTCACAAAAGCAGTGTCGCCCGAACGTTCTGTATAGTCTCTTGCCATCATCACGAAGCGTGGCGTGCCGTCAGCCGTGTTGTACGCCTTCTCCGTTGTCGTGACGATATTCGGGATTCTGCCATAATCAGTCGAGAGAGAATCAGTCTGTTGGAACGCCGCGAAGCTTTTCAGGATTTGTTTTGCTTCAGTAAACCGTCCCTGTACGAGAGTAGCTCCGGGCAGCGAAATGAATGTGTCACGTCCCCAGTAATTGTTAAACCAAGGCAAGCCGGCAAAAATGCCCTTCGTTACCTGATTCATCATCAATGCATCAAGGGAAAGCTTCGCCCACGCAAGCGCTTGGTTGAAACGCCTGTTATCCGTTTGCACGAACGTTTGACTCAGCAACAGCTCCATTCGTTGCCGACGGGCACGATCATAATCGGGTTTGTGAAGAAGATAATGTGCGGCGGCAATGTTTGTTTGGTCCGGCGTGTCGCCAACCGAAAAGACGATTGTATGCGACTCCGCTTTTCTTCCCACCATCATCAATGGAGAAAATTGCGATGGACGTTTTTGATCCTTTCGCTGAGGAAGAAAACCATCGCCACTGATGGCAAGCCAGACCGGATAAGGTTCTTTTTCAGATGTTGTGAGATGATTTTTGCGGGCGACCAGTGCTGCTTCAGGTTTTAGCTGAATCTCAAACTTATCGGAGGTACTTCCGTCGGCAAAGTAAGGAATGACATCGACGTGAAACGGTTTGGTGGATGAGATTGAGACCGAAAACATCGCAAGGCTGTCAATCATGCGAAGCTCTTCGATTATCCCGCCGGAATATATTCTCTTGAGATAATCGGGATAGATAATCGTTCGGGCGGTCGTACGGTCAAGCTTTTTCTCATCTACCAATATCTCATAGTCGTCAAGGAATTCATGCCCAAACACATTGAAACCTTGCCACCCGCTGCGATTATCAGAGTTTGTCTCGCCGTAATAGAAAGCCGTCTCCTTGTTTGTGAACGAGAACTCGCGCGAAGTTTCTTTGACTTCAATCCCTAATTCTTCAACAAGAGACTGTGAGAAAGAAATGGGTGGAAGAAGAAATAGAGTGAAGAAAAGCCAAACCGCGCACTTCATCATTGTTTACCCCAGAAGTATTCCAGAATATGGCTTATGCGGGACCTCCAGTTTGCCCAATTATGCGATTCAGCGTGTTCTTCGTAATGCACAGGATAGCCTTTTTGCTCTAGGGCAAATTTCATTTTCGACGCCCCCTCTTGCGCGTCGCGGATCGTTCCCGTGTCGATATAGAATTTCAGATTTTGTCGGGGACTACGCTCGATCATTGTGATCATCGTGTCGTTCTTCCACCAATAGGATGGCGATTGTGCTGCAATCAGTCCGAAAATATCCGGACGTGCGAAGCCCGCGTATGTTGAAATCAGTCCGCCAATCGAAGCGCCCATAATTCCTGTTTGCTCAGCCCGGAGATCGCTTCGAAATTTGTTAGTGATGTACACGCGTACTTCGTTCACCAGAAACGAAACAAACGTGTCGCTCAATGTGTACTCAGTTATTCGCTTGCTCGTTCGGCTATCAAGCAGGTTGGTTCGCGGATCCACAAAGACCGCAATAATCGGTTTGATTTTCTTTTCTGCAATCAGATTATCCAACACGTTCAACATCAACCCAAGGGTAATGTATTCACCTCCGTCGGTCACGTACATCGTCGGGTAAAGTCTTGTCGAAGATTGTGTGTAGCCGGCCGGCTTGTAAACAAAAACAGGATGAGTGCGCTTGAGAATTTTACTTTTGATGTTGAGAGAATCAATTTTCCCGTGGGGGATGTCTGCGTGGTACTCAATCTCCGCTGGCGGCCTGTATAACGGCATCCGGATTTCAGAGTTCGCACCGTACCCGCCGATTGTCTGCTGTTGATTGAACGGATCGAGAATCCAGTTTGAGTCAACGGTGATCTTGTATTCGAAGCGGGCCGAGGGATTAACGGACTTCGGCAGATAAAACAGATTCGTTTTAGGAATTCTGGTTAAGGTGTCTTCTTTAGGATTCCAGCCATTCAAGTCACTGGGAATAGAGACACGCCGGGCCTTTCCAACGTACAGAAAATAAATTGCGGAGTCCTCCATCACGGGTCGGCCATGCTGGCGTAGTTTTGAGGTGTAGTCTTCAACCAATTGGTTTCGTTCTGATGAATCACTTGCCGATTCAAGTTGCTTTAGAAAATCGGCAAAGCGAGTTCCGGTGGCTTCGGTTGAGCTCCGCGGTGTCAGGTACTGAGCGCGTGCAAATGTGCCGGCAGTGAGCATGGCAGCCGCGCTGAGGTATTTCATCATTTGAGAAGTCTTCAACTTGCTCACCTTGGGGGAAAGAACCAACGAAGTATGTTTGGAAGTTCGGTGCGCCATCGGCTCCAACTGTGTCCGTCGTGAAATTCGCGATACTGCAAGGTGTACTGCTTCTGCTCGAGGACTTTGGCGAGCCGACGGTTCGCGGCAAGCAAATCTGCCTCGCGCAAGGGTAAAACCCCACCGCCAACGTTCTTTTCATACGTTCCGACTGAAAGATAGATTTTCAAATGTCGAGGTGCAGCCTTCCGGAACAATGTCGACAGCGTGTCGTTCCTGAACGATGCATATCCCGACTGACTCGCAACATTTTCTATCTGGCTCTGGTTATTGAATGCGATGCTGAGAGAAGAAAGCCCGCCATAGGACGGCCCTATTATCAGCCGGCTCCCTGATGTTTTCTCCGTCCGGTATTTTTTATCGACAAATGGAATTAGTTCTGTTATGAAAAATCTGTCGTACGATCGACTCATTTCGTATTCAGTTATCCGGTTTGTAGCAGAGTCAGTTGGAGGAATAACAAACACTGCTATAGTTGGAGCGATTGCTTTCGCATCAAACAGATTATCAAGAGCAGTCCTTGCCCTGCCAAAATTGATGTAGTCGCTCCCATCCTGAAAATATACGACCTTGTAAGAAAACTTTGAATTCTCGTAGCCGGGAGGAAGGTACACGAAAATCTTATGATCGTACTCCAGAATCTTGCTCGGGACGGTAATGGTAACGAGATTTCCTTTGTGGATATTCTTTTGCTCGATTAGTTCAACAGCAGGTGAATAATCCGGCATCGCAAGCTCGGAATGATCGCCATAACCGCCGGGCCCGATCCTGGGATTGTTCGGGTCAAGAATTTCTCGTCCGTTTCCGAGATCAAATTTGTAATCAAGACGGGCATCAGGTTCGAATGAGAGCGTGAGATACCAGAGATCGGATTCCTGAAGATTCCGCAACGGCATGCGGAACGCCCAGCTTGTGAAATCACCGGTGAGCCTGACAGTATCCTTGCCGCGAAACAAGAATGTCACTTCTCTTTTATTGTCCTCGATGTAGGGAATTCCCTTGCGCAGTGCAGTCTGCCAGAATCCCGACAACAATGAATCACGTTCTCCCGGAAATATGGTGGACGAATATTCTTTCAGGAACACATCAAATGATTTGTTATCCGCCTTGCCCGAAAAAGGGAAGAAGAGGGCGAGCAAAAGAACAGAAAGTATTCGGACCATCGAATCTCAAATTGTGGTTGAATCAATATACACACGCGGTAAGGGTAATTCAATCGTTGCTTTTCATGGTGTCGTTGGATAAGTTTCTTCGGCGCTGTATTTAATGTTCGCCGCGTATCTACACCAACCGGATACAGATCAAGCACCATGTTTGTCGACTCACACGCTCATCTCACTTCAAAACAATTTGATGCCGACCGCGATGATGTGCTGCAGCGGGCTGAAGATGCCGGCGTACATCTCATTATTAATCCCGGAACCGATCTGGAAGACAGCAAGCGTGCTGTTGAGCTTGCGGACCAGCATGCGAATGTCTACGCCTGCGTTGGCTTTCATCCTCACGATGCCAGCAAGGCAAATGAACAATCGCTGCTTGAAATAGAAACGTTGAGCGAACACCCCAAAGTTGTGGCCATTGGTGAGATTGGGCTGGACTTTCACTATGACTTTTCTCCGCGAGATGTTCAGGCCGAAGTTTTCAAGGCGCAGATTAAGATTGCCCAGTGCCGGAATCTCCCTATCGTTATTCACACAAGGGAGTCGAACGAAGAGACAATCGCTATTGTTGAGGAGGCGGTAAAGATGGAGACGGGTTGGCGCGGGCACCCGGGGAATTCATCTTCGAATATTCCGAAAGGAGTCTTCCATTGCTTCTCCGGAGATGTGGCAATGGCGCGAAAGGTGATTGGGATGGGATTTTATGTGTCGATGCCGGGAGTTGTGACGTTCAAGAATGCGGGATTCGCGACACAAGTCGCTGCGCAGGTTTCGTGCGAACATCTCCTGTTGGAAACGGACAGTCCATATCTTGCCCCCGTTCCGAATCGCGGCAAGCGCAATGAGCCTTCGAATATTCCCCTGATTGCCGAAAAGATTGCTGCCCTCCAGAATCTGAGTGTCGAGGATATCGCACGAACGACAACGTACAACGTGTATAGATTATTCGGAATTGGTAAACCGGGAGAGCCGAGATTCACGTACACACTGCGCAATTCCTTATATGTGAATCTGACGAATCGCTGCAGCGCCGATTGTGTGTTTTGTGATCGAAAAGGAGAGGGTGTTATTAAAGGACATAATCTCCGGATAGATCGCGAACCGGGCGCACAAGAGATTATCACTGAGATCGGTGACCCGAAGAAATTCGATGAAATTATTTTCTGCGGCTATGGGGAGCCGACAATCCGTTTGGATGCATTGAAGGTGATCGCCCGCTCGGTGAAAGAACACGGCGGCCGGACACGTCTAAACACAAACGGACATGGAAATCTTATCAACAAAAAAAATATTGTGCCCGAGCTTTCCGGTATTATTGATGCGGTTTCTATCAGCTTGAATTCTCCGGACCCACGGCAATACGGTCAACTGATGCAGGTGGATGAAAGCTTATTCTTCCCGGCAATGGTTGAGTTTGCAAAAGAGGCCGTCAAATTGTTGCCGAAGGTTGTAATCACAATTGTTGATCTTGATGAGATTGATAAGGAGAAATCCCGACGCCTTGCAGAAGACATTGGTGCAGTGTTTCAGGTGCGTCCCCATTTCTAGTACTCAAATGAGTTTCCATAAAATTCTTTTTCTCGCAGAAGGCCAGTTGGGCGACCTGTTGCTCTTAACCCCCGCGCTGCGAGCAATAAAGGAATCCTTCCCATCCTCTTTGGTTTCTGTACTCGTCGTAGAGCGGCGCGGTGAAGTTGCCGCAACAGAAAAAACATTTGAGGACTTGAGCGTGACACCTGCTGAGCATGGACAGTCAGTCCTTGGAAGTAATCCTCACGTTGACCAACTTTTGATACTTAATCGCGAAAGTCTCCGATCGCTGCATGGCTTTGCGCGGCTGAATGCAGAGTGGAAGATCGTAAGATTTTTGAGACGGCAGAAATTCGATACAGTGGTTTGTACCTTTCCTGAAGACCGGTTTGCTGAATGGGCGTATGCTTCCGGCGCGTCAAGGCGTGTTGGACAGCGAAACCAAAAACTTCAGTGGTTGTTAACACACACACCGGACATCGAAAAGGGATCGAATGGAGTCCTTGAATACTATTGCGATCTGGTGCGAGCGATCGGCGTTACAGTTCGTTCTAACGTTACTGAATATGTTATTCCCGCGTCGTCGTTGGAATGGGCTAAAGGATTTTTCGGTGTAACGAAGATATCAGCGGCGGAAAAGTTGATTGCTGTCCATCCCGGTGCAACGGGCAATTACAGAATCTGGCCTCCTGAACGGTATGCCGCCCTCATCAATCATCTCTCCAAAAACAATAAGGTCATTCTCCTCGGCGGTAAACTTGATGAGCCGATTATAACCGCGATAAGAAATCATTTGCAATCTTCCGTCCTGGAAATTCGAACCAGAGGGGGAAATCTTGCGGCGATACTTCAACGATGCAGCTTGTGCATTTCAAATGATTCGGGTCCGCGACATTTGGCGATTGCCGTCGGTACGCCGTCTCTTGCTTTCTTCCGCCAACATCACGACAGAGAATGGGGAGTGTACGACGAGAATGATCGGCTCGTGACGCTGAAGGGTTCGGGAAAATGCCCCGCTTGTCCGGAAGGAATTTGTTTGGATAAGATTCCTGAAGGCGAGAAGTTTTCCACTTATTGTATCAGGATGATTGAAGTGGACGAAGCTATTGTCTGTGCCGGGAAGATGGCAAGGCATAATTAAATCCGCACTTGCCTCTTGCCCGAAGAAAAACTATATTTTTGCAGTTCTGTCCTCTCGATTCACCGGTATTAACTCCCGACTTTAAGGCGCTAGGGAATCATGTAATGATTTTTCTATGCTGCCGTCTTCTGCAAATCTAAACATCTCTGAATATGAACTTCACCGTAGCGGTTGTTGCTCTGCTGTTTCCTATTACTCTGGCCGCTCAGGCACCCTCGGAGAAAACTGTGCGGGCAATTCTCAAAGCGCAAGATGCGCGGGATGCAGCGGTGTTAACGACTTTTTTGTGGGATACGAATCCGCGGGTGCGCGAGCGGGCGGCTTTTGCATGCGGGTCGGTTCAGGATACTTCACATATGGGGAGGATGGTGCAACTTCTTCTCGATAAAGATGATAATGTCCGGAAGGCTGCAGCCTTTGCCATCGGGCAAGTGAATCTCGCTGTGGATTCGACGAGGAGGGCTGCTGTTACTCAAACTCTCATTGAACGATTGGAACACGAGGAATATCCTCCGGCTCTTATTCGTGTGATTGAGGCATTGGGAAAAGTCGGGGATGAGCAAGGACTGACTGCGCTTGTCGTTGCCGGCGAGCGTGCACAATCAAACCTTATGAAGGCTGAAGTGGCCTTGTCTGTCGGGCGCTACGCATATCGCGGAATAAAAAGTGAGACGAGTACGTTGTATGCGATTGATTTGCTTTCTCACTCATTAAACGACGAGCGCTGGAAGGCGGCGTATGCGCTCATGCGCATTGGCAACCCGGAACTTCTTCGAAAGGGAGAAGAACAAATCATCAGTGCGGCGTCGCAGAGTGACCCACGCGTTCGGATGTTTATCGCTGCCGCGCTTGGCCGTCTTGTGGCCGCACCCGCGGCTGTGAATGCGCTGCTATCTCTTTCCCTTTCAGACAGTGACTGGAGAGTGAGAGTGAACGCGATCAGATCGCTGGGAAAAGTCGATACAGCCGGACACATCAGAGTTCTTCCGACACTGCTCAGAATTATTCCGGATTCCAATTTGCACGTTTCTCTCACTGCTATTGCAATGGCAGGCGACATGAAGTTGGAGACGTCCCCTTTTGCAACAGAATTCCGCAAGACTCTCCTTGAAATGCTGAACAGCAATTCTTCAGAACGACAGAAAAGGGAAGTAGGGATTGCGCTTGCAAAAATATTCGGAGCTGATGCGTTTCCAATTCTTGGTGATCAATTCCGCAAGGGCAATCTGACCAAAACCAATTACGTTGCCACACTTGCCTTCATCCCGACGCAGGAAGCAGTTCAGAATCTCGTTGCATTCAGCGGTGAAGGAAATTATCGTCTCGAGCGCGAAGCGTTGGAGGCATTGTTGAGTTGCATAAAGTTCTTTGAGAAGGATACTTCCGTTGTAGAAAAGGCAAGGCCCGCATTCATCGCCGGCCTGCAATCGGGCGATATGGCTGTCATCGCTGTTGCTGCTTCAGCATTGGGTGATTCTGTTTTGATTGATGAACGCTCTGTTGCTCCGTTATTATCATCTCTCCGTCAATTGAAAACTCCGAAGAATGCGGACGCCATTGTTGCGATTGTGGTAGCGCTTGGTGATTTGAAATCTAAAAACGCAATTGGTCCGCTTGAATCAAAGTTGAACGACAGTGACGGGAAGGTTGCGGTTGAAAGTGCCAGGGCACTAGAAAAGATTACAGGGAACAAATACATGCACTTACTCAACCGTCCCGTAGCGCCCGCACATGCGGCGCTTGACTGGAAACTGCTTGAGTGGACCCGCAGCCATCCGAAGGTAAATGTGAAAACCAATCGCGGCAGCTTCACATTCAAACTGCTTCCGGAAGAAGCTCCATTCACAGTCATCAATTTTGCAACGTTGATAAGGAATAAATTCTTCGACGGACTTTCATTCCATCGCGTCGTTCCGAATTTTGTAATTCAGGGAGGAGATCCGCGGGGGGATGGATGGGGCGGACCCGGATACGAGATCCGCTCCGAGTTTGGGTATGAGCATTATGAACGGGGGACAGTGGGCGTTGCGAGTTCAGGCAAAGATACGGAAGGCTGCCAGTGGTTCGTTACCCAATGCGATACGCCTCATCTCGACGGGCGCTACACTATTTTCGGGAAAATAATTTCGGGAATGGATGTGGTGGATCAGGTTCAGGTGGGCGATCAGATTGAACAAATGACGCTGGAGAAATGAAAAACGCTAACGCTTTTTTCGGTATTCTTCGTAGGTATTCTGGTGTGTCGGATCCATCTGGGCAAGGTCGAGATAAATCTTCGGATCCGAATACCCGATAAACATCTCAGCAATTTCCTGATACTTCGCATCAAAGAAGGTGCGAATAATCTGATTACGGGGATCTGCTGTCTTCTTCAGTTCACCGATTGCACGGAGGGCACGCGCAACATTGTCCCGTGCCTGAACCGGCGCAATGGCCATCGAATCGAGTCCGGTAAAATGATATTTGAACCATGAAGAACGCATCGGAGAGAATTTAGTGTTCAACAACTCCTGGATCAATTGAATGCGGCTGTAGCCGGTCTTCGCTTGTTCCCAGCCTTTAGCTCCTGCTGAGCGTCCGAGCGTCGCAATATCTGCCGCCTTCTGAAAGAACGCGGTACCTCCCATTTCAATATAGCTGTCGTAATCGTATGCGACTATCAAGAACGCGTAAAAATCCAAAAAGCTCGTCAGGTCACTAAACGAGTAAAGGTTATGATTCAGAGGCCGTCCCCGCACGTACGTGAATTCCCAGGCGTCGTCAAACAAGCGAAGCATCGCAGTGGTCTTATTCGCATTGAAAATCTGCCGCGAACTGCCAATAAATACTTCTGCCGCATAACGGTTTTCACCCACAACATTTTTGATGTTGATCTGCAACGCGCAGTTAATCTTATCGTCGAGATTGTCGTTGCCCCATTTGTAATTATTGATGTAATCCTTCAATTCGTATTCGAAATTCAGGAGCAGGTCTTTGTTTGTGGTAGGAACGGATTCGAAATTTACTTTGATGGTGCA
>JBKJJX010000258.1:0-3582 GCA_046597825.1 Bacteroidota bacterium | reverse complement strand
CGAAACCACGCGACTATAGCAACGAGCTTCCGGTACAAATGAAGAAGTTGGCGCGCAAATCTGCTCTCTCGATCAAAGCAAAAGAGGGACAGATAAAGGTTGTCGAGGATTTTTCGTTCGACACGCCAAAAACAAAAGACATGACGGCACTTCTGAGTGCGCTGGAATTAAGTAAGAGTAAGACATTGCTGCTCACGGCAAAGAGTGATGTGAACGTGTACAAGTCAGGACGGAATATTCCACGCTTGAATATTCTTCCTGCAGACAAGGCTTCGACGTACGAGCTGGTGAATAACCAGGTACTTCTGTTCCAGAAGAGCGCCATCGAAGTTCTCCATAATACATTTAAGCAATAAGAGAAGAGAGTATGATCGCGCTTCTGAAACGACCGATTGTTACCGAGAAAATGACTGCAATGCAGGATCAGGGTGTGTATGCGTTTGAGGTTGTTACAAACGCAAACAAGGTTTCTATTGCAAAGGCAGTCGAATTGAAATTTAATGTCACCGTCGTCAATGTTCGGACGATCAACCACAAGGGAAAAGCGAAATCGCAGATGACACGGCGCGGGCGCTTTGCCGGACGAACATCGCGGTGGAAGAAAGCATATGTGCGCCTGAAGGAAGGCGATAAGATCGAGTTTTTCCAGAACGTGTAACTGAGAGCTGACCTATGGGAATTAGAAAATTCAGACCAATGACGGCAGGTACCCGATGGATGTCTGTGTCGGATTTTGCCACCATCACGAAGTCTAAACCAGAGAAGAATCTTCTCGAACCGCTGAAGAAGAGCGGCGGACGTAACAATACCGGCCGCATCACTTCGCGTCATCACGGTGGCGGACATAAGCAAATGTACCGCATCATTGATTTCAAGCGGAACAAACTCGGAATGGATGCTAAGGTAATTGCCATTGAGTATGATCCAAACCGTACTTCACGTATTGCATTGCTCCAGTACGTTGACGGTGAGAAGAGATATATCATTGCCCCCGATGGAGTGAAGGTCGGAGAAGTGTTGCGTTCGGGAGCCGACGCTGAAATCAAGAACGGCAATGCAATGCCGCTCGCAAACATTCCTCCGGGAACGTTTGTTCACAACATCGAAATGCGCCCCGGGAAGGGTGCACAGCTCGCTCGTAGTGCTGGTGCATCGGTGCAGTTGATGGCAAAAGAAGGAAAGTTTGTAACATTGCGCCTGCCTTCGGGCGAAATACGAAACGTAGTTGCCGAATGCCAGGCAACAATCGGTTCCGTTGGAAATCAGGAACACGAGAACCAAAGTCTGGGTAAAGCAGGCCGGTCACGATGGCTTGGTATTCGTCCCCAGTCGCGTGGCGTTGTGCAGAACCCAGTCGACCACCCTCATGGTGGTGGCGAAGGAAAGTCCCCACAGGGAAATCCGCACCCGGTATCACCATGGGGATGGCACACAAAGGGAAAGAAAACTCGCTGGAGAAAGAATCCTTCGAGCAAGATGATCATTAAACGTCGAAAGTAATCTAAGGAAAGCAGCGCATGAGCCGTTCGCTCAAAAAAGGTCCGTTCGTAAGTTTCAAGCTGCAGGAAAAAGTTGCAGCGTTGAACAAGTCGAACCAGAAGAAAGTCATCAAGACGTGGTCACGGGCTTCAACAGTCGCGCCGGACTTCGTCGGACATACATTCGCAGTGCACAACGGAAACAAGTTTATTCCTGTGTATGTGCACGAAGGAATGGTCGGGCACAAGCTGGGCGAGTTTGCGCCGACCCGCACATTCCGTGTCCATCCCGGCATCAAAAAAGAAGAGACGACGAAAGCAGGATAAAAGAGCGGAACGATTCGCCGACCCTGAAAACGAGATTTTAACGAGAGTCAGATTATGGAAGCAAAAGCAATTAACAGATATATCGGGACCTCCCCGCGCAAGATGCGCCTGGTGATTGACCTGATCCGCGGAAAAGCGGTCGATCACGCGTTGCATCTTCTCCACTTCTCACCGAAACATGCGGCGAAGACTGCGGAAAAGGTTTTGCGCTCAGCGGTTTCCAACTTGCAGAACAAGGATGAAGGCGCCCGGCTCGAGACATCTGAAATGATTGTCAAGGTGGCCTTTGTTGATGGCGGTATGATGATGAAACGAATCAGCCCGGCACCAATGGGGCGGGCATATCGCATTCGCAAGCGCTCGAACCACGTTACGATTGTCGTCGCTGCCAACAAGGAAGCAAAGAAAAATACGCCGAAGCCAAAAACAACGAAGACGCAGGCAGCCAAAGCACCGGCACCGAAAACAACAGTGAAGGCGGAACCGAAATCGAAAGCAACAAAAAAATCAAAAACTGCGCCTGCCACTAAGCAGGAAACACCAGCAACAGAGAAGTAAAGTAATTCGGTAAGGAGAAAATTTTGGGACAAAAAGTACATCCGGTTGGATTTAGACTCGGCATCATCCGTTCATGGGATTCGAACTGGTACGATGACAAATCGTTCGCCAGCAAGCTTCAGGAAGACATGACAATTCGTAACTACGTCCGCAACCGCTTGAAGAAAGCGGGAATCTCCCGGATTCTGATTGAACGAACTCCCAAGCGCGCCGTTATTACCATCACCACATCACGCCCGGGTATTGTCATCGGACGAAGTGGTAAAGAGATTTCTCAGTTGGAAGAGGAACTGAAGAAAATTACAAACAAGGAAGTAAAAATTCTTATCAACGAAATCAAACGGCCCGAACTTGATGCCTATCTGGTTGCAGAAAATATTGCCCAGCAATTGGAAGGCCGTATCGCATTCCGTCGTGCAATGAAAAACGGTATTACTGCAGCAATGCGTATGGGTGCGGAAGGTGTTCGCGTTATGACCTCCGGCCGTCTTGGCGGCGCAGAAATGGCGCGGCGCGAGCAGTACAAAGAAGGACGCATTCCGTTGCACACGTTACGGGCAGATATCGATTATGCGACAGCTACCGCGCGCACTGTGTACGGCGCAATTGGTGTGAAAGTATGGATTTGTAAAGGCGAGGTAATCGGCAAGGGCGATAGCCAGCAATCGATTACACGCAAGAGCCAGTAAAGGGAGTAGTACCGTATGTTGATGCCAAAGAGAGTGAAGTACAGAAAAACACAACGCGGACGCATGCGTGGAAAAGCGACCCGCGGTTCAAACGTCGACTTCGGTGATTTTGGATTGAAGGCGCTTGAGCCGGGTTGGATTACACAGCGACAAATTGAGGCGGCACGCGTTGCCTTGACGCGTATGATGAAGCGTGAAGGAAAAGTGTGGATCAGGATTTTTCCGGATAAGCCTGTCACAAAGAAGCCTGCAGAAACCCGTATGGGTTCCGGCAAGGGAGCGCCTGAGTATTGGGTTGCAGTTGTGAAGCCGGGAAGAATTATGTTTGAAGTCGGTGGGACTTCGAAGGAAATTGCGAAAGAAGCCTTAACGCTCGCAGCGCACAAGCTTCCCATCAAAACAAAAATCAGCACGCGGCCGGATTACGGTACAAGTACCGCAGCATAAAAGAAGAGAAGAAGATGAAAGCACATGAATTAAGGGATTTACCGGTCGAAGAGCTGCAGAAGCGGTTGGCGGAAGAAGAGCAG
>JBKJJX010000229.1:0-6146 GCA_046597825.1 Bacteroidota bacterium | reverse complement strand
ATCGCGCAGACCATGATGATGATGGTGAGAGTAGAGTTGACGTATCCTGTTGTTGCTGTGGCAGGATTATCGGTGAGTGGAAGAAAATTATCCACTACGTTAAGCCAGCATGCAATAAGCGTTGTGGTTGTTACGAACAGCATGGGGACAAGAGTCACCCAGATGTAGCGTGTTTTCCCCGCGTTAATAAGCGCGCTTGTTGCGACGGCAAGCGCAACGCCTGCGAGTAATTGATTGGCGGTTCCGAACATGGGCCAGACTGTGCTGATGTTTCCGTTCCAAATGAAGTACGCCCATGCGAACACAACCAACGCAGTAGAAATCAGGGACCCGGGCAGCCAGTCGGCTTTCTCAAATGGCTTCCAGAGTTTTCCAACAAACTCCTGTACCAGAAATCTGCCGATGCGCGTACCGGTATCAATCGTGGTAAGAATGAACAACGCTTCGAACATAATTGCAAAGTGATACCAATAGGACATCAGTCCCTTCATGCCGGGAATTGCGGAAAAGATTTGTGCAAAACCGACGGCCAGCGATACGGCACCGCCCGGCCTTCCCGCAACGTTCTCTCCTACCTCAAAGGAGAGTTCGTCAATATTCACAGGCAGCATACCGAGCGTTTTGAATTTTTCCGGAGAAAGATTGATGGCAAAGTAATCAGCAGGAAACAATGAACTGGCAGCAATGAGAGCGATGATGCCGACAAGTCCCTCCATGAGCATGGCGCCGTACCCGATCATGCGCGCTTCAGATTCGTTATTCAGCATTTTCGGCGTCGTGCCGGATGAAACCAGTGCGTGAAATCCCGAAATAGCTCCGCATGCAATAGTGATGAACACAAACGGAAAAACTTTGCCGGGAATGATCGGCCCGCCCCCATGGATGAATTCTGTCACCGCGTCCATCCGAATAAGCGGATTCACAACGATGACGGCGACAACAAGCGCCCCGATGGTTCCAATTTTCATGTACGAGCTGAGATAATCACGCGGGCAGAGCAACATCCATACAGGGAGAATCGATGCGATGAACCCGTACGCTGCCATCGAAACAATGATGCCTTCTCTCGAAAGATTGAAATATGACGCAAGTGGTGAAGTAGGAATCCAGCTCCCGATAACTACGCAAGCAAACACAGCGATCACTCCGATCAAACTCGCTTCGCCAATTTTTCCCGGACGAATGCGATACATATACAACCCGACAAAGAGCGCAATGGGAATGGTCATCGCAATTGTGAATGTGCCCCATGAACTTTCCCGCAGCGCGTTCACAACGGCAAGTCCCAATCCCGCAAGTGCAATAACGATAATAATGAGAATGGCAATTGAGCCGATGATGCCGGCCAGCGGGCTGACCTCTTTGCGCGCAAGTTCCGCCAATGATTTTCCATCACGCCGCACGGACAAAGTAAGTATTACAAAATCGTGAACTGCTCCGCCGAGGCACACTCCGAAGAGAAGCCACAAATATCCGGGCAAAAACCCGAACTGCGCGGCAAGCACGGGGCCAATAAGCGGCCCGGCGCCGGAGATTGCCGCGAAGTGATGGCCGAACAACACCCATTTGTTTGTGGGGTGATAGTTCTGTCCGTCGTTCAGTCTGTGTGCCGGCGTAACGCGCATGGCGTCCAGTGTCAACACTTTGGCTGCGATGAAAGCGCTGTAATAGCGATACGCAATTGCAAGAACGGCAAGAGCGGCAAGAATAAATGGGAGTGCGTTCATGTATAGGTTTTAGGTTTTTGGGAAGTGTGGAATCAGAATGCGTTTGGTATGTAATTAATTTCCGGTTTACGGCCGTAATTTTTTATCGCCACGACATCGAACCGGCATTCCTGGTCATCTATGTCTCGTTCGTACAAATACGCCGCTGCAATTTTCCGGATCTGTCCCTGCTTTTTTGCCGTGATGGCGAATTCCGGATCGCCGTACTCGTCATTGTGTCGCATCTTTACTTCACAAAACACAAGCACATCACCGTCTTTTGCGATGATATCAATTTCTCCGCCTTTGCCGAACCGGTAGTTCATTTCAATAATTTCAAAGCCGAGTTTGAGGAGGTATTGCTTTGCAAGCTCCTCTCCTTCATCACCCGATTGTCGTGTCGAGCGTTTGTTCACTTCGTTCATCATGAAATTCAGGATTGGATGTAACGGAATCAAATTCCAATTCATACTGACATCGAAGATGGAACGACCGCCGGTGGATGTCACAGAATCCCAGCCTGTCTATCGCTTCGCGATGTTCCTTCGTTGCATAGCCTTTATGTTTCGCAAAACCATAGCCCGGATATTGAAGGTCGTATTCCACCATCAACCTGTCGCGGGTAACTTTGGCAATGATAGATGCCGCGGCAATGGAAAAGCTCAGGGCATCACCGTCGATGATAGTCTTGTGAGGAATTCCATTCTCTAAAAATCTATTGCCGTCGATAAGTTGGAGTGATGGTTGGATGGAAAGCTGCCGAACCGCCTCGTGCATTGCCTTGTATGTTGCCTGGAGAATATTGATCTCGTCAATGACGGTGTGCTCAACGACCCCGACTCCGAATGTCAGCGCTTCCGCAATGATTTTACTGTAGAGTTCTTCGCGTTCTTCCGCATCGAGGACTTTTGAATCATTCACTCCATCGATAAACTGTTCGCGACAAAAAATCACTGCCGCTGCAACCACCGGTCCGGCAAGCGGGCCGCGTCCCGCCTCGTCAACTCCGGCGATTGCGGTCTCTCCTTTGCTCCAATATTCGCGTTCGAATTTCAGAAGCAGACTTTTCCGCTCCCCGGGGCTAACTTCTTCTTTCATACGTTCAGAAATCATTGATCAGGCCGAAATGTATTTTGCCGTTGGTGAACGAAGGGGTATCGCTGCCGATTGCAAAACTCACCGCAAGTACGCCCAGCCCGGTCTCAAGCTGAATGCCGATCCCGTACCCGTATTTGAATCCCTCGCTTTTAGCAACCGGGACTTGTCTCGAGTCATCCGCCGGCCGAAAATAATAGCCTGCGTCGATAAATCCATAGAAGAAGGAACGGCGCGCAAGCAAAAAACGATACTCAGTATTCGACCATGCGAGCCGCGAGCCGATGAACTGACTTTCCCGGAAACCTCTTAACGAGCGGCTGCCACCAAGCCTGAACATTTCTCCCTCTTCAGGTTGTCCGCCACGCAATTCACGACCGTGCAACCCTACGGCAAGAACCTGCCGTGTAAATGTTGAGAGATAAAAATCGAGATCAAGTGTAAGGCGCTGGACTGTGGACCGGGCAGGAATCCTGCCTATAAGCGCCGACGGAATTCTGCTGATGCGTTTTGTTCCGTACTGATAATCGGTGCGATAGCGTGCACCAGAAGTCGGACTGTACGGCTCGTCCCGTGTATCGTACTGAATTTCCACGCCAACTGAAACGATGGAACTCTGAAATACGCGAGAGAACGTCGAATCGGTCGCGGAGGGAATTACATTCTCCGACTTGAGCAACGCAGAGATAGACAACTCCTCCGAAAGCATTAACTCTGCTTTGAAATCAAGTACGCGACGGACATACGATGAATCCTGCTGACGCTGAAGAAATGAGCCACCAAGATTTGCGGGAAGATTGAATATCCAGGGCTCCAGATAGTTCACGCTTAATTCCTGTGAAAATCGATCCTCTCTCGCCCACTTGAATCCCAGCTTCCGTCCACTGCCGAAGAGGTTTCTCATCGACACGGAAACAAGTCCGGTTAAATATCCCGACTGCTCCGCTCCATTACCCGGAATATATCCCACAACTCCATCGAATGTGTTGGTGCTTCCCTCATTCACTTTGATCAGCAAACCATTTTTTTCGCCGCGGACATACAGTTCCGGATCGGAAACGTCGGAGAAAATATTCAACCGCATCAACCGCGGCTTGATGGCATCGACCTTCACGGGATTGAACACCTCGCCGGATGCGATGCGTGTTTCTCGGACAACGACGGCAGGATTGGTTTCCTTATTCCCTTCTACCCGTATCTCATCGATCGTTACTTGCCGGCCTTCATCAATATTCAAAACAATATCCAGTGTGTCCGTCTCTTCTCCTTTGCGTGCTTGCAGTTTTACAACCCGGGCTTGCGCAAAAGGATAGCCGTGCCGTTCATACCGACCGAGTAGTTCGTCAATATCCTGTTCAAGAATTGATTCATCCAGCGGATCGCCGGATTTCAAATTGAAGTAGCCGGGAATATCCCCGGGCGTGAATTGCACCGAGCCCTGGGCAGTTATCGATCCGATAAGTGTTTGACGGCCCTCTTTAATCTCAAACAAAATATCGACAGCCGACGTATCATCGCTCGTTATCCGCGGCTCGATTGTGGCCGCAAGATATCCGCGGCGTCTGTAATTATCGGCAATCGTTTCGACGTCTTTTTCCAGCAGAGGTTGCGCATATGCCCGCGAAGATTTGAGAGCGAGCCAGCCGAGTATCTCTCGTGTGGTGAAAACTGAATTGCCTGAGATTTGCAATGAGTGAATCTGAGGCGCTGCACGGACAGAAACGGAAATACAAATGAAGAAGAGAACCGCGAGTTTGACCATAAATGAAGCGTGCATGAGAAAGTATAGAAATTCTCTGCCTGAAGGTCAACACGAGAGCACTCCATCCTATCTGCGCAAACTGGTGGCCGGTAAAATTAGTTCGCGGTAAGGGCTCGACCGGTTTGAAGAAGCAGACTGTAAAGTCGAAACATAAATCTGCTTTGCGTGCAGTGCGCGTGTGTTTAGCTGGCTAAGCGTTTGTCCGGCAACAAACGCAAACGCGACAACAAGAGTGTCGGGCGATGAATGTATGATTGGGTTGATGGTAAACGGCCCGAAGGAAAGAAAGAATCGGCTATCAGAAAGAGCTGGATACTCGTCCGGCTGAATGACTCCGGAACTCAGCATTGTATATCGGGCGGCATCAGTCGGGGGTGTTTGGGAGCCGGGAAACCAACGGAATGACAAACGGAGAGAGTCAAGTGGCCTTGGGGTGCTGATTACCGAAACACCAAATGGCGTCGTGCCCAGACTCACCGGGTTATTTGTGTATCCGGTGTATGATGATGGGAAATAACCACTGTTATTGTACATCCAATAACTTGCCTGCGTGGCGAAACCAATATCACCTTCAGAGAAAATGCCTACGTATGCGCTGTCAATAGTCTTCAATCCATTGTTCATGATCTTGTACTCAACGATCTGGATCGCCTCAGCTGTGCTATCATTCCACACAAAAGAACTTTGAATGACCTTGAGATTGAGAGGAACATGACCGGTTACCCGCCTGGTATAGTCATTATACGCCATGTAGAAATCGTTATCCGAAATTGAAGAGCGCGGAATGGAATTTCCCCAATATGCTTCCCATGAAGATGGACGGGGTACTCCCTGACCATAGACCTTCCAGATTGTGTCAGCAGGTGTAGTTGCCGGGAAGAATTCATTGTATGGGCCGGCCCATCCTTCATAAGCAACTGAAACGAGTCTTAGTGGAGAAGATGTCCCAACCTGAGCTGTATCCAATTTGCCACCGACCCAGATACCGGCTCCAAAAAGGTGTTCGATTCGTTGACCGACCGGATATTCTACTCCAAGACGAGTTTCAGGAAGTGGATTATCGGGATATGCATACTTGCCAAAGTTTCCCTTATTATCGAGTTGCACTTTCATTGAAAATCCCTGATTTGCCGAGGTGATAGTTTGGGTAAATACACTTTCACCCGACAGGAGAGTCAGCAAAATATATGTGCGCAGATAAATGATTTTCATGGTTTCTCCATCGTAGGCAGATTATCGTAGAAGCAAAAGTTTTCTCGTCTGTATAAAATCGCCGGCCCTCAACCGATAGAAATACACACCGGTTGAAACACCCTGTGCATCCCATCGAACCAGATGAGACCCGGCTTGATAATATCCATCTGCCAGGGTTGTTACTTCCCTGCCGAGGATATCAAACACTTTGAGATTTATCTCGGCCGCTCGTGGAAGCGCAAAAGATATTGTTGTCGATGGATTGAACGGATTGGGGTAGTTCTGACTCAGGCTAAACTCGTTCACTATCGGCGAGATTTCTTCCGAAGATACAACGACACCACCAGTGGTGGTTCGGAGAATTGTTCCCTGGTTGCCAACAGCGGTTC
>JBKJJX010000201.1:0-12798 GCA_046597825.1 Bacteroidota bacterium | reverse complement strand
GAAAAGCAAACGCTCTCAAATTCTAATAGATAATTTTTTCCGAGTGAAAGGCGAAACGGACGTGTATGCAATGGGAGATTGCAGTCTTATAGAGGACACTCCGCTTCCTGCAACGTCGCAGGTGGCCCAGCAGCAGGGAAAATATCTTGCAAAGGCATTCACGCAACGCGCACGCAAAAAAGAACCGGAGCCGTTTCACTACAGGCATCTCGGCATGCTGGCGTATGTCGGCGATAACAAGGCCCTCGCCGATCTGAACGCCGTAAAAGGCCGCGGCTGGGTGACGTGGCTATTCTGGCGCTCTGCCTATCTTTCACGCATTGTGAGTCTGAAAAATAAAGTCCTTGTCCTATTCGATTGGCTGAAAGCGAAAATCTTTGGTCGGGATATAAGCCAGTTCTGAATTGCACATTGACTGGTCTTCGCGTACTTTACGATGGAAATTTTTGGAATTGTCTCTATGCGCCCGATTGGGTGGACTCGGAAGAAAACAAAATTCCTCACATTTCTAATTCTCAAATATTCAATCTCCTACTTCCCGATGCCATACAAACGTTTCGAAACAGAACTGATAGTCCGGCCGGACGACATTGACATGAATAATCATGTACACAATTCGAAATATCTGGATTATGTCCTCGCGGCGCGCTACGACCAGATGGGGCGATGCTACAAGATGCCGATGGATTCCTTTATTGATCAGGGCTGGGTCTGGTATCAGAAATCGTGGAACATTGAATTCAAGCGGGCTCTCAATATCGGCGAGCGGATTACTGTGCGGACATGGTTGGAATCGTTTGTTGGCAGTGAAGTGACTGTCGGTTTTCAGATTCTCAAAGAGACAAAGAAGGTTTCCGCCGAAGGGACGTTCGTAAGCACGATGATTAATTCGAAGACGGGCAAGCCGGAAAAAATTCCCGATACTGTTATTCAACAGTATGCACAATTTATCGAAGGATGAGGAGAAGAGGCGAGGCGATGAAAAATAATTTGTTTATCGTTGTACTGTCGGCCGTTGTTTTTTTCTCCTGCAAAGATCAGGGAGAAGATACAACACCAGCCCGTGTTTCCACGGATGCTGACCTTTTCACTCTCATTACGCGTACGCAACCGTTTACATCGTATCGTCTTTTCCCGAATGTTGACTCGGTTACAAGCGGCACACTGAACGGATCAACGGCGCATCAACCGACAGTTCGGGTGAGTATGAATAATGTGGCGTTCGGTGCCCTGCAAAACGGAATGTTGCCCGCGGGAGGTACGTTCCCGGACGGCTCCGTTATCGTGAAAGAGATCCGGACGAACGGACAAACGACATTGTACGCCGTCTTATACAAAGACAGAGGCAACGGCGTCTCAGAAACCGGAAGCGGCTGGCTCTGGGCGGAGTATTTTCCTGATGGAAGAGTCGCGTTCTCCGTTACAACCCGCGGGAACGGATGCATTAGCTGCCATTCGAGAGAACAAGGACCGCAGCATGATTTTGTCCGGACTTTTGAACGTCAGCGATGATAACTTGAGTTCTCTGCATCTTCTATCATTGGGAAGTTCTCAACCTTCCACTATTATTGCACGTTGAACGATGACCTTTTACTCTGCGCTTCGCTCCATCCAACACAGCAATAACTCTTTACTATGCATCGGACTTGATTCCGATCCTGTAAAACTACCGCGCCATCTGCTTCGGGCAGAGAACCCGGTCCTTCTTTTCAACCAGCAGATTATCGAAGCGACGAAGGATCTTGTCTGTGCCTACAAACTGAATTTTGCGTTTTATGAAGCGCTCGGCGAACAGTGCTGGCGCACGGTAAAAGAAACGCT
The DNA here is from genome assembly GCA_046597825.1 of Bacteroidota bacterium. Classification (GTDB taxonomy): domain Bacteria; phylum Bacteroidota; class Ignavibacteria; order UBA10030; family UBA6906; genus CAADGV01. The sequence continues at coordinate 10,977 of JBKJJX010000201.1, read as the reverse complement.
TGCTGCAATTCCTCCCGACATCATAACCATCGGCGATGCAAAGCGCGGCGACATTGGCAATACAGCACAGATGTACGCGAAAAGTCTGCGTGATGATTTCGGGTTCTCGTCAAGCACTGTCAATCCCTACATGGGATTCGATTCGGTGGAGCCGTTCATCAGGGAGGAAGATCATGGGGCGTTCATCCTCGCGCTCACGTCAAATCCCGGGGCGAAGGATTTCGAGTACCTGAAGTTAAGAGCTAAACCCCTGTACCAGCACGTGATCGCAAAAGTCAAAAAATGGAACGTGAAGAAAAACTGCGGGCTGGTGGTCGGGGCGACGCGGCCCAAAGAACTACAGCGCATCCGCAGGCTTGTGCCTGATATGCCCTTGCTGATTCCCGGCGTCGGCGCACAGGGCGGCGATCTGACGGCATCGGTGCGTTACGGCTGCACAGCCGCCGGCGATATGGCTGTGATAAACTCCAGCCGCGGAATTTTGTACGCGTCAAGCGGCGAAGACTTTGCTGAAGCGGCCCGCGCTGCCGCATTACAACTCCGCGACGACATGAACCTGATCCGATCAAAGTATTTCTGAGATTTCTCCGATGGTTGCAACCTCTATTCCGGACATGCCCGAAGTAATTCTCCGCCGGATCTGGCAGGGGCAAAACTTTTCCACCGGTCATCTTACCACATCGGACAAACGCTGTGTTTCAATTATATCTCCCGGAACTCCGAACACTGATGCGGGTCCCGATTTCTTGAACGCAAAAATCTGCATCGGCAAGACAATATTCCACGGTGATGTGGAAATCCATACGACGGCGGAGGAATGGCAAACGCACAAACACGACATCGACCCGCATTACAACAAAGTCATTCTTCACGTCGTTCTGACGGTTGATCCACTTTCTCCTCCAATGCAGACGGCAAGCCGCAGGAAAATTCCATTGCTAGTCCTGCATCCGTTTCTGGATGAGAAATTTCATCAGGCGTGGGCGACAGCATTACTCGGCGAACAGACGAGCGTTACTTCATCCCTCTTCTGCAAAGATGTCAACGCTGAGGTGCCGGCGAAAATTATTCTTTCGTGGCTCCAAAGGCTCGCCAACGAACGCATCGAATTGAAAGTCCGGCGTTACGAAGAACGGCTGAAGCAACTGGTCGATGAAACACGCCACGTCGTGCGTGAACCGTACCCGCGTTACTATGGCAATCCCGCCGACATTCCTGTTCCGAGAAACGATTACCTGAAAAAAGATTTTGCCTCGAAGGATTTGTGGGAACAGCTTTTGTTTGAAGGGACTATGGAGGCGTTCGGGTATTCACGGAACACAAAGCCATTCCTTGACCTTGCACACTCGATGCGGCTGGCAACTCTTCGCTACCATCACCTCGACGACACACAGGAAATGATGGGAATGTTGTTCGGCGCTGCAGGACTTCTTCCCTCGCGGGAAGAAATGTCTGACCCGGAGAGTCGCCGTTACGTGAACCATCTGAAGAAAATCTGGAAGTCCGCCCGGCCCCAATTCAAGGGCAGTGTACTGGGCGCGGGCGAATGGCTTTTCTTCCGGCTGCGGCCGAATAATTTTCCGACTGCGCGGCTTGCCGTAATGTGTTTTCTTCTCCCGAAACTTTTCGGCGAGGAATCCTTCCGCTGGCTGATCCGGATCTTCAAGGATATCTCCCTTACGCCAAAAGAACGCATCCAAAAATTATCGGACATGTTCCAGTTTGAGTCTGACGATTTCTGGAAACATCATTATCATTTCAAAAACAAGAAGTCAAAAAGTCCCGATTCGCCGGGAGCGGGAATCTCACTTGGCGCAGCAAGAATAAATGACATCATAGTGAACACGATTCTTCCCATCCTCCTTCTCTACGCACGGATTTTTAAGGACGCTTCGATCGGCAAAAATATTCGCGCAATGCTGGGGTCGCTTCCTCCCTCACAGGAAAATCCAATTACTGAAATAATCCAGACTCAACTTATGGATAAGAAAGCATCGCTAAACTCCGCGTTGCTGCAACAAGGGGCAATTCAGTTGTTCAGGTATTATTGTGTCCATGCACGCTGCCTCGAGTGTGCAGTTGGGAGAAGAACAAGCCTTGCGTCCATTCCGTAAAAAGAAAAGGCGACCCGATTCCCGAGTCGCCTTTGCATGTGCAGTGCAGATTGAGTTACCGCGAAGTAAATTTCTTCTTCCTGTTCCTGATATAATCCACGAACACAAACTCTCCGAGATTGTTAAGAGAAGAATAGTACGCCCGCCCCTGGTTTGCCTTCGTCAATTCTTCGACAAAGTTGATGAGATACGGATCACGTGCAACCATGAACGTCGTGATCGGAATTTTCTCGCGCCGGCATGCCACGGCCTCATCCAGGGTCTTGTTGACAATTTTTGGATCAAGGCCAAACGAATTTTTGTACAATTTTCCGGAGTCGGTAAAAATCGCTGACGGCTTTCCATCGGTTACCATAAAAATCTGCTTGTTGGCATTCCCGCAGCGGCGGAGAAGTTGCCGGGCAAGCTGGAGTCCGGCTCGCGTGTTTGTATGAAACGGACCGACATTCAAGAACGGAAGTTCGTTCATGCTGACCAGTTGCGCGTCGTCCCCGAATGTAACAAGCGAGAGATAATCTTTCGGAAATCGCGTCATGATCAATTCCGAAAGAGCGAGAGCTACCTGCTTGGCGGGCGTAATGCGGTCCTCGCCGTAGAGAATCATACTGTGGCTGATATCGATCATCAGAATCGTGGCGCAGCTTGTCTGATGCTCGGTCTCGTACACTTCAAGGTCTTCCTCTTTCAACGTAAAGTCATCGATGCCGTCGCGGCGGAATGCATTCGAGAGGGTTGATGTGAGATCGATGTTTGTCGGCTGGTCGCCGAAATTGAATTTCTTTGTCTCACTCAGCCTGTCCACGCCCTTGCCGGTATATGGAGTTTCATGAGAACCGGTCGGCGACTTTTTCAGCGAAGTAAAAATCTCCCGCAGTGCGTCCTGGCGGATGCGCTGAATGCCTTTTGTTGTGAGCGTCGGGACGTCGTTCACGTCTTCAATAATTCCCATCTCACGCAGTTTGTCGATGAGATCGTCCATCGTCATGTCCTCATCAAACAGGCCATACTCTTCGGCAAGTTGACGCAGCCAGTCCAATGCCTCCTGCACATCGCCGCTCGTCTGCACAATGAGGTAGCTGAAGAGCGAAACCATTTGTTGCAAGCGCTGCTCGTCAGTGCGTGACTGCGGGGTCCATTTTGAATAGCGAAAACGCATCCATTACTCCAACTCTTTACTCGGATGTTGCCGCGTATTAAATACGCTCAAAATAATAATCGTGTTTCCGTGAATTCGATAAAACAATTTTGTTTGCTTCATTGGCAAAAGCGAACGGACTTCATCAGTGTACTTGTCTTCGCGTCTTCCCATTCTGGGATTCGAACGCAGGAGCTGAATGACCGAGTCAATGCGCGTAGCACATCGAACCGCGGAACCATGCGACCATTCCTTTTCCAGGTATTCCAAATTCCTGAGATGTGACATTCTCGCCTTTGGCGTCCAAACTATTTGGAAAGCCATTTTTTGTAGTCTTCTCTGACCTGATCATGGGAAATCCAGTTCTCCGGAGATTTACTTTCCTGAACCGCGTCATCCAATTCTTTTCCTTCGTCATCGGTAAGAGTGTCCCTGAGGCTTCCCGTCTGAGCATTTAACGTAAGCATAAGGTCGTAAAGCATCGAGAGACGCTCATCATCGTTGATGTTCTCAACGAGAGAATGAATTTCTTTCTTCAATTCAAGTGTGCCCATACTCACCAACCTTTCATCTTCAATCTTCTTCAAACCCTTTCCCCGGCCCGGAGAAAATACTGCCCACCATATCCTTGTACGAGGTTATGTGGTCGACTTCGTCTTTTGCAATTTTTGAATTCTGATGCAATCCATCCAGCACAAACTCCATCACGGAAGCAAACTCATATTTGTCTTCTACGTCGGACATGTGTTTCTTCGTCAGCTCGCGCAAACCCTTCACTTTTTCCAACTCGCGGGAATATTCATCAATCGTCATATCGTCGGAAATTTCAACTTTGTTTCCCGCCTCAAACCACTGCGTGATTTTTCCGTACTCTGCATCTTCGGCCTGCTGACGCCCGCCTTCGCCGCCCTGCGGTTTTGTGGGGCGTTTTCGCAGCGGATCAGGGAAATATGACCGGAACGTTTCGCGCACTGCTTTCCCGACCAGCGCTTTGCTGACTTTCACCGTTCCCTCTTGTTCTCCTTCGAACACAAGCTCCACTTTGCCCGTCATCCCCGGAAGGACATGCGGCAGATCGCAAATGCGCGGAACAATTGCAGAGTCTCCGGTCAAGATTGCGCGACGCTCTGCATTACTCACCAGGTTTTCCATAGCGGCGATCGTCAACCGGGCGCTCACGCCGGACTTCTGATCGACGAACTCGCTCTTGCGCGCCTCGAAGGCAATCTGTTCAATAATCTCTTTGAAGAAAAACGGAATGCGCACTTCCCTTCCCTCCCTCTTCATACTCGCTTCCTGATCGGTAATGGAAATTGCTTCTTCCAATGAACGCGGATAATGTGTCAGGATTTGTGAATCAATTCTGTCTTTCAGCGGGGTGATGATGTTTCCGCGGTTGGTGTAGTCTTCCGGGTTGGCGGTGAACACCAGCATGATGTCCATCGGAATGCGGATGTTGAATCCGCGGATCTGAATATCTTTCTCTTCGAGAATATTGAAGAGGCCGACCTGAATGCGCGGCTGAAGATCGGGGAGCTCGTTAATGGCAAAGATCCCGCGGTTGCAACGCGGCACAATCCCGAAATGAATCGCGCCTTCATGCGAGTAGTGCAAGCGTTTCGCGGCCGCTTTGATTGGGTCGATGTCGCCGATGAGGTCGGCGATTGTAACATCCGGCGTTGCAAGTTTTTCACCGTACCGCTGGTCGCGATGAATCCATTCGATCGGCGTCGCGTTGCCCATCTCACTCACCAGATCGACCGCGTGTTTGCTCACCGGCCGGAATGGGTTATCGTTGATCTCACTTCCCTGAACAATCGGAATGTATTCATCCAGCAGCGAGGGCAACGAACGCAGAATACGTGACTTTGCCTGACCCCGAAGACCAAGAAGTATCAAGTCATGCTTGGCAAGAATTGCGTTCACGAGCGCGGGAACGACTGTGTTCTCGTAGCCGATTATGCCCGGGAACAATTGCTCTTTCTTGTTGAGTTTTTGTACGAGATTGTCGCGGAGTTCGTTTTTGACCGACTTGACTTTGTATCCGCTCTTGGTGAGTTCGCCGAGGGTTGCCGGACGATTCATAGGATCCTCTTCTCTTTTATCTTGCGCACAACATTGAATTCGACTGACATTCTGTTGTCAATGTAGTTCGTTTGGTTCTGAAAATCAAACAGCGATCATTTTCTTCTCCACATCTGTGATCTGTTTTGTGAGACGACGACCGCGTTGCTGCGTTGCAATTGCATAGTGATTTTGGTAGAATGGTGGCGCAACATGGCAGACTCAATCAATAAAGCACTCATCATTCGCTTCAGTTCAGTCGGCGACGTTGTTTTGTCATCGCTTCTTGTCCGTGCATTCCGTTTCCGTTTTCCTGATGCCAGAATTGATTTCGCTGTGAAGCAAGAGTACGCAGATCTCGTCCGTTTCAATCCTCATATTTCCAGCGTGAAAGAGTTTTCGGCGGAAGGAACTTTTGCCGACCTCAAGCGTTTGCGTTCTGAAATTCAGAATGAACAATACGATCTGATTGTCGACATACATGACAGCTTGCGGAGCAGGTTTTTGAGTGTGGGAGCGAAGCATATTGTCAGAATAAACAAACGGAAGTTCGCCCGGTTTCTTCTTGTCCGTTTTAAGTTGAATGTGTACAGCAAGTTCGGCGGTGCGCCAGGCGTCGCATCGCGCTACCTTGAACCCGTCCACCGCTTCGGAGTAAAGGATGACGGGAAGGGATTGGAATTATTTTTTTCGGAAGGTGATGAAACCCGCGTACGAGAACTGATTCAGAGTTCCGGCTTCGGGCTGAATGAACAATTCATCGGTGTTTGTCCATCTGCGAAGCATAGCAACAAAATGTGGCTGAAGGAAGGCTTCGCCGATGCGGCAGGCGCATTGAGCCGGCAACACAACAGCCCGATCGTTATTTTCGGATCCGAAGAAGAACGCGAACATTCGACTGCGATTGAACAGCTCATCATGCGCATAAAACCGGATGCGAGAGTATTGAACCTTGCCGGCAAACTTTATCTTACCGAAACAGCAGCGATGATGGACTATTGTTCGGTGGTGATAACAAACGATACAGGCTTGATGCATGTTGCATCTGCCCGGAAAAGAAACGTCGTCGCCATCTTCGGTCCGACAGTGAAAGAGTTCGGGTTCTTTCCATTTGGGACAAACAGCGTTGTCGTTGAGAACAAGGGTTTGTACTGCCGCCCCTGCACTCACATTGGTTTGCCGGATTGCCCCGAAGGGCATTTCAAATGCATGAAAGAAGTCACGACAGACAGAGTCGTCCAATCCGCCAACTCTCTGCTCGCGCGCCCGCAATGAAACCGGTCTGGAAATTCGCTTACAGCTTCTTCATCCTTCCGCTTATCTGGACCGCTATTCACTTCCTAGCGTTGTTCAGGTCAAAAGTGCGTCGCGGAATTCGCGGACGGAAAGGATTGTTCACATCGCTCGAGACGCAAGTTGCCAACAAACTTGCTCCGGGCAGCCGGGTCTGGTTTCATGCTTCTTCGTTGGGAGAATTTGAACAGGCAAAGCCCATTATTGCAGAACTAAAACGCCTCCATCCGGAAACGCGTATTATTGTTACATTCTTTTCGCCATCGGGCTATGAACACTCGAAAAAATTTCAGCAGGCGGATGTCATCAGCTATATCCCCTTCGATACCCGCGCCAACGCCCGGCGCTTTCTTGACATTACGAATCCGACGGTTGCGGTCATCATCCGCTATGACGTCTGGCCAAATCATATCTGGGAATTGGAACGCCGGAATATTCCTATTCTCATCGCGAACGCAACGATGCGGCACAATACACGCCGACGGCTCCCGCTCGTCCGTAATTTCCATTTTTATGTGTACAATGCCATCAGCGACATCCTGACTGTGTCCAAGTCCGATGCCGAGGGATTTAAGATTTTTGCGCTTTCAAAGCCGGCGATTGAACCAATCGGCGACACGCGGTATGATCAAGTGGTTACGCGCAGCACTGTTGCGCGCAAGCGACATATCATTGCGGAAAATATTCTGCGCGACAAACGTGTGCTCGTCGCAGGCAGCACATGGCCTGAGGATGAGGAGGTGCTGCTTCCCACGATTGCAAAACTCCAGGAGTCGTTTAGCAATCTGCTTTGCATCATTGCTCCGCACGAACCGACGATCGAACATCTTGAGGATCTGGAGAGTGAGTTGGAAGGAGCGACCACGTTCATCCGTTTTTCTGCGCTTAATGATTATGATGGAGAGAAGGTAATTATTGTTGACAGTATCGGCATTCTGCTTACACTCTACACGTGTGCGGATATCGCGTATATCGGCGGAAGCTTCAAACAGAACGTGCATAACGTTCTCGAAGCTGCGGTGTACGGAATTCCTGTTGTGTACGGTCCCCGCCATAAAAATTCACAGGAGGCGGTGAAGCTCGCTGAACGTGGCGGTGGATTTGTAGTTGCAGATGCAAACAGTTTGTATCGTACGCTGTATGATTTGTTTTATGATGATGCCGCCCGAAATGCCGCCGGAGCAATTGCATCCTCGTTCGTTCGTGACAATGTGGGCGCAACTGAACGATTCTTGAAACATATTGAAAAGCATTTGCAGTGCGACGAGTCTCGTCGCACTTGAAGAAAACTGACAAGGGCGACGAAGCCTCATCTTTAACACTAGCACACCAACGAATCTCGTCGGCCCACCGAAAACACTATGCAAGATTTCTACCGCCGGAATCTTCCCCACTATCAACCTGAAAACGCTATCTACCATGTTGTCTACAGACTCGCCAGCTCCCTTCCACCGGAAGCAATTGAACGACTTCGCCACGAACTTGAGGAAGCAGAACGGTACGCAACGGGAATGAACGACGACAAAACACGAATTGAATTATTCTGTCAAATCCGCCAGGAGTACTTTGAGAAATTCGATTCATTGTTGGATGGAAGCTCCACAGGTCCACATTGGCTGAGGGAACCGCATATTGCAGAACTGATGGTCGAGGCAATACATTTTCGTGATAAGAAGCTGTATGACCTCATCGCATTCACAGTGCATGCCGAATCATGTTCATATGATCTTTTCTCTATTGGATACCAAACCAGTTTGCGAACTCGAGCACGTAGGGCGACGAGCCTCGTCGCCCTACGCTGTTACCCGAATATTGGAAAATCTGAAATGGTACACTGCATTAAAAGCCAACAAACTCTTGAACCGTGAAGGACAATTCTGGCAGCATGAGAGCTATGACCATGTCATCAAAAATGGAGAAGAACTTGAGAAAGCAATTTGGTATGTTCTTAGCAATCCTGTTAATGCCGGCCTTGCTAAAACTCGGGAGGTGTGGAAATGGAGTTACATGCAACAAGAACTGATATGACCCAATTGCGGAACGACTCGACCGGTCGTGCTACGCCTTTATGAAAATCGCATACCTCGATACCATTGCCGGCATTGCCGGCGATATGACAATGGCGGCGTTCGTCAGCGCCGGGCTGCCACTTGACGAACTAAGTGCCGAACTCAAAAAACTTCCCCTCACCGGATTTGAGATTATTGGCAAGCACGTGATGCGCAATTCCATCAGCGCAGTGCATATCGATGTCGTCATCTCACACACACCGCATTACCACCGGCATCTGAAAGACATCAATGCATTGATAGATGCAAGCACGCTCTCCGATAGAGTGAAAGAAGTTTCGAAATCGATCTTTCGTGTTATCGGTGAAGCAGAGGCGAAGGTTCACAACTCAACGCTCGAGAAAATTCATTTCCATGAAGTCGGCGCACTTGACTCAATTGTTGATATTGTCGGGACGGCGATTTGTCTGGAGAAATTCGGAATCGAAGCAGTATATTCTTCCCCTGTACGCCTTGGCAGTGGCGGACTTATCACCACGCAGCACGGTGTGATGCCGACTCCCGCCCCTGCGACAATTGAAATTCTAAAATCATATCCGACTGTTCTGACGAACATTCCGGAAGAACTCACGACACCGACCGGCGCCGGAATAATCAAAGCGCTTTCGTTGGGGGTGTTGTCCGACGAAGTGATACAAGTCGGTTCGATTGGCTACGGAGCCGGAACGAAAGAATTCACGCAACTTCCTAACTTACTCCGGGTAGTGATCGGTGAAGTTGAATCGAACATCGAACAAGAACAAATTGTCATCGTTGAGACAAACATCGACGACATGAATCCTCAAATCTACCCTTATCTCATCGAAAAACTGCTTGCCTCTGGTGCTCACGACGCGTATCTTGTACCCATCATCATGAAGAAAGGAAGGCCGGGGATACTCCTTTCTGTAATGGTCGGAACGGCGCGCCTGGAGTCCATCACCCAGATTATCTACACACACACCAGCACGATTGGTGTACGCATTCAGAAGATCGACCGCACGAAGTTACCCCGCACGCATGTCGAAGTTCCCACATCATTTGGAACAGTAAAGGCAAAATCAATTCTCCGTAACGGGAAAGAAGTCTTGCTTCCGGAATTTGAAGAGTCAAAACGGATTGCAGAGGAACACCACCTTTCCATCCTTCAGGTTATGCAGCAGCTCGAGAGAGAGCTTTCACGAAAATAATTATGTACTCACATCAAAGGAACATCTTCATGAAATCAATTCTTACCGCTATGATTTCGGTAGTCCTGTGCAGTTCGGCGTTCGCGCAGATCGCTCAGGGACCGGCGACCGGCTCCGTTGCCGGCGGCGTTATTGTGACAACTGATAGCTTCGACGATATTGCCCGGCCGGCCGGCGAAGGGCCTGTTGCCAAGTTGTTCCACAACAAGGTCAATCCGCCTTTATTGCCGCCTCCAGATAACATGCCGCCGCCGCTTGCACCTGAAGGTTCAAATTACTTTGAAGATCCCTCGGTTCGCCGCGATGCACCGCCTGCGCCGCCGCCGATTACGGTCGCAAGCTTTCAGGGTAATAATCAAACAAGTGGTTTCCCCCCCGATCCCGTTATGGCTGTTGGTCCGAACCACATCATGCATCTTGTGAACAGTTCATTCCGCATCAGCGATAAAAATGGTGTAACGCTCAAAACCATCAATGCGGATTCCTGGTTTTCAAGCACGCTTTCAAATCCCGGCGCATTTGATCCAAAAGTATTTTACGATACGCATGCCAACCGTTGGGTGATGGTGTGGGATAATCAAAATGCTACAACACAGACCGCCTATTTTTTGGTCTCTGTTTCAGATGATGATAATCCACTCGGCGTTTGGTTCAACTGGGCGTTGCCATCAAATGTGAACGGTTCAACGCCAACGAATACGTGGCAGGATTACGAAGCAGCAGGCTTTGACAGCCGTGCGTACTACATTACCGGCAGACACTTTGGATTCTCCACCGGTTATTTCGGAAATGCGGTGCGTGTTATTCCCAAAGCACAATTGATCGGTGCAACGCCGGGAGCGGTGACGTGGTCGGACTTCTGGGGATTGCGCGACTCTTTCGGTAATGATGTGGATGGAGTACGGCCTTCGTTCGTCTATACAAATCCGAATGAATATTATCTGCTCGGTCCGCCGAGCCTCACAAGTGGCAGCTACTTCGCTCTCTATAGAATTACAAATCCGCTCGGCACGCCGGGAATTTCATGCGTTCATGTCCCTGTCACGGCATTTTCGAACGCGCCGAACGCGGGACAGCTCGGCGGAGGCACGGCAATCGAAGCAGGCGGATCCAGGATTCGGCACGAAGTGATT
>JBKJJX010000167.1:0-3294 GCA_046597825.1 Bacteroidota bacterium | reverse complement strand
GTCGAAAATAAACTCATGAAGGAGAAAGTCGAAGGGAAGAATGTCATTCTTGGCGAGAGTCAGAAAATAAAAGATCTACTTGCATTGATTGATCGGATTGCAGCAGCGGATTCACGTGTCTTTATTACCGGTGAGAATGGGTCCGGCAAAGAGCTGGTAGCGAAAGCAATTCACCGGAAGAGCAACCGGAAAGAGAAACCTCTGATCGAAGTGAACTGCGCCGCAATCCCGAATGAACTGATAGAATCGGAATTATTCGGCCACGAAAAAGGCTCGTTCACGGGCGCGACAAATCTGCGACTTGGAAAATTCGAACAAGCAGATGGCGGAACGATATTTTTGGATGAGATCGGCGATATGAGTCTGAATGCACAGGCAAAGGTACTGCGCGCACTGGAAGAGGGAAAAATTGAACGGGTAGGAGGCAACAAACAAATTCCGGTCGATGTGCGAGTGATTGCCGCAACGAATAAGAACCTGGGTGAAGCAATTAAACAAGGGAACTTCAGAGAAGATCTGTATCACCGTCTGAATGTCATTCCCATTTCCGTTCCGCCGCTGCGGGATCGCCGCGAGGACATTCCGCTTCTGGCGACTTCGTTTGCCGAAGAAATTTGTCAGCGCTATGGAATGGTCCAGAAGAAATTCTTGGCAGACGCGTTACAGAAGCTCAAGTCCATGGACTGGTCCGGCAATGTGCGTGAGCTTCGTAATATTGTCGAGCGTCTTGTTATCATGACGCCGTCCGCAGCGATAGATGCTGGTGATATCGAGCAGAATAGTGGCGGAGTGAAAACTGGTTTTGATGACTTGCTGGGACTCGGCGCAACGTTTCAGGACTTCAAGGACAGAGCTGAATCTGCTTACATTAAAAAAATGCTCGATGAACATCATTGGAACATCAGCAAGACAGCCGAAGCGTTGGATATCCAGCGAAGTCACCTGTACAATAAAATGAAGAAATTCGGGTTAATGAGGGGAGACGAAAAGGGAGAGTGAGAGATAAATTGGAACAATCTCACGCAAAAAAACTTAATAAACTATTTGCTGAAAAGTGTGTTCGTTTTTTTGATCCGACCTTTAGGCATCGTTGGGAGGTGTATAACGACACTCTCTCCGGTTATTTGTCGAATGACAAATTATGGATAGATATCGGCTGCGGCAAAGCGGAGACGCTACAGGAATTAGGAACGAAAGCTAAATATGCAGTTGGCATCGACGTCCTTCCGCCAGTCCAGGGCATATTTAGAGATTTGATTCAAGCCGATATAAGAGCAGTTCCGATTCGTTCAGAATCTGTTGATGTCGTTACACTTCGTTTCGTCGCGGAACATCTGGAATACATTCCGGATGATCTTTTGGAAATCGCCCGCGTTCTGAAGCCTGGCGGTGTTTTGATTCTCCTTACAACGAATGTCGTCAGCCCGTTTATTGCTTTGCCGCGATTATTCCCGTATCGACTGAAAGAGTATCTTATTCGAACAATATACAGAGTGAAATCTCAGGACGTTTTTCCTACGTTTCACAGATTCAACTCCGGACTCCGCATCAAAAGAGGAACAAAGGACTTGCACTTGATCGAGTGTCAATATCTTCAAGATGCGAATTTTGTTCGCAAATGGGTTTTTGTGATTTTCTTCGGATGGCATCTTCTGACGAAGGTAGCCCGACTGGAATGGACGAGAACCAATATTATCGCTGTCTTGGAAAAAAGATAGACTGGTTAGATGTACTGTGATGGTATATCGCTTTACTTTCTCCTCTGCCTCGCCGCTTCAAACATTACCAACGCTCCCGCCACCGATGCATTCAACGATTGAATTTTGCCGTATAACGGAATCTTTACCAGGAAATCGCAATGCTCGCGAACCAGTCTGCGTATGCCTTTGCCTTCATTGCCAACTACGATCGCAATAGGTGAAGTATAGTCGACCGCATCAAAAAGCTTGTCTCCCTCCTCATCCAATCCGACAATCCAGAAATTCTCTTTTTTCAATTCATCAATCGTGCTCACAATGTTTGTCACTTCTGCGATAGCGACGTATTCGGTAGCTCCTGCTGAAGTTTTCGTGACAGTTGCATTCACCGGAGCTGAGTGATGTTTCGGAACGATCACTCCATGGACACCGGCACATTCCGCCGACCTGATCAGCGCTCCAAGATTGTGTGGATCCTCAATTTCATCGAGTATCAAGATGAATGGCGCTACTTGTTGTTTGTTCGCAATCTCAAGAATGGATTCAACGCTCGCATGTTTGTGTCGCTCCATCAGCGTTGCAACTACCCCTTGTGTCATCTGGTCGCTGGCGATCTCGCGGAACAGCTGGCGGCTTGTTTCAATGATGGGCACCTTTTGCTTTCGGGCGAGCAAACGTATCTCATTGATCGGCGCGCCCTGAATTCCCTCGAGCAGAACGATCTTTTCGATCACCGTGCCGGCTTTTAGCGCTTCGATAACGGGTCTTCTGCCGACGATTGTTTCAGGCATGAAAAAAAATGTTTGAAAGGGATTGGTTGGAAGTATTCAGGATTTTACGACGGTTTTTGCGTTGGATTGTTTCTTCGCGAAATGAATTTTTCCAATCCCCACCCGATCAAAAATAGCACGATACCCAGAATACTCAGGTAGAGCTCGATCCATAACGTGGGACTGTTAACGCCGAGAACGAGTCCCAAAAAAACAGCTGCGATACCCAATGCTTCCAAAACCTTTGCTACGGTGAGCACTATTGGCTGTCCTTCGCATCGGCATCGTCCTCCATCGCCAAACGGTTTTCTTCGTTTGCTACCTGCTGCAGCCGAATCTTTACTGTGTTCTCGTTCAGCCGGTGTTTGAACGCGAATCGCTTATTGATATGTATAACCGGAAAGTCTTTTTTGAATTCCTCAAAGCTTCCTTCACCGGGTATTAGTTTTATTTCTTTGAGTGTAAAAGGAAATTCCTTCTGGACAGATTGCAAAACAGTTTTTGCTTCGTCGCAAAGTTGACAATCGTCCTTGGAGTATATTTCGACTAGAATCATGCAGTCGCGGCAGAAGTTTTACGGCTCAGGATCAGAATCCACGCAGCACCAACAAGAAATAAGATCACGCTGATGAGTTGCGCTTCCGAGAGACCCAGAAAAAACCGGGGATTCAGGCGCAGAAATTCAATGCTGAAGCGAAAGAGGCTGGACATGACGAGATAAATGGCAAACAACATGCCGTCCGGATAATTCTGTTTCCGAAAATATTTCCACATGAGTGTAAATCCAATTACACCGAGAATCATTTCGTACACGGGGGTTGGATGAC
>JBKJJX010000068.1:0-3680 GCA_046597825.1 Bacteroidota bacterium | reverse complement strand
CTGTTTGCTCTACGATAAACATCCGCAGGCGAAACGCTGGGTGGATATGGCGTTGCAAAGTGCGAAGGCATTCTCCACGATGTTCGGTGGGGATGGGAGTTACGAAGAAGGCGTTGCGTATTGGGGATACACGGCGCAACACCTAACGATTTGCATTGAAGCAATTCGCCGCACGACCGGTGTGAATGAGCGGAACCTCATCAATTTTCCGGGAACGACACGGTTCGCTCTTCGCATGGCTATGCCCGCCATCGGGCATCCCGAAGATTGCGTGAACTTTGGCGACGCGTGGTCTATGGGCGATGTTTCGGTTGCTGCGTGGACTGCACGCGAGTACAAAGATCCGATCGCGCAGTATGTGGCGCTCTCTGTGGGCGAAATCCGAAGCCATTATCCGTTTGTCTGGTATGATCCTTCTGTGAAAGAGAAAACACCCGGGCCGGAACTCTACGATGCTCGCTTTGACAACGATTGGGTTGTGGCGCGTTCAGGTTGGGGAGTGATGGATTCTGTTGTCGCAATGCGAAGCGGTCCTCCGGCAAATCACGAACACGCGGACAGGAACAGCGTCATCTTCAAGGCATACGGTGATCGGTTGTTGCACGATCCATTGCACGCCGCGTATCCGTACACGGAACCGCATTGGGTTCTGCGGCTTACCGAATCGCATACAGCAGTTCTCATAAACGGCAAGGGTCACCAATATCACGACGGGCACGAAGGCACGAATGCTTCATGGGCTGAAGCGCAAATAAAAAGTTATGACAAGCAGAAGAACTATGTTGCCGTTACCAGCGATGCCTCGGAAGCGTATCGCCTCGTCACCCCGGATGTTGATGCAGTCTACCGCACATTGATCTTCCTGAAACCCGATGTGCTGGTATTCTTCGATCGTGTGCGAATGAAGGATTCGAATTCCGATGTTGAGATACGCTTTCAGGGGGATAACGAGGACAAAGATTGCAACCCTCAGGCCGGGAACAACGAGTTTACCATCAGCCGTCCCCACGCCTCACTCAAAGCAAAAGTACAAGGGTTGAAAGAAGTTTCTATCCGAACAGACACACTTAAGGTGCCTGAAGCAAATGGCATTCATCCTTTCGTGGAAGTAAAATCAGGCGGGGCGAAAGAACATCTGATAATAACAGTATGCACAGCGCAGCAAGCTACAAAACAACACGGCGATCTCGTTATATCGAGAAATGAACATGAATGGAAGATTGCAGGCACGCACAACGGTCAATCGGTAAACATACGATTGCTTGCAGACACCGATGTCCCCAAAATTATTGTTGGTTGAAAATGATGAAGCGATCGGACGAACATTTTAACGAAGCACTTAAACTTATTCCGTGGGGAACGCAGACGAATGCCAAGCGCCCCCTGCCCCAGTTCAGTGACGTCATGCCCAAATACATTGAACGCGGCAAAGGTTGTCGCATGTGGGATATTGACGGAAACGAATTCATTGACTTCCGTCTTGCACTGGGACCTGTCACACTCGGCTACTGTTACGACGAAGTGGATGATGCTGTGCGTGAGCAGATGAAGAAGGGTGTGCTGTTCAGTATGGCAAGCCCGATTGAACTCGAACTTGCTCAGCTCATCAATCAAACAATCCCCAACGCGGAGATGGTTCGGTTCATGAAGACGGGTGAGGACGCGAACCTCTGCAATATACGCATCGCGCGTGCTGCGACCGGACGCGACATGATTCTCACTTCCGGGTATCATGGTTATCCCGATTGGTTTGCAACGGATGAAAGTCCAAACAATGGCGTGCTTGAAGTGCTGAAAGATTTTGTCAAAATCATTCCCTGGGGAGATTGCGAAACTGCGGAGAAATTAATCCGTCAATATAACGAGCGTATCGCTGCCGTCATCTCCATTCCATATGACATGAACGAAGACGTGAGCGGCGATTACATCCGATTCCTCCGCAAGCTCACGAAAGAATACGGCATCGTGCTCATACTCGATGAAGTGTGGACAGGTTTCCGCCTTGCGCTTGGTGGCGCTCAGGAATTATTCAATGTTGAAGCAGACCTGGTAAGTTATGCGAAAGCGTTTGCCAACGGTTATCCTCTCTCCGCATACGCCGGCAGGCGGCAATACCTCGAGAAGTTGAATGACTTCAAGATGACCACAACGTACGCGGGAGAGACGCTTTCAATCGCAGCAGCAATCGCGACACTCAAGGTTATGCGGCGCGAAAAAGTGCATGACCACCTTAATGCAATGGGCAAACGATTGATGGATGGATTCAACTCAATTGCCAAATCGCTTGGCGTTGAAGCCTATGCTGCCGGACTTCCGCCTGCATCATATTTGAAATTCAACACGCCGGATGCCGAATATAATGCGCGGTTGGAATATCTCTGGTTCAGAGAGTTGTTTCGCGATGGTGTGTTTGTCATTCATCGCTGGTTCACTTCCTATTCGCACTCCGCAGCCGATATTGATGAGGCATTGGAAAAAGCGAGAGGCGCATTGAAACGTGCCCTCGATGCCGCACCAAAAGGACAAAGCACGATCAAACCATTTTACTGGTAAGGGATATTTATGAATCAACGAATCTACGTCGACTGCTTTGCGCATGTCGGTAAACGCGGACCGAAGGATGTCGAAGCGCGATGGGAAACGGAAGTCCTGATAGATGAAATGGAATGGGCGGGCATTCACGGTGCACTGATTACACACTCCGTCGCCCAGGAATACGATCCGATGTACGGCAACCGCATGCTTGCGAAGGAGCTTAAAAAAAGTTCGCGGCTGCAGGGTGTCTGGGCTGTCATGCCGCATCACACAGGAGAAATGTCCCGGCCGCGTGAACTGCTGAAAGAGATGAAGGATAACAATATCCGCGCAGCGAAAATGTATCCGCGGTTGCACAGATTCCCCTTCAACGTGGACTTCTGCGGCGAGCTCTTCTCCGCTCTGGAGGAAAGCGAAACATTATTGATGGTGGAAGGTGGCAATCTTTATAATAATGATGTACTGGACATGACAAATCAGGTTCTGGTGAATGAACTTGATGCCGTGTTGACGCGTTTTCCCCACCTGAACATTCTTTTGCAGGCTGCGCGATGGGATGCAACACGCTATGTGTATTGGCTGATGGCGAAGCACAAAAACCTCTACATCGAACTCTCGACGCATCAGGGTAATCGTGCGATGGAAGTGTTTACGGAATGGTTTGGAGCGGACCGGGTGCTCTTCGGCACGGGAGCGCTGGAAAAATCTCCGGGTGCAGCGAAAGCATTTGTCGACTATTGCGTGCTCGGAGAAGAAGAGAAACAGAAAATCGCAGCCGGAAATATTGCGCGGCTGACGAAAATGGAGAAACTGCCGCCTCTGTATTCTTCGAAAAAGAAAGGCGACACAATACTTGAGCTCGCGAAAGCGGGCAAGCCTCTGAAGAATCTCGTTATTGACAGCCATGCGCATATGACACACGACGACGCGGCGGGAATGGGTTTCGTTCACTCAATGTACGGCGACGACAAGAGCATGTACGAGCGCGCAAAACTTATGGGCATTGATGCAATCTGCGTCAGCGGATTTCTTGCTGTCTGGACGGATTATGAAGAAGGGAACAAGATCGTCTGGAATGCAATGAAGCGCTATCCCGGATTTTATCACGGATACGCCGCATTGCAGCCGCAATATGTAAAGGATTG
>JBKJJX010000057.1:0-9545 GCA_046597825.1 Bacteroidota bacterium | reverse complement strand
ATTCATCGTCCGATATCAGAAAACTGCTCGGAGAGAATTATATGAGAGTGTACCGCGCAGTGTGCGAGCAGCAAACACGCCTCACAAATCGTTAAACGATTCTGCTCTCTTCGGCTTCGTTGCTGCGCCGCTTCTTGCACAAGAGAATTGATAATCGTAGAATACAGACGTCATTTCCATCCTCTTTACTCTAATACCGGCAAAGGACTATCACGGTGAATCCACAATGGTCGGGCGTCTTCAGCGCCGTTACAACAAAGTTTCTGGAGAACGGGCGGCTTGATTTTCTTTCGATGGAAAAGCATTTCGATTTTCAAATCGAGTCGGGCGTACACGGACTTGTAGTGCTTGGCTCGCTCGGCGAGAATGTTACGCTCACTCAGATTGAAAAGCAGGAAATCCTGAAACTTGCTTTGAAGGTAAGTAACGGAAGAGTGCCCGTACTTTCCGGTGTTGCCGAAACATCCACTGCGATGGCGAGCAACTATGTGAAGCAGGCGCAGGCAAACGGCTCCGGGGGTTTCATGCTGATGCCGGCAATGATTTATCCCGCCGATCGTCGCGAGACGCTGGAATATTTCAGAACAGTTGCAGCGTCGAGTGATATGCCAATCATGCTGTACAATAATCCGGTCGCGTACAAAGTGGACCTTACGCCCGAGATGTTTGCGGAACTTGCCGACGAGCCGAAGTTTGTTGCGCTCAAAGAATCATCCGATAATGTCCGGCGCATTACCGATATCATCAATCTCACCGGTAACCGTTATCAGATTTTTACGGGTGTCGATGACCTGGCGATGGAAAGCCTGATGCTTGGCGCGGTCGGTTGGGTTGCGGGTCTTGTGTGCGCATTCCCGAAAGAAACTGTCGCATTGTACAATCACGTCAAAGCAGGGCGAGCGGACGAAGCGTTAAAACTCTATCGTTGGTTTATGCCGCTGCTGCACCTGGATGTTTCAACGAAGTTCGTGCAAAATATCAAGCTTGTTGAAGCGTTAGTTGGCGTCGGGACGGAACATGTACGTGCGCCCCGGTTGCCTCTCGTTGCAGAAGAGCGGAAGCACATCGAAGAGATCGTAGCGAAGGCGATGAAGACGAAACCGGAATTGCCAACTATCTAACAATTAACCACGAAGACTCTAAGACGCCAAGAAAAACTTATTCCTTGTTAGATTTAATGCTTTCTTCGTGCCTTTGTGTCTTCGTGGTGTTCTTTATCTTTTAACTTCTAGGAACACCATGAATACCTTTAACAACCTCATCAACGGCGAATGGCTTTCATCCGCCAGTGCGTCGAAGAACATCAACCCGTCTGACATCTCTGACATTGTCGGAGAGTATGCGCAGGCGGATGCAGCGCAAGTAAACGACGCTGTCTCTGCTGCAAAGTCAGCGCAGAGTGTGTGTGGGCAAAGCACGCCTCAGCAACGTTTCGATGTGCTTGACTTCATTGGCTCTGAAATTCTTGCTCGCAAAGACGAGCTTGGCAAATTGTTGTCGCGGGAAGAAGGAAAAACTCTGCCGGAAGGAATCGGTGAGGTTGCACGGGCGGGAAACATTTTCAAATTCTTTGCGGGTGAAGCGCTGCGCGTTGGCGGTGAGCATATTGCTTCGGTTCGTCCGGGTATAGAAATCGACACAATGCGGGAGCCGCTGGGAGTCGTCGGACTAATTACGCCATGGAATTTTCCGATTGCAATTCCGGCGTGGAAGATCGCTCCGGCGCTCGCGTTTGGCAACGCTGTCGTGATGAAATCCGCCGAACTTGCGCCGGCCTCGGCATGGTCGCTCGCGGAAATCATCTCGCGGTCCGGTTTGCCCAAAGGTGTTTTCAATTTGGTGATGGGAAAGGGAAGCGTTGTCGGGAATGCAATCGTGAACCATCCCGATGTGGCGGGAGTGAGTTTCACCGGCTCGGTTGAGGTGGGAAGAACGTTGGCTGTGGCGCTGGCAAAAAGGCTTCCCCGTGTACAACTGGAGATGGGAGGGAAGAATCCGCTGGTTGTGTTGGATGATGCCGATGTGATTGTTGCGGTAAACTCAGCAATCAATGGTGCATTCTTCTCCACGGGACAACGTTGCACCGCGTCGAGTCGGCTTATTGTCACAGAAGGAATTCACGACCGCTTCGTGCAGGCTATGATCGAACGGATGTCGAAGTTGAAAGTGGATGACGCTCTTGCGCCCGGCACCGATATCGGTCCGGTGATTGACGAAGGGCAGTTGTTGAAGGACGAAAGCTACATCGCTCTCGCGAAGAAGGAGGGATGCAAGCTCGTGTCCGGCGGCGAACGATTGAAGCGGCAAAAGAACGGCTGGTATCTTTCTCCCGCTCTCTTCACCGAAACGACGAACTCCATGCAGTTCAATTGCGAGGAAGCCTTCGGCCCGCTGGCCGGAGTGATTCGCGTAAAGGATTATGAAGAAGCACTTGCCGTTGCGAACGACACGCAGTTCGGCCTTTGCGCTGGCATTTGTACAACGTCGCTGAAGCATGCAACGCATTTCAAACGCAACTCACAGGCGGGAATGGTGATGGTAAATCTTCCGACTGCTGGAGTTGATTACCATGTCCCCTTCGGCGGACGTAAAGGCTCGAGCTACGGAACGAGGGAGCAAGGTTCATACGCAAAGGAGTTTTACACGATCGTGAAGACATGCTACACATCGTCTTGACATTCCATTCTGCCTTGCGTAGTTTCATGTCAGATTGAGTGAGGAGAAGTTTCCATGAATGCAACCCAGACAAAGCAACATTTGCATCGGTTGATAGATGAGATTTCCGACGATGACCTTTTAAAGTCCGTTGAAGCTCTCGTTGTTTCGGAAGTTGCGCGGTATGTGGAGCCGATGACAGTTGAAGAATTGCACATCCGTATTGCCCGCTCCGAAGAGGATATTAGCGCCGGACGCGTGACAAGCCAGGATGATCTGGAAAAGGAAGCGGAGAAGTGGTAGATGAAGATCGTCTGGACTCATTCCGCAAAGCATCGGCTAAAAGAAATCCATGAGTTCTACAAACCACTTTCTGAACGGGCTGCGAGATTACTTGTAGCCCGTCTTTTATTTCGTACCCGACAGTTGCGCTCGTTTCCACAAAGCGGCACAGTCGAGGAATTGTTAAAACACTTCGGGAAAGACCATCGCTATATCGTCGAGGGGAATTACAAAATTATTTATCGAATCGAGAAAGACATTGTGTACGTTGAGGATGTATTTGATTGCCGGCAGAATCCGACGAGGAGAATGCCATGAGTGATGTGTCTGAAGTGAAAACGAGATCCAGAATGGCAGGCAGATCAGTGACTAGCAAATCTTTTTTCTGCATTGACGCCCACACCTGCGGCAATCCCGTTCGTGTTGTCGTGAGCGGCGGACCGCAGCTGAACGGCGCGAACATGAGCGAGCGACGCCAGCATTTCATGCGTGAGTACGATTGGATTCGCACGGGACTCATGTTCGAGCCGCGAGGGCACGACATGATGAGCGGGAGCATTTTGTATCCGCCGACGCGGGATGATACGGACACAGGGATTCTGTTTATCGAGACGAGCGGTTGCCTGCCGATGTGCGGGCATGGAACAATCGGTACTGTGACGGTGATGATCGAGCACGGACTCGTGAAGCCGAAAACCCCCGGCAAGCTGCGACTCGAAGTTCCGGCAGGAATCATTGAGGCGTATTATGAAATCGAAAAATCCGGACGCGCAAAGAAAGTCAAAAGTGTTCGCATCGTGAACATTCCATCGTACCTGCATTCAACCGGACTCGAAGTCGAATGTCCCGACCTTGGCATGTTGAAAGTCGATGTAGCATACGGCGGCAACTTCTACGCAATCGTCGACCCGCAGAAGAATTTCAAAGGACTCGAGCACATCACGGCCGCCGATATTCTTCGGTGGAGTCCGGTGCTGCGCAGACGCATCAACGAACGTTACACATTTGTCCATCCCGAAAATCCAACAATCAAAGGCTGCAGCCATATTCAGTGGACAGGCAAGCCAAACCATCCCGAAGCAACTGCCCGCAACGCAGTGTTTTACGGCGAGAAAGCCATCGACCGTTCGCCCTGCGGAACTGGAACCTCTGCACGCATGGCGCAGTGGGCTGCACAAGGAAAGTTGAAGGAGGGCGATGTGTTTGTGCACGAAAGCATCATCGGGAGCTTATTTAAAGGGCGCATTGAAGGCCGTGCAAAGGTTGGTGAGTACGATGCAATTATTCCAAGCATCGAAGGGTGGGCGAAGATAACGGGCTTCAACACGATTACGATTGATGAAGGCGATGACCCGTTCGCAAGGGGTTTTCAGGTGCTGTGAAACGAACGAAGTAGCACGAGTTCATTTGAAAGCCCGGAGAGTTGGCTCGCGAGGGTTCTGTGGTACATGCTTCCGACCTTGATTATCCTTAACGCATTCTGTACAATACACACACATGAAGATAGAATTTTCACGACACGCCAGACGAAGAATGAAGTTGTATGATATTGACGAAGCCGACGTCGCGCAATCGATCAAGAATCATTTCAGTTCGGGCACTTCTGGAAAGCGGGAAATCATAGACGAAAGCTTGGTAGAGAAATATTACTATCCGTTAAAGACGGTGTATTTCGCTGATGATGTGCAGATTACTGTCATAACAACCTATCCCCTGAAGGGAAAGAGAAAACCATGAAAATCTTCTATGACAAAGGATCCGATAGCGCCTACATAGAGCTTTCGGAAGAAAAACCAACTGGTGTCGTTGAGGTTTCTGAGGGTGTTAACATTGATACGACCGACAACAATAAGATTGTGGGAATTGAACTGCTCAATGCATCGACAAAATTTCCCATTGACACCCTCTTCCGGTTTGAAGTAGAGCAGGTTACTTCACAATAGCTTTGCAGTTTGATCTTCTCCTCAGTTTCCCTCTCACATTTCAATTTGAAATCTGACGTTGTTATCATCGGCGGCGGAGCGATCGGGCTCTGTTCCGCTTATTATCTGAACAAAGCCGGAGCCAATGTCACCGTTATCGACAAAGGCGAATTCGGGCACGGTTCGTCATTGCATAATGCCGGCTATGTGTGTCCGAGCCATTTCATTCCGCTGGCGTCGCCGGGAATTATTTCTCAAGGGTTGAAATGGATGCTCAGTCCAACAAGCCCGTTCTACGTCAAGCCGCGGCTGGATTTTGATTTTATATCCTGGGCATGGAAGTTTAGGCAATCATGCACAGAAGAAAACATGAAGCGTGCAATGCCGCTACTGCGTGATCTCGGCAATGAGAGTCTGCGACTGTACAAGCAGTTTGCGGACGAAAAGTTATTTGATTTTGAATGGACCCAAAAGGGTTTGTTGGTGCTCTATCGGACTGAAAACGGAAAGAAGGGCTGCGAGGAAGAGGCGATTCTTGCCGGAGATGTTGGGATTGAGTCGAAGCTGCTCGATCAGGCGGGAGTTCAGCAGCTTATGCCGAATGCGGAGATGCGTGCGGATGGCGGACTTTATTTTCCCGGCGACTGCCATATGACTCCCGCAAAGTTTGTAGAGGGATTGGCGAAGCATCTTGAGAAGAATGGGGTAAGGCTTATAAAGAACGATTGCGTTTCAGGATTCAGAGTTCAGGGAAATAAAATCGTCGATGTCAGGACAATGAGTGGAGATTATGTAGCTGATGAGTTCGTACTCGCCGGCGGTTCGTGGTCTCCGGACATTGTCCGGGATCTTGGAATCAAGTTGCTGGTACAAGCGGGCAAAGGTTACAGTGTCACGATCCCAAAAAAGAAAACAAGTCCGGCAATTCCTCTCATCTTCTCCGAAGCGCGGGTTGCCGTTACTCCGATGGGAGAAACCATTCGTTTTGCAGGCACGATGGAAATTGCCGGGCTTGACCTGAGCATTACGCGACGCCGCGTTGATGCGATTATCAATTCGATTCCAGATTACATTGGCGGATTTGAAAAATCTGATTTTACGGCTGCACAACCTTGGGCGGGACTGCGGCCCGTCAGTCCGGATGGGCTTCCGTACATCGGGCGGTTCAAATCATTCCCGAACCTGATTGCTGCAACCGGCCACGCAATGATCGGAATGTCGCTTGCGCCGGTTACCGGGAACATGGTTTCGAAGATTGTTTCAGGAGAGCAGACTGGTTTCGATACAACGCTTCTCGATCCGGATCGATAGAAAGGAAAGTATGTCATGATCATTGTTATCGACGGTCCACCCGGAGTCGGCAAAACGACAATTGCTCAAAAGCTGACAAAGAAACTTCGGCGTGCAGCGGTTATTGAGCTTGATCGGGTAGAGAATCTTTGATAGCGAGGTGTATGCGTTTCGCCTGAGGGCATCGCTTTCTGAAAACATTCACCGCGATAAGCGAAGACCGGAAATATCAGATGGGGAAAAGAGTCCAGGAGCTTGCGGAACGCCTTGACGAGCGTGGAGATTCAGTCGGCTACACCGTGGAAACGACAGGACTTTCGGTTGAGAAAACTGCTAAAAAAAATTCGATTGTTCAACGCGGACATGGGCCTGATGTAAAATCCTCACTCATGTTTCTGGAACTCCGCGTTGAATGGAAGTCTTGCAGGAGTTTTGTAATACGATTCGACTAACGCCTTTGCCAGCCAATCATTGTGTTTACGAATTTCATCGTAAGAAGAAATCACTTCCCCGTTGTAGCCGCTGTAACGGTTGTATCGCAGTACTTCCTTCAAACCTTCCGCAGAAAGGTTTCGATCCCCATTGCTCAGTATGATTGCAGGGAAAATACACCGGGCGGGGTTATTGACCTTGATCAATTCTTTATTCTGTGAATCAAGAACCAGTTTGTACTCTTCACTTGAGGTTGATTTGATTTGTGGATTCACCCAATCGGCGTAATTGTCGCCGTTCACTCCGAGTGTCACCCACGAACGCCAGTCCTGCAGATTTTCCTCGAGTGCAAGAGGATACGTGTCGACCGCCCATGAAACGATTGCGTTATGCTTCAGCGCCTTGACTTTCCAATACAAGCCTCGCGCAAAACTATTCAACCTCACAGCCCTCCAATATTTCCAGTGCATCTCGCGAAAGTCCAGCGGCGGAATTGTACCGCCATGTACATCGGCATACACGGCCTGCGTGAGCGAGTCGTATCCCGCTTCAATCGGCATAGCCGGCATCCGGTCGCTTCCCTGAATGCCATCCACGTTGTAATTCTTCACAACCTCCATCACGATCGCGGATATAAAATCCTGCACCTCCGGATTGAGTGCGTTCATCCATTCAAATCCATTCTTCACCAGGACCTTTCCTTCACGGTCACGCGCAGCCCACGCCGGTTTTTTCTGCAAAATCTGATTTCCTCGTTGCAGGGCGAAGCCCGACTCGAACCAGGGAATGACGGCTATATTCCGCTTATGCGCTTCTTCTATTATTTCGGCAAGCGGATCTCTTCCCGGGTACATCGATTCATTTGCGATCTCCATTCCCAATGTTTGTTTCAAAGCGTTGCTGCGGTACAAGGTGGCGCCATCGTGCCATACAACAGGAAACACAACATTGAAATTATGATCAGCGAGAAATTGCATTGCCGTCGAAATATTCTCTCTGCTCTCGAAGACGTGATTGCCTTCATTTGAGAGCCATATGCCGCGGAGCTCTATTAGCGCAGGACTTTGAAATGTTTCCGTCTGACTGCACCCAGTAAACATTAGACACAGTAGTGCAGCAGTAATCAGCTTATATCCGTACATAAACACTTTTCGGAGATGACAGGATTGTGAATTAACAAACTCATTATACAAAATCTTCGGGAGAAGGTGAATGTGCAGACCTCCCAAGATCTTCACACAAACTTAACATCGGGACAACATGGAGATTACACTAAAACCTTATTTTTAGTTGTACATAAATTGTTTGTCGAATCAGAAAGGATACGATCTATGCGAAAACTGATTTTCCTTTTTCTTGTTGGAAGTTTGACGGTGACCGGAGCATACGCTCAGGGAAAGTTCAGCGGTTATGTATTTGGGGATTACTTCTACAACATAGCAAGGGATACGTCATTTGCGAATGCCTCACTTCCCAATGCAGCGTTGCAGGGGACAAGATCAATGCAGGCTTTCCAGATCCGGCGTATCTATTTTGCATATGATAACGAGATATCCGAACACTTTATGAGCCGGTTCCGGCTTGAAGCTGATCAGGTGGCGAACACAACGGATGGAAAGATAGGAGTCGCCGTGAAGGATGCATTTCTGAAATGGAAGAATATCTTCAGCGGCAGTGATCTTATTTTCGGGCTGCAGCCCACGACTGCGTTCGAGATATCAGAAGGGGCCTGGGGAGCGCGCTACCTTGAGAAAACAATCATGGATCTGCGCGGCATTATTCCTTCACGTGACCTTGGTGTGGCACTCCGCGGAAAATTTGATGATGAAGGAGTGTACAACTATTGGGTCATGATCTCGAACGGCAACGGCCAGCGTCCAGCAGCGGATAAGTACAAACGCTACTCGCTCACGTTTCATATCAGGCCGGCATCCCGATTACAATTCACCCTCACGGGTGATTATCGCGACAAGGGGGACATCACTGATCCTTCAAGCACAAGCATTCCGAAATCGACAGTATCAAATGGAGTTTTGACGGAAGCGGTTTTCGCAGGGTACGCCAATCCTGAATCCTACAGCGTTGGCGTTGAAGCATTTATGCAAACGACGTTTCATGGGTTTGCAGATCCGGTCAGTGCATCTCTTCAAAACAGAAACGCTGTCGGTATTTCTGTTTTCGCATCAGCAAATCTTCGGAGTGATCTCATTGCTATCGGGCGGTATGATTTTTTTGATCCCAACACGAATACGAATGCGAAAGGCGATTCTAGAAATTATTTCATGGGCGGATTGACATATAAACCGGATAAGAATGTTTCCATCACACCAAATATTCTTGTTGAGACATACGAAGCATCACCGAACGGTCGTACATACGCGGCGTCGGTCACCGGCCGTCTGACACTGTATTACATCTTTCTGTAATTCAAACAAACATATCATAAGGAATAATACATGCAAACACTTTTGCGGCAATTACTGGTGGGATTGTTGTTACTGAGTATCACCATTCCTGCAACGGCTCAGGTTAAGTTGACGGGTGCAGGGGCAACGTTCCCATACATCCTTTACTCAAAATGGTTCGATGTGTACGGCCAAAAAACGGGCGTGCAGTTTAACTATCAATCCATCGGATCCGGTGGCGGAATAAAGTTAGTGACGGAAGGTACTGTGGACTTCGGGGCCTCCGATGCCTCGATGACCGATGAACAATTAACGGCAGTGCGTGAGAAACAGGGGACAGAGATACTCCATATCCCTACAGTGATGGGTGCGGTGGTTGTGAATTACAATTTGCCGGCAGTCGGAAAGGACCTTCGTCTAACTCCGGAAGCGGTAGCCGAAATTTTTATAGGCGAGATAACGAAGTGGAACGATCCAAAGATCAGTGCTGCAAATCCGGGGAAGAATCTTCCTGACGAGCCAATCCTTGTCGTCCATCGCTCCGATGGAAGCGGAACGA
>JBKJJX010000004.1:0-14541 GCA_046597825.1 Bacteroidota bacterium | reverse complement strand
GCAGAGTCTTTCGAATTTGCGCTTCCAGCTTGCAACCAGCCAGTTGGAAAGTCCGATCAACGTAAGAACCGTGCGACGCCAGATTGCCCGCTTGAAAACAATTGTGAATCAGAAATTGAAAACCGGAAAGACCTCATGAGCGAGACAGAAACGAAACGCACCACACGGCGCAAGACGCGTACAGGAAAAGTAGTAAGTAACAAGATGGACAAAAGTATTGTCGTATCAATCGAACGGCAGGTGCCGCATCCGATTTACAAAAAATATTTCAAACGCACAACGAAGTTGATGGCGCATGACGAGAAGCGTGAAGCGGGCATCGGGGATACTGTAAAAGTTATGGAAACCCGTCCGTTAAGCAAGCTGAAGCGATGGCGCCTCGTTGCAGTCGTTGAAAAAGCGAAGTAAATAAAGAGAGTCTACTATGATTCAGGAAGAAACTAATCTCACGGTCGCCGATAATTCAGGCGCAAAAAAAGTCCGATGCATTCGCGTGCTTGGAGGCTCTGACCGCCGTTATGCCGGACTGGGTGATCTTGTGGTTGTCTCTGTGAAGAGTGCAATTCCGGGCGCAGGCGTGAAGAAGGGCGAAGTGGCGAAGGGAGTTATTGTTCGTACCCGGAAAGAAACCCGCCGCAAGGACGGATCGTTTATCCGCTTCGATGAGAACGCGATTGTGCTTCTCAACGATGCAGGCGAACCGCGTGGAAGCCGTATCTTCGGCCCGGTTGCACGTGAGCTCCGCGAACGACAATACATGAAAATTGTTTCTCTCGCACCAGAAGTTTTGTAATTGAGGATTTGAAATGAAGATTCGTAAGAACGACAATGTTATCGTCATCTCCGGCAACTCTAAAGGAAAATCCGGCAAAGTCCTGAAAGTATATCCTGACAAGTTGCGTGTGATTATCGAAGGCGTCAATATCATGAAACGCCACGCCCGGCCGAGCCAGCGGAATCCGCAAGGCGGCATCACCGAGAAAGAAGCGACTGTTCACGTTTCAAATGTGATGCTTCTCGATCCGAAGACAGGCAAGCCAACCCGCGTCGGGACGAAGCTTGTGAACGATGCAACAACCGGAAAGAAGACCCGCGTGCGAGTAGCAGCGACGACCGGAGAAACATTTTAGATATTCTTCTCACCCGCAATGGTGAGACAAACAGTCTGACAACGACCAGACGAACTTAATAACGGAAAACAGAAATGGCAGAAGAAAAACCAAAGAAACTCGCTGCACCAAAAACACCTAAACCGCAGGCGGAAAAGGGAAAAGGCAAAGGCGGAGCCCAGGCACCCGACAGGGCGCCGCGCTCGTCCGGAAAAGAAGAACGCGTGACGCCACGGTTGTTGACGTCGTATCGTCAAAATGTTGTGCCGACGTTGATGAAGCGTTTCAGTTATCAAAGTGTTATGCAGGCGCCACGGCTTGACAAAATTGCGATTAATATCGGTGTGGGGCAGGCAACGCAGGATGCAAAACTCGTCGATGCAGCGGCTCGCGATCTTGAATTGATTACCGGCCAAAAGGTTGTCATCACGAAAGCAAAGAAGGCAATTTCAAATTTCAAATTGCGTGAGGGCATGCCGATCGGTTGTCGCGTAACATTACGCCGGGCGCGCATGTGGGAATTCTTCGACAGATTTGTCTCCGTTGTTATTCCGCGTATGCGTGACTTCCGCGGATTGAATGACAAGTCATTCGACGGTCGCGGCAATTATACGCTCGGACTGAAAGAGCATATTGTGTTCCCGGAAATCGATGTTGACAAGATTTCAAAAATCTTCGGGATGGACATAACGTTTGTAACGACAGCGAGGACTGACGAAGAGGCGTACGAATTATTGAAGACGATGGGCTTCCCGTTTGTGAAGCGCGAGGAAGTATTAGAAACACCAAAACCTTGACAGGAGATTTGCCGGCATGGCGAAGTTAAGTTCAAAAGCACGAGAACTCAAGCGACAAAAGATGGTTGCCAAGTATTCAGCACTCCGCAAGGAACTAAAGGAGAAGGGCGACTATGTGGCACTGCAGCAATTGCCGCGCAATAGCGCGAAGACACGGTTGCATAGCCGTTGCAATATATCCGGACGTCCGCGTGCATACATGAGGAAGTTCGGACTCTCACGCATCGCATTCCGCGAATTGGCGCTTGAAGGAAAAATTCCCGGCGTGGTCAAAGCCAGCTGGTAACAATTTGTCCGGACGTTCCGGAATCAACACACGATTGAAGCAGGAGTTGTAAACGCATGACAATGACAGATCCGGTTGCAGATTATCTCACACGATTGCGCAACGCTATTCAGGCGAAGCACAAACGGGTGGACGTTCCTGTATCCAACTTGAAACGTGAACTCACGAAACTATTGCTTACAAACAAGTTTATCGCGGGCTTCACAGAAACAAAGACAAGCGCTCAGGGCGTGCTGCGCATTCAGTTGAAGTACAACGAAGGCAAGCCGGTCATCGGCGGATTGAAAAGAATCAGCAGTCCCGGACTGCGCCGGTATACGGATGCCGAAGGCATACCGCGTGTGCTCGGCGGTTTGGGGATCGCAGTGCTTTCGACTTCGAAGGGATTGATGACAGACCGCGAAGCGCGGGAAGCGAAAGTCGGCGGCGAAGTGTTGTGCGAAATCTGGTAATTAAGGAGAAACAACGTGTCACGAATAGGTAGAAAACCGATTGTAATTGCGACGGGCGTAAAGATATCGAAGAATGCCCAGGATGTTGTTGTCAAAGGCCCGAAAGGCGAATTGACTGCCCGCGTGCATAACGATATCGGGTTTGAAGTGAAAGACAACCAGATATTTCTTACGCGGTCTTCCGAAGTAAAGGAAGTTCGTTCGCTTCATGGTTTATGGCGTGCCCTGATGCAGAACATGGTCACAGGCGTGACCGACGGCTACAGTCGGAAACTCGAACTCGTTGGCGTCGGATACAAGGCGGAAATGAAGGGAAAGAAACTTCAGCTGAGTCTTGGGTTCTCGCACCCGATTTTGTTCTCGCCGCCGGATTCAATCAAGATCGAAACACCGATACCGACGAACGTTGTGATCAGCGGGATCGACAAGCAACTGGTTGGTCAAGTCGCTGCAAAGATCCGTTCCTTCCGTCCGCCGGAACCATACAAAGGCAAGGGCGTGAAGTACGAAGGCGAGTATGTCCGTCGCAAGGCCGGCAAGGCTGCTGCTGCAGGCGGATCGAAGTAAGCACAAAGCGGGAATGCAAGCCGCATAGTTTGAGACAGAGATTAATCAGGAATAAGAAATGATTACCAAGCGAAAAACCGAAAATCGTGCCCGCATCAAGACACACATCCGCAAGTCGGTGATGGGAACAACCGAGCGTCCGCGCCTTACCGTGTTCAAGAGTTTGAAACACGTGTATGCACAGATTATCGATGATTCGGCAAACAAGACTCTCGTCTCCGTCTCCGATATTTCAAAGGATGTGAAGGGTGATTTCGGAGATGTTAAGGGACAAGTAAATATCAGCAAAAAGGTTGGCGAGCTTGTAGCGAAGAGAGCAATTGCCGCCAATATCAAGCAAGTCGTGTTTGATCGCAACGGCTATTTGTATCACGGCGTTGTGAAGGCAATGGCAGACGGCGCACGCGAAGGCGGATTGAAATTCTAAAGCGGGATGCTGCCGCCCGACTGAACTAGATTCTCGGGTCGTCCAATGGCAGGACAGCGGCCTTTGGAGCCGTTAATCGTGGTTCGAATCCACGCCCGAGAGCAACCAAGATTCGAAACACACACGTTTAATACGAGGAATACACGTTGGCAAGAATCAAAGCAGGTGAATTGGAATTAAAGGACCGGCTGGTCCACATCAACCGCGTTGCGAAAGTTGTGAAGGGCGGACGTCGTTTCAGTTTTAACGCAATCGTTGCGGTCGGCGACGGCAAAGGGCACGTTGGTATCGGGCTCGGGAAAGCAAATGAAGTGGCTGACGCAATTGCGAAAGGCGTCGACGATGCGAAGAAGAATGTGGTACTGGTCCCGATTGTGAAAGGAACAATCCCACACGCAATCATTGGCAAGTTTGGTGCAGGCAAAGTCATGTTGAAGCCTGCATCACCCGGAACGGGATTGATTGCCGGTGGTGGTGTGCGTGCCGTGCTTGAATCGGCCGGAGTAAAAGATGTTCTCACAAAATCCATGGGTTCATCCAATCCACACAATGTTGTGAAAGCAACAATGAGGGCATTGGAAAGCCTTACCGATGCAAAAACTGTCGCATCGCGCCGCGGAATTTCGTTGGAGGAATTGTTCAGCAATCGCGCTCCTGCAAATTCAAACTAAAGAGAGTAAAAGGTTATGGCAAAGAAATTGAAAATAGTTCAGAAGCGAAGCATCATCGACCAAATCGAACCGCAAAAGCGGACGATGAAAGCCCTCGGCCTTGGCCGTCCGGGTTATTCGGTCGAGAAGGTCGATACGCCGCAAATCCGTGGCATGATTAACAAAGTTATTCACCTGGTTACAGTCGAAGAACTTAAGTAACGACTGATCAAAGAAGGAACGCAATGGCAAACGATATTTTAAGTAATCTCAAACCGGCTCCGGGCTCACGTAAAAAGCGCAAGCGTATTGGCAGAGGCCAGGGATCCGGGCATGGCGGCACATCAACACGCGGACATAAAGGCGCCGGATCGCGCAGCGGAACAAAATTAGTCGCAGGATTTGAAGGCGGTCAGATGCCATTGGTGCGGCGCGTGCCGAAACGCGGATTTTCGAGTCCGTTTCGCGTAGAGTTCCAGATTGTGAACGTTGAGATGCTAAACAAACTTTCCGCTGATGGAAAAATACAAGGCGGCGTCATTAACCCGGATGTGTTGGCAAAAGTTGGTGCGGTGAAGAAAGC
Source organism: Bacteroidota bacterium (assembly GCA_046597825.1). Lineage (GTDB taxonomy): Bacteria > Bacteroidota > Ignavibacteria > UBA10030 > UBA6906 > CAADGV01. Next base: position 9,670 of record JBKJJX010000004.1, on the reverse strand, counting down.
GAAAGCGCCGGTGAAAGTGCTGGGCAACGGCGAATTGACTGCAAAGCTTGAAGTCTCGGCTCATGCATTCAGCAAATCCGCCCAGGAAAAAATTGAGAAAGCCGGCGGCAAAGCTCAAACGATCAGCTCATCCTCGAAAGAATAATGGCAAACTTAGGCGAGAGTTTTCGTAACGTTTTTAAGATTCAGGAACTTCGGACGCGGCTGTTCTTTACTGCGGCGCTACTGATTGTCGTCCGTATCGGAGCACACGTAACATTGCCGGGTGTTGATGCAATGTTACTTGCCCAGGCTGTTGCACGCCAGGAACAGAACACCCTTTTTGGATTGTACGATCTGTTCGTGGGCGGTGCATTTCATAATGCGGCAATCTTCGCGCTTGGGATTATGCCGTACATCAGCGCTTCTATTATATTGCAGTTGCTTGGCGCAGTGGTTCCCTATTTCCAAAAATTGTCCAAAGAAGGCGAAGAAGGACGTCGCAAGTTAACACAGCTGACGCGATATGGAACGGTTGTCGTTGCGGCATTGCAAGGATGGGGTGTCAGTGTCCGCCTTACAAGCATGCAGATCGATGGCTTGCCCATTGTTCCTGCTGCAGTTGCGGGCTTTGGTTTCACTCTCTCGACGGTTCTCTTTCTGACAGCCGGGACGATCTTTATGATGTGGCTCGGTGAACAAATCACCGAACGGGGAATTGGCAATGGTATATCACTGATAATTTTTATCGGGATTATCGCCCGGTTTCCCCACTCGATTGTTGAGCAGTTCCAGTTCAGCGGTAATATTATCATCTGGTTGATATTGCTCGCATTGCTGGTGGTGATTATCGCAGGAGTCGTATTGGTTACGCAGGGAACGAGAAGAATTCCGGTACAATATGCGAAGCGAGTCGTTGGCCGCAAAGTCTACGGCGGTGTTACGCAATACATTCCGATGCGCGTGAACACGGCGGGTGTTATGCCGATTATTTTTGCTCAATCGATCATGTTCATCCCCCAAACAATTGCGACGTTTTTTCCGAACAGCGAAGTAATGCAGAATGTGGCAACGTATTTCCAATACACATCGTGGACGTATTCGGTCGTGTACGCGCTGCTGATTATCTTCTTTACATATTTCTATACCGCCATTGCTTTCAACCCGAAGGATGTGTCGGAGAATATGCAGAAGCAAGGCGGATTTATTCCCGGCATACGTCCGGGTAAACATACATCGGATTTTATCGACAATATTCTGACAAAGATAACGCTGCCCGGTTCAATCTTTCTGGCTATCATTGCAATCTTACCGGCATTCATGTCCCGGTTCAACGTAACGCCAAGCTTTGCTCAGTTCTTTGGCGGAACGAGTTTGCTGATCATGGTTGGTGTAGCCCTTGATACGTTGCAGCAAGTCGAATCGCATTTGTTGATGCGGCACTATGACGGCTTTATGAAGTCCGGTAAGTTGAGAGGCAGATCGCGGTAAGTATCGCGGAGGCGTAATGAGTAAAGTTCCTCTACGGTCGCAGCGCGAAGTGGAGTTGATAAAAGAAAGCAGCAAAATTGTTGCTGAAGTGTTGGCGCTGGTTGGATCCCGTATTAAAGCGGGAGTGTCTACAAAGGAACTCGACGAAATTGCTGAACGTTACATTCGTTCACGTGGTGCAACCCCGGCTTTTAAGGGATATGGTTTTGATAGGAAGAATTTGTTCCCGGCAAGTTTGTGCGTTTCAATAGATGATATTGTGGTTCATGGCATACCAAACGACCATGTTCTGGAAGACGGACAGATAGTTTCGATTGACGTTGGCGTGAGGAAGAACGGGTATTTCGGCGATGGAGCAAAGACATTTCCCGTTGGCCGCATAGATGGCGAAAAACTTCGCCTGATGCGTGTAACCGAAGAGTCGCTGTACAAAGGAATTGAAAAGGCAGTTGAGGGTAACCGGATACACGATGTGTCGTTTGCAGTCCAGAAGTATGTAGAGGCAAACGGGTTTTCGGTTGTAAGAGATTTAGTAGGGCACGGTGTTGGAAAAAACCTGCATGAAGAACCGGCAATTCCCAATTACGGTGACCCGGGAACAGGTGTGAAGTTGAAAGAAGGAATGGTTCTCGCAATCGAACCGATGGTGAATGCAGGAACGTACAAGGTAGAAGTCGACAGCGATGGCTGGACGGTTCGCACGGCGGACGGAAAACCATCTGCACATTTTGAGCATACAGTTGTAGTACGAAAGGGAGAACCTGAAATCCTGACGAGGTAGTCCGGAGTTTCCGAATATGGCAAAACAAGGTCCAATCAAAGTTGACGGAACGATCACAGACACATTGCCGAACGCGATGTTCAAGGTCGGTTTGGAAAACGGACATGAAGTGCTTGCCCATATTTCCGGAAAAATGCGGATGAACTTCATCAAGATTTTAGTGGGAGACAAAGTAACGGTGGAACTTTCGCCGTACGATTTAACGAAGGGTAGAATCACGTACAGATACAAATGAGTCTAAATTCCGGGCTGGAACTCTCGGGATTTCGGAAGGAGAATCATGAAAGTTCGATCGTCAGTAAAAAAGATATGTATTAACTGCAAGATCATCCGGCGGAATGGCGTAGTCCGTGTGATCTGTAAAAATCCGAAACACAAGCAACGTCAGGGTTAATCGTTTAATAAGGAGGAATCCAGTTGGCTCGTATTGCTGGAGTTGATTTACCAAAAAAGAAGCGTTCCATCATCGGCCTGCAATATATCTTCGGCATCGGTACCGCTACGGCTGAAAATATTTTGACAAAGGCAGGCATCAGCTTCGACAAGAAGGTCGGCGATCTGAACGACGATGAAGTTGCAAAGATCCGCAGCATCATCACTGCTGATTTCAAAGTAGAGGGTGCCCTGCGCGGAGAAGTGCAATCCAATATCAAGCGATTGATGGATATCGGATCGTACCGCGGCTTGCGTCACCGCCGTGGTTTGCCGGTTCGCGGACAGCGTACGCGCACGAATTCGCGCACTCGTAAAGGAAAGCGCAAGACAGTCGCCGGCAAGAAGAAGGCAGCGTCGAAGACCTAAGACAGCGGAGCTGAAGTTCCGTTGACATTAAAAAGTTTGTAAATAATTTTTCGAGGAGGAACAGTGGCAAAAACCACTTCCGCAGCTTCACCGGACGTAAAGAAGAAAAAGAAAATCCAGGTGGATGTGAGCGGCAAAGTATTTGTGAAGGCAACGTTCAACAACGTGATTGTTACCATTACAGATATCTACGGAAATACAATCAGCTGGTCATCAGCAGGGAAGAACGGCTTTAAGGGCTCACGCAAGAATACACCGTTCGCCGCACAGGTCTCCGCAGAAGCAGCCGCAAAAGCTGCGCATGCGCTTGGCTTGAGAAAAGTTGAAGTGTTTGTCAAGGGACCGGGTTCGGGTCGCGAAGCGGCGATTCGTGCATTGCAGGTTTCCGGTTTGGAGATTTCCACGATCAGGGACATTACGCCGATCCCGCATAACGGCTGCCGTCCTCCGAAACGAAGAAGAGTGTAATTCATTTTTTAGAAAGAAGAAGGTTCATGGCAAGATACATTGATGCAAGCTGCAGATTGTGCCGTCGGGAACGACAGAAGTTATTTCTGAAGGGCACAAAATGCTTTACAGAAAAGTGTCCCGTCGAACGACGCGGTTTCCCGCCCGGCCAGCACGGACAAGCGCGCCGCCCAAAAGTATCCGAGTATGGCGTTCAGCTTCGCGAGAAGCAGAAAGTCCGGCGGATGTACGGATTGCAGGAGACGCAGTTCCGCAATTACTTTGCAAAGGCATTGAAGCAGACGGGACGCACAGGCGAACTGCTCGTGAAGATGCTCGAGCGTCGTCTCGACAACACCATCTACAGGCTGGGCCTTGCGCCGTCGCGTAAAACTGCGCGTCAGTTGATCACGCATGGCCATATTCTGGTGAACAATAAATCCGTGGATATTCCGTCGTATCTGTTAAAGGGCGGTGACACGATTCAAGTCCGCGACAAGAGCAAGAAGCTGGATGTATTCCACTCTTCGATGAAGAGAATGAAAGATAACGCGATGCTTCCGTGGCTCAGTCTCGATAAAGCGGCAATGTCCGGCACGTTCCTCAATATTCCGGAACGCTCGGATATCCCGTTGAATGCCGACGAGCAGTTGATCGTCGAGTTGTATTCGAAGTAACTAATAAAGGATTTGTACATGACAGCAGGAACAATTCAAATGCCGGAGCGGATTCAACTCGACGAGTCGAGCCGCACGGGTACCTTCGGACGTTTCATCGTTCAACCATTGGAAAAAGGTTTCGGTACGACAATCGGCAATTCGATGCGAAGAATTCTTCTTTCATCATTGCCGGGTTATGCGATTACCGCGCTCAAGGTTGATGGCGTTCAGCATGAATTTTCCACCATAACAGGCGTAGTGGAAGATGTGCCGGATATGATTCTTAACCTAAAGCAGGCACGGTTGAAACTCATCAACAAGAAAAGCAACCGGGTGATCATCCCCCTCAAAGGGCCGAAGAATTTCACCGCAGGCGACATTCAGGAAGCATCACCGGATATTGAAGTGTTGAACCCGGATCTTCATATCGCCACGCTGAATGCAGAAGCGAATTTTGAACTTGACCTTCGTATCGGCCGCGGTATCGGTTACGTTGTGGCAGAAGAAAACAAGGCTGCAGACCAGCCGCTGGGTATTGTTCCGATCGACTCAATCTTTTCTCCGATCCGCAACGTTCGATATCTTGTTGAGCCGACACGTGTCGGACAGCAGACGGATTATGAAAAACTGACTATCGAAGTTGAAACCGACGGCTCGATCACGCCGGAAGATGCAATGGCGTATTCGGGTAAAATTCTCCGCGATCATATTCAACTCTTTATCAATTTCGATACGGAACCTGAGGCAGAGAAGGTGGAGAGTGAGCAGGACGCGGAATTCTCGCGCATCCGTAAAGTATTGCTAACGCCTGTGGACGAACTCGAACTTTCAGTCCGTTCACATAATTGCCTCCGGGCAGCGAACATCAAAACAATTGCAGATCTGGTGCGACGCGATGAGGCAGAACTTCTGAAGTTCCGCAACTTCGGCCGCAAATCCTTGGCCGAGCTTTCGGAAATCGTCCAGACGGAAAAACTCACATTCGGTATGGATGTAACAAAGTACATCGGCGACGCAGCCAACAATTAAGTACATAGAATTTATTTCGGATTGCCATTATGCGACATCGCAAATCAGGTCGAAAACTCAAACGGACATCAAGCCACCGCCGCGCAACACTCGCCGCGCTTTCAACGTCGCTGCTGCGCCACAAGCGCATCATGACCACTGTTGCGAAAGCAAAGGAGACGCGCATGCTGGTTGAGAAAATGATTACACGTGCGAAGAACGCATCGGGTGCAGGTGATGCGCCAGCGGTTGGCGTGCACGCCCGGCGTGAAGTCGGCCGTATGATCAAAGACCGCGACGTCATCAAGGAATTGTTCACAACCATCGTTGAGAAAGTCGGAACGAGGCCGGGTGGATACACACGGATCGTAAAGCTGGGTCAACGTCAGGGTGACGCGGCAGAGATGGCGGTGATCGAGCTCGTAGACTTCAATTCCGGCCAGGAAATATCCGGCAAGCTCGTTACGGAAAAGAAAACGAAGCAGCCGCGCACGAAAAAAGTGAAAACGGAAGCGAAAGAGCAGAAAGCTTCCGGTGAAAAAGCGGCGGTTGGCGCTGCGTAATTTGTGAAACCAACAAAGGAGTCCCGCACACGGACTCCTTTTTTCTTTTTCGTAGTATGAGAATCCAATCAGCAGAATTTGTCTCCGGTGTAGCCAACCTTCGACAGCTCCCCAAGGAGCCGCACAGGGAAATCGCATTCCTTGGTCGGTCCAACGTCGGTAAGTCTTCGGTTATCAATAAACTTGTCAATCGCAAGGCCCTTGCACGCAAAAGTTCGGAGCCCGGAAAGACGCGCGAGCTGAACTATTATTTTGTGAACAAGGAATTTTATTTTGTCGATTTGCCGGGGTACGGGTATGCAAAAGTCCCCGAACAAATCCGTTCGAGCTGGGGCAAACTCATTGAACAGTACCTCAAGGGACGCGAGACGCTTTCTCTGGTTGTGCAACTCATCGACTCGCGTCACGAGCCGACCGAACTCGACATGATGATGGTGGGCTGGCTTGAGTATTACGAAATTCCGTTCGTCGTCGTGCTGACAAAATCGGACAAGCTTCCACGCAGCAAGATGCCGACATATTTGAAAAATGCAAAAGCGGCGTTTCAGAAATTTGCACTCTGCAAAGACGTCATTCCTTTTTCATCCATCAGCGGTGAAGGAAGAAGCGAGTTGCTTGGAATAATCTCGCGCCATCTTCCGGAACCTGTGTAACTGCACCTTCGTTTCCGTTCTTCCCTTTGTTCTTTTCTCACTCTTTCGTAAATTCATCGCGCGTGTATCACGTATTTTTTCCACTATTACCTTGCGAGACGCCTTATGAAAAAAAGATTATTTACACCCGGCCCGACGCCCATTCCGGAAACCGTCATGCTGAAGATGGCGGAGCCGATCATTCATCACCGGAATCCGGAGTTCAACGAAATACTCACGCGGGTTAACAAGAATCTCCAGTATCTTTTCCAAACTACACAGCCTGTGCTCACACTGACGTGTTCAGGTACAGGCGGAGTTGAATCAACATTTGTAAGTTTATTTTCTCCGGGCGATACCGTCATCTCTGTGAACGGTGGAAAGTTCGGGGAACGTTGGGTGAAGATGCCAAAGGCATTCGGCCTAAATGTCGTCGAAGTCAAAACTCCCTGGGGGAAAGCGCCGACAGAAGAACAAATTCTTGCGGCACTCAAAGCAAATCCAAACGCGAAAGCGGTGTATCTCGTTCACAGTGAGACGTCCACCGGAACTGCCACCGACGTGAAAGCGATGGCGAAGTTGATTCGTGAGAATTCCTCTGCTCTTGTTTGTATCGACGGAATTACCGCTGTCGGCGCTCACGAACTTCGTTTTGATGAATGGGGGATTGACATATGCGTGACCGGATCGCAAAAGGGTCTGATGATTCCTCCCGGACTTGCGTTCGTTGCAGTGAGCGAGCGTGCGGCAGCTGCGATGCAAACCTCTAAAATCCCGAAATTTTATTTTGATTTGCGCAAAGCTTTGAAATCCTTCGCAGACAACGATACACCGTTTACGCCTGCCGTTTCTCTCATTATTGGTGTCGATGTTGCATTGGAGATGATCAAAGCCGAGGGAATCGAGAATGTGTGGAAGCGACACGAGCGGCTCGCCTCAGCGTTGCGGGCGGGCGTTGTTGGATTGGGACTCAAATTGTTTTCTGATTCGCCCTCGTTTGCAGTAACACCAGTCTGGGTTCCGGATGGCGTAGCATGGAAGTCGTTCAACAAGGTTCTCAAAGGAGAGAAGGGTATAACGATTGCCGGCGGTCAGGATGAATTTAAAGACAAAATCTTCCGTGTCTCCCACCTGGGCTATTATGATGAACTGGATATGATTGCATTTGTGGGGGCCCTTGAACAAACACTCGCGGCTGTCGGGTATTCATTTCCGATGGGAGCGGGACTAACTGCGACGCAAAATGCGTTCGCATCGATGAAATAAACTGCTTTCCGAAAATATTACCTCAATGAATATACTTGTAAGCGATCAGCTGGAACAAAGTTGTATTGACGCGTTGATAAGCGAAGGATTCACGGTAGATAACAAGCCGGGAATGTCCGCTGAAGATTTGCAAAAGAGTATTGGCGAATACGACGGCCTGATTGTCCGCAGCGCAACAAAAGTAAACGCTGATATTATCGGACACGCTGCGAAACTGAAAATCATTGGCCGCGCAGGGACGGGCGTCGATAATATCGATGTAGCTGCTGCGACACGCAAAGGCATTCTTGTGATGAACACTCCCGGTGGCAACACGATCTCCGCTGCCGAGCATACGGTGTCGATGCTTCTCTCTCTTGCCCGCAACATTCCCCAGGCGCACGCGAGCCTTGTGCAGGGAAGATGGGATAGAAAAAAATACACTGGCGTTGAAGTATTCGAAAAGACTCTGGGAGTTGTAGGACTTGGAAAAATCGGCCGTGAAGTTGCCATCCGGTGTCAGGGTTTTGGTATGAAGATCGTTGGCTATGACCCGGTCCTTTCGAGTGACGTTGCAGCAAAGTTGAATATTGATTTGGTAAGTCTCGAGGAACTATATCGTCGGTCGGATTTCATCACAGTTCACACGCCCCTGTCGAAGGAGACAAAGGGCTTACTCAACGACGAGACTCTGGCGTTGTGCAAGAAAGGCGTGCGGGTTGTGAATTGCGCTCGGGGCGGAATAATCGATGAAGCCGCGTTGCTTCGCGCATTACAATCCGGACATGTAGGCGGGGCAGCGCTGGATGTGTTCGAAAAAGAACCGCCGCTTAATAATCCCTTATTGAATCATGATCGGGTAATTGCAACGCCACATCTCGGTGCTTCGACCGAGGAAGCGCAGGAAAAAGTAGCTGTACAAATAGCGCATCAGATTGCCGACGCGTTGAAGGGAAGAGGGTATGTTGGATTAGTCAACGGTGCGGCGTTGCAGCTTACGATGAACGATGAACTTCTTCCGTATGCCACGCTCGCTGAAAAACTCGGAAGTCTTGCAGCACAACTCGCGTCGGGAAAAATCAAAAATATTACTGTTGCAGTTGCCGGAGAGCTTCTCGTGCCATCAATGGAGTTGATGAAAGCCGGAGTGCTCAAGGGGCTTCTTTCCCATGTCTTGCATGAACCCGTGAATTTTATCAACGCACCATTCCACGCTTCTGAGATGGGCCTTGTTGTCAACGAGCAGCGCGAGGGCTTCACAAAAAGCGATGGGAATGTTCTTCGCCTTACATTCCAAACTGAAAGCGGTGAACGAAAAGTCGCGGGCACAGTGTACGGCGCATCAGTCATACGGCTCACGACGATCGACGGGTTTAGATTCGAACTCAATCCCGAAGGATATCTGCTCATCTATAATAATATCGACAAACCCGGAATGCTCGCCCGGGTCGGGTCAATACTTGCAGAACATAATGTAAATATTGGAGGCGTCTCTCTCGGTCGAACTGCGGTCGGGGAGAAGGCATTAACAGTGATGAACATCGACAGCGACATTCCTCCCGCTGCGCTGGGGGCTTTGCTGAAGCAGGAAGGGATATCTAATCTAAAGATCGTGAAATTGGATTAATTGTTTTCTTTTTGATGCACTTGACAAACAATACCTACGTCTTTATATTGGGGCGTAACAGTTTACGGTTTCGACTTCAGTTCCTTGATTGAAAACTCTCATTATCATAAGGAGGCACGGCTGGACGAATTGTTACTACATTCCAAACACCTTACCAAGAAAAATCTAAGTCGCTGAAACTCGAGGAGCGCTGAGCGAGACGAGTTTCAGGAGCTTGCTCGCATTCACTCACCATCACGCTCTCACTGACAGGTTGTTCAAACGGAGATTCACGTAGCTCTTTTTTGAAGGCCTCGTGATTATTCTCGTTTGAAAGAAACAGAGAATTCTTTTTACCATCCTTTCCTTCCAAGCGGATTCTGCCGGGAGGATGAGATATTACAGGCAACTAAACATTCATCATTCATACATAGGAGAATATTGCAATGAGTTTGAGA
>JBKJJX010000002.1:0-3183 GCA_046597825.1 Bacteroidota bacterium | reverse complement strand
CGCCGCACTGCGGATTGCCGATGAATTTAATTGTGCTGCGATCGGAATCCAATATCAACAGGGACTGAAAGATCTTAGCGCCGCCTCCGATCTTGCCGAAGGCCTGCTCAATAATGTAGAGCGGCCGCCGGTCTTTCACGAGCAAACGGGCACAGAATTATTTCCCGGCGAAGCATTGCCGCACTTCAACGAAGTGGATGAATGTGCCGGGCTCGATGCGTTGGTTACATATCGTTTGTGGCGAAAACTCGGCTATCCACCGGAAACAACATTGCATGATCTCCGTTGGGGCCGACAGTACAAGGGCGATGGGATCGATGATTTTGTTTGGGTGTTAGAAATCTCCGGTGCGGTTCCGCCTGCACATTTTTCCGATGGCTATCGCGGTGCAACAAGCGAGCGCCAGCCGCCAATGTATTTCCCGAGCGGTGGCGGAACGATTAAGGGCGTAAGCAAACCGGGACACATTGTGTGGAGCCGCGTGTATGTTGAAGGCGGCCGGCTGAAATACGACACCGGACTTGCCGAAGCTGTTACACTTCCCGATGACGAAACCAACGAGCGCTGGCAGCTCACTACTCCCCAATGGCCCATCATGCACGCCGTACTCAAAGGAATCACCCGCAACCAGATGATGGCGAGACACAAATCCAACCACATTCAAGTTGTGTACGCTCCCGATAGGAAGTCCGCACGCAACGGCATGTTTGCAAAAGCCGCTGCCATGCGCGAGCTCGGACTCGAGGTTTATTTTTGCGGAAAGATCTGAGAACAGAAAGAAATTCACCACGACGACACGAAGAGATGCGGCAACAATACGTAATTGGTGTTGATGTTGGAACGGCCAGTGTCCGTGCCGGTATTTTTGATTTGAGAGGAAGAATGCTGGCGCACGTTCAGGAGGAGATTACGCTCTGGCGTCCCCGCGAAAATTTTGTTGAACAATCATCCGATGAAATATGGAGCGCAGCATGTACATCAGTTCGGCGTGCAGTGCGGAAGGCGAATGTTACGCCCGGTTCGATTGCCGGCATTTCGTACGATGCAACATGTTCTCTCGTTGCACTTGATGATCGCGACAATCCTGTAACGGTTTCTCCCACAGGCAATCCGCAGCAGAATGTTATCATGTGGATGGACCATCGGGCAATTGAGCAAGCGGAACGTATCAACTCAGGCAGACATAAAGTGTTGCGCTACGTCGGCGGTACAATATCGCCGGAAATGCAGCCGCCGAAGCTTCTGTGGATCAAAGAGAATCTCAAACCCACATGGCGAAGCGCAGCTCGCTTTCTTGATCTTGCCGATTTCATGACGTACCGTTCGACCGGAATCGATGTTCGAAGTCTCTGTACTACGGTGTGCAAGTGGACGTATCTTGGACACCGGGCTGCATGGGATAAGAGTTTCTTTGAATCATTGGGGATGGACAGTCTTCAAAACAAAATCGGCTCGAACGTGCAGCCGATGGGAACGTTCATCGGTCATCTCACTCCGAAATCCGCAAAGGAGTTGGGTCTTACTACAAATACGAGAGTTGCCGTCGGAATAATTGATGCGCACGCCGGCGGATTGGGTGTGATGGGTATTGGGTTCGATGCCGTTCCACGATTTTCCTCTCTTGAAAAAGTCCTGGCTCTCATCGGGGGAACATCATCGTGTCATATGGCAGTCTCGCGGCAGCCGAAGTTCATTTCCGGAATCTGGGGTCCGTATTTTGGAGCAATGATCCCCGGAATGTGGCTGACGGAGGGAGGGCAATCCGCTACCGGCTCGCTCGTCGATTACGTCATCAGAGAAAATTCCCGCTATCCCCGAATAAAGAAATCTGCGGCTGAAGCAGGCGTAAGCGAGTACGAGTATCTCAATCAGATAATTAGCAATCTGAAAAAGAAAACAAATGGCCCGACAATCACGAAGGAAATAAACATACTCCCGTACTTTCACGGCAACCGTTCCCCGCGTGCCGACCCGACATTACGCGGTGTCGTCTCCGGCTTTACACTTGACGACAGTGTGGAAAGTGTGGCGCTTCGCTATTATGCAACGATTCAGGCGATCGCCTACGGCACGAGACACATCATCGAAGAGATGAATGCGAAAGGATATCGCATACAGAAAATCCATGCGTGCGGCGGAGGGACGAAGAATCCGTTGTGGCTGCAGGAACATGCGGACATTACCGGATGCGAAATTATTCTGCCGAAAGAACCCGAGGCGGTTCTGCTCGGAAGCGCAATGCTCGCGGCAGTCGGTGCGGGAAAGTATGAAACTGTTATTGAAGCTGTTGTAAGGATGAGCGCTCCGGGAAAACAATTTGTTCCGGACAAACGAACTGCCCTCTACCACAACAAAAAGTATTCTGTCTTCAAAAATATGTATGTTCACTTCGAACAAAACAGAAAGTTGCTCGCTGGATATTAGTCACTTTATCAGGAGAGAATAGGATGTCGATTCAACGAAGCGTGGCCATAATACTGGTTGCTGTATCGGTTCTCATTGGTTGTGGCGGAAAGAAGTCCGGCGAGACGCACAAAATCAAAATCGGTTTGCTGATGGAAACGTACAACATCGATCGCTGGCAGCGGGATGAAGAATCGTTTACGAAGAAGGCGAATTCACTTGGAGCAGAAGTTCTGCGCGCAGTTGCCGATGGTGATCAGGACAGGCAGAACAAGCAGGCAGACGGATTTCTAACGCAGGGAGTTGACGTTCTGGTTGTGGTTGCAAAAAACCTCAACTCTGCCGGACGGATTGTAAAAAGCGCCCGTGAAAAAAATGTCCCGGTTGTTGCTTATGATCGCCTCATTCTCAACTCAGATGTTGACATGTACATTTCGTTCGACAATGAGAAGGTCGGTTACATTCAGGCGAAGGGAGTCTTGAAGAAAGTCCCGACAGGCAATTTTATTCTTCTTGGCGGCGCTGCATCCGACAATAATGCGAAAATGTTGCGCGAGGGACAGCTACGCGCAATCCGCGAGCACGAACAATCCGGCGGAGGAAAGATTACAATCCTTGCCGCTCCGTTTTTGGATAACTGGGACCGCGAAGAGGCTCGTCGCCGCATCAGCAGCCTGCTGACAAAATTCCACTCAGAGAATAAACCCGTTGATGCAATCATCGCCTCGAACGATGCAACCGCTGGCGGAGCGATTGCTGCATTGAAGGGAGAAGCCCGTG
>JBKJJX010000234.1:0-6433 GCA_046597825.1 Bacteroidota bacterium | reverse complement strand
GTTCCGCGGCGTTCAAAGCTACCGGCTTTCTCTCCGAAACCGTAGTAGCGCTCGCCTAAGGGCATTGATTTCCACACTCTGACTTCATTCCTATTCCAACTCATTCCCTTCGATTGCTCGTCTTCATTGATAATATTTCCGGTCTTGTCCATGAATTTGAGACGAAGAGGCTTCTTGTTGATGACGAGAGTCATTTCGCTTGTCGAGATTTTGATGTCATCAGCAGAATCGATCACGTTAACCTCCGGAATTTCCCAATCCGATTTTACGACGGCCCACGATAAATCCGGTTGGAATATTCCGTTGGGTGCCAGGCGAACTCTAATCAGGTCCGAAGCAAGGACACGAATGCTGAGAACACTCTTCCCGGCGTTGATGGTGACTAGGTTTTTGTCAGATGAAAAATTGTCGGCATTTCCAAGGGATTGCCATTGGGCAAAAGAGAGGGAGGCGTGTAGCGCGAACAACGCGATGAAGTAGAGTAGCTTCATAACACCTTCGGATTGGTGACGGGGTGGGAACAGATCGCCGTGTAGTCCGCTATATCAAAGTGTCCGCTCGGTATCTTTATCAAAGAAGAGGATCTTTGAGGTATCGAAGAAAAGCTCGAATGGCTTGCCGACTTCGGGCGGAGTATCGGTTGCGAGGCGTGCAACATATTGTGAGTCGGTTCCCGTCGAAAAGTAAACGAAGATTTCGTTGCCCACGGGCTCAACAACTTCGATGTTGGCTTTGAATGAGGCGAGAGCATCCATGCCCGCGAGTTTCTCGGGATAGATATGTTCGGGTCGGATGCCAAGAGTTACTGGCGACTTCATTTGCGGTTTGAGTTTCTCCGCCATTCCCGCATAAATGGGAAGAGCAAAGTTGGACCTCTCCTGCATAAATTTCAAAGATCCGTTCTGCACGACGGTACCGGGAATAAAATTCATTGTCGGGCTGCCGATAAATCCCGCAACAAATTTATTCACGGGATGATGATAAATGTTCATGGGCGTATCGACCTGCTGAACAATTCCATCCTTCATAACAACAATCCGGTCGCCCATACTCATCGCTTCGATCTGGTCGTGGGTAACGTAGATCATCGTGCTTTGCAATTGACGGTGTAGCCGGGAAATTTCTGTTCGCATCTGTACGCGCAGATTTGCATCGAGGTTACTTAAGGGTTCATCAAACAAAAATACTTTTGGTTGCCGCACGATTGCACGGCCAAGGGCAACACGCTGCCGCTGCCCTCCGGATAACGCCTTCGGTTTTCGTTCAAGGTATGGTTCGATGCCAAGAATCTTTGCCGCGTGGCGTACGCGTGAGTCGATCTCTTTTTTGTCGTACTTGCGGAGTTTCAGTCCGAAAGCAAGATTCTCGTACACCGTCATGTGCGGATATAATGCGTAGTTCTGAAACACCATTGCAATGTCTCTGTCCTTCGGTGGCACATCATTTACAATTTTTCCGTCAATGCTGATTGTGCCTTTCGTAATCTCTTCAAGTCCCGCAATCATTCTCAGTGTTGTGGACTTGCCGCATCCTGAAGGCCCGACAAGCACAACGAACTCTTTGTCGTTGATTGTCAGATTCACATCGTTCACGGATGTAACTTTTCCGTCGAAGACTTTGAAAATGTGTTCCAGTTTTACTTCTGCCATGAGAAATGCCTCTGAGTTGAATACAGGCGGTGCGCGGATTGATGATTGGTTTTAATATAGCCACGCGATGAGTAAACCACAAGAAAATGCTTCGGGCACTGTTACACGATGTGCGTTCGGGAAATATTTTCGGAACACTATGTGGAACATGGATCGGATGCTCTACCTAAAGACGTCAACGTTCCCTTATCTGGGAAAACGACTTGGGTGAGTAACTTTCGTTCTCCACCAGGAGTAAGTTTAGAGGGAAAGGATGTGTGGAATTGGAGTTGGAAGGACATTCTTCCAAACGAAGACTCCCGAAACCAGTAACTATTATGGAGAATCAGTGCACAGGATGTGGCGGAAGAAAATTCACTTGACAAAGTAACTAAATATCCCTTATCTTATGGAAGCGCTTCCAATAGTTCTATTCCTTAACGAAACAGTACTTCTTCCCCAATGGGAATAACAATCTATGATCTGGCTCGCGAAGCCGGAGTGGGAATAGGCACAGTATCACGGTGTCTCAATAACCATCCGAATGTGTCTGCCAAGACCCGCGAGAGAGTTTTGGCAAAGGCGCGTCTGCTTAATTACCAGCCTCATGCACACGCTCAGCGGTTAGCGTCTCGCAAAGCCAACACATTTTCGACAATCATTCCGTTTTTCACCAATTATTTTTTCATCGAAGTCCTTCAGGGCATTCAGGATAAAGCATCTGAAATTGGAATCGATCTGATTCTCTATGGAGTGAATAATCCCGCTCAGGCAGAATATTATTTGCGGCGGTCTTTGCATGGCGGTCGGGTCGATGGCGTAATGTTTTTCTCCATGAAATTTCCGGAATCGTACGTTGCAAAATTTCAGCAAATGAAGCTGCCTGTTGTTATCGTTGACTCGTACCACGAAAAATTTGATTCAATGCTTGTCAAGAATCAAGAAGGAGCAATGGATGCAACGCGCCATTTGATTGATCTCGGCCATAGAAATATTGGCATGATCAACGCGAGTCTCGAGACACGACCGGCAAAAGATCGCCTTGAAGGATACAAGAATGCGCTCGAGGGTGCAGGCCTTGATTTCAACATGGATCGCGTCGTGATCTCGTCAAACGGAAAACAAGACGGCTTCAATCGTGAAGCAGGATACGAATCGATGAAGGAAATGATCCGTCGGCGGAATCACGGGCGCGACCACGTAACCGCCGTCTTCATTGCAAGCGACGTGCAGGCAATTGGGGCTCTTGAAGCCGCCCGCGAAATGGGTGTGCGGGTTCCGGAAGATATCGCAATCGTCGGGTTTGATGACATTGAACTCGCAGCGCATGCGCAGCTTACAACCATGCGCCAGCCGATGTACGAAATGGGAACACTTGCTCTGAAGATGCTCATTGAAAGAATGAAATCACCAGAGGCACCGCCTGTACTGTCGACTTTTTTGCCTGAACTCGTTATCAGAAAATCTTCGGGCGTCAAACGAATAGAGCGGTCGCAACTAAGCAAAATTGAATACGGGGAAACCAACGCTTGACACGTTCGTTACCGCTTCTTCACAAAATAGTTCTCCTTTTGGTATTTTTCCTTTGCCCTGTGGCTGGTAGGGACGTGTTCGCTTTTGCTACAAAATTCAACGAGGTTCCCGCCTGGGCGAAAGATGCCGTGTGGTATCAAATCTTTCCCGAACGTTTCTGCAATGGCGACCCGAAGAACGATCCGACTGTCGACGATATCCGAGGTGCATGGCCGCACGCAGAACCTGCTGAGTGGCACGTCTCCTCATGGACAGGAGATTGGTACAAGCTTCAGACATGGGAAAGAAGTGATGGCAAAGGATTCTATTACCATGCCCAGCAGCGACGCTACGGAGGCGATCTCCAAGGCGTGATTCAAAAACTGGATTATCTCCGCAAGCTCGGCATTAATGCTATCTATTTTAATCCGCTCTTTGAATCTCCTTCGCTGCACAAGTACGACGCAACAATGTTCCACCATATCGATAATAATTTCGGCCCTGATCCGATAGGCGACCGCAAAATATGGGAGAAGGAAAATCTGGCAGACCCGACGACATGGCGCTGGACTTCCGCTGACAAACTATTCCTCACCTTGATTCGTGAAGCACATAAACGAAACATGAAAGTTATAATCGACGGTGTCTTCAATCATGTCGGCGTGACATTTTGGGCTTTCAAAGATGTTGAGAAGAACGGTGAAAAATCAAACTATAAGAATTGGTTCACCATTAAAAAATTTGATGACCCAAACACTCCTGAGAATGAATTCGATTACGCCGGCTGGGCGGGTGTACGCGAACTTCCTGAGCTGCGTGAGGATGAAAATGGATTGGTCGCCGGGCCGCGTGCGTACATTTCCGATGTCGTTAAGAGATGGATGGATCCAAACGGTGACGGGAATCCCTCCGATGGCATTGATGGCTGGCGCCTTGATGTCGCCGAGATGGTTGCAATTCCGTTCTGGCGGGACTTTCGAACGTGGGTTCGTGCAATCAATCCCGAGGCCTACATTGTCGGAGAGGTCTGGTGGGAAGATTGGGCGAAGGAAAAAATGTTCAATGCATCCAAATGGCTGCAAGGGGACGTATTTGATGCAGTGATGAATTACCGCGTTGCCCGCGAAGCTGGATATTTCTTTAAATCAGACAAGAACAAAATTGCTGCAGCGGAATTTATGCGCAGGCTCGATAGTCTGCGGGGAGAATATCCTGCAGATGAAAATTATGTTTTGATGAATCTTCTGGATAGCCATGACACCGACCGCCTCTCATCTCAAATTGTTAATCCGGATACAAAATTTGACAAGAATGTAAGCGTCAACGATAACAAAGACTACGACGTCCGAAAGGCCAACGCAAATGAAATCAAGACTCAAAAACTGATGGTCTTATTCCAGATGACATATGTCGGGGCGCCAACGGTCTATTACGGTGATGAGGCAGGCATGTGGGGTGCCGATGACCCTGACGAACGCAAGCCGATGTTATGGGCTGATATGAAATTCGAAGCAGAGGCCAGTCATCCATTTGAAATGAAGCGGCCTGTTGATGCAAATGTTTTTAACAGTGATCTGTTCTCGTACTATTCTCATCTGATTCACATGCGCCGTTCGAGTCCTGCTCTTATGCATGGAACGTTCACTGTCCTTTCTGCCGATAATGCCAGGGACGTTTGTTCATACGTTCGCTCATTCGAACACGATGACGCCCTTGTTATCCTGAATAATTCAAAAGACGATCACAGGATTTCAGTTCCGCTCACGAATAAGCTGGCACGATTGAAATGGAAAAATATTTTTGACCAGACAAAGATTTCAATCCACCAGCAAACACTCAGTGTGGCGTTAAAAGGAAAATCCGGAATCGTCCTGCGGGCGAAGGCAAAGTGAAAACATTGTTCTTCGCTTTTCTGTTTCTGATGGGACTTGTTGGATGCAACCGATCAAAAGAAGGGACCGTGGCGGAAGTCAACGGCGAAAACATTACTGCAGTAGAATTCAAAGAGCGTTATCAGGCATACATGGCTTCGGGCGGACAGCGTGACAACATTATCTTACGCCAAAAGATTTTGAACAACATGATCAATGAGCGGCTCATATTTGCGGATTGTGCACGTGAGGGGTTTGATAGTGACGCCCCGTATCGTCGCAAGTATGAAGCGATGGAATTGCAGGCGATGCTTGACACTTACTCCAAGCGTATTTCAACGGATACAATCCAGGTAAGCGAAGGGGAATTGCAGCAAGAGTTCAGAGCATACAACACGAAAGTCAAAACCCGTTACCTGTATGCGGAAACAGAAGAAGCCGCCCGGCGATTGCGCGCTGCGTTGATGCGGGGCGCCACGTTCGATTCGCTCGCAAAGGATGTGTTCGAAGACCCGGGACTTGCAAATAACGGCGGCACGCTTGATTATGCTGCATGGGGAGATATGGAACCCGCATATGAAGAGGCGGCTTATTCGTTGCCCATCGGGGAAATTTCAGAACCCGTCAGGTTAAAGATCGGATTTGGGATTATTCAGGTTCTTGACAGAGTTACAAACCCGCTTCCGTCTGAAATGGATTATGCGAAGTCAAAGGACAAACTCGAACGAGCGATTCTCGAACGGAAAACTCTGAAAGCGATTTCAACGGCGGGCCATAAAGCGGCAGAGGAGCTCAACGCTCAGTTTAATGAGAAGGCCGTTGCCGGCGTCCTGAAGAATTGGAGCTTCATCGCCGATGAACCGACGACGGTAGAACAGCAGCATTCATTTCAGGGCACGCTAAAAGATTTAGTGTTTGTCCAATTTAAAGAGAAGTCCTGGTCAGTACAGGACTTTCTTTCCCGCGCTGCGAAAACATCCAAGGGACAACGCCGGCGGGTAAAGGACGAAGTGACATTGAAGGATTTCACCAAAGGCCTGGCGGTACGTGAAATACTTCTCGACAGAGCACGGAGTGAACATCTTGCTCAGGATAGCGAAACCCGCAATCAGATCAAGAAGGTGCGCGATTCATATCTTCTGAAACGATGGCTCTCATCTGTTCACGATACTGTCGGCCAGCATGGCTGGAGCGAACCTGCAATGCGGGAACAATATCAAAAATTCAAGAAAGAATTCGCGTCGCCGCCCGAGGCAAATGTTGCAGAGATACTCGTTCGTACCCGTTCCGAGGCTGAAGCGGTCCTGAAAGAACTCAAACATGGCGTGGACTTTGCAACGTTGGCGCAGAAAGTTTCACTGCGTCGCTCATCGGCGAAGCGTGGCGGAGAACTTGGCTGGGGAACGATATCGACGTTTGGCA
>JBKJJX010000330.1:0-4023 GCA_046597825.1 Bacteroidota bacterium | reverse complement strand
CCTGACAATTCTCTTGCTGGATGAAGTGAAGCCGTGCGGGATTGCAGCTTTCAGAACTTCTCCGAGCGGCGTGAAGTAATATTGTCCGATCCATTTACTTAATTGCAGAAGCTCATCGGAAACGACCGGCTGAATATCGAGAACATCCTTAATCGGCTTGAGTGAAGTGAGGGTTGTTGATTCAGGAAGGTCAACCACGACTCCGGTAGCGTACTTCCGTCCGAACGGAACAACCACCCGCACTCCGACATGGGTCGAATCTGAGAGTTCGGGCGGTATGATGTACGTGAAAGTTGAATCGACAGCAACGGGAAGAGCGACGTTGGCGAGTTTTTGCATGGAAGAAATATCGGCAAAAGACAGAACAAGAACAATCCGACGCCATCACGGAACGCACACATGAAGCCATTGTAACGAAGAAATTTACAGCAGGGACTTGAACCAGCGGAGTAAGTTCCACATATTTAAATCAATCAAATTTTACTGACGACGGAGACATGCTATGAGACGATACCTTCCCCTGATATTATTCTCACTTCTCCTTGGCGGATGCGCCACCTTCAAAGAACTATCCCCGAAACCTGAATTATCGCCTGCAGAACGCGGTTACATCGAACTGAAAGACAAGGATGAGAATTTCAAGCTGGATAAGGATGGAAAGTATTTCATTCGTTTTCCCAAGCCTGAACACGATCAGTTCGCGCTTGTTCTGAGGCTCAACCCAAAAGCAGCCCTCAGCTACTATCTCACCGACAAGTTTGATGATGGAAAAGGCGATGTCAATAAAATCAAAGACGAGGGTACCGGTGCGGATACTATCAGCGCGTATTTCGTCAATACAGCGCCGCCGGAATATTTTTGGGTGATCGATGGCGTGTCGAGCGATGTCACCCTTGCAATGAGCTACCGCTATATGCCGCAGTGGAGATTTACATTTGAAAACAAGTACGCACAGTACAAGCAGATTCTCGAAGAAAATACGGTCGAGAGGACAACGTATAACTCCATTGACAACGACTTCAGTTTTTCAAACTTTCCATTTTCCGAACAGCTCTCACGGATTCAGGCACGGTCAAAAAACATTCGGGCGATGAAGGATGAGTTGGGCAAACTGGAAAAAGTTTTTCCACCGAACATTGCAAGCACACGCGACACCGCCTACCAGAATTTCATCTCGCTTCGCGACCAAACGAATGATGAGCTGAGATTCCAGGAAAACTACGCGAACGTCATTACCGTCTTCAAGAAAGAACATGATTCTCACGGCAACATTGCGAAATTCCTCGAATCGGCCCCGGCATTTACCGAGTTCCTTTCGCAGCGTGAACGATACCGCGAACCGGTAGTGGACAAAGCAATCCGTTTATTTTCCGGCAGATTGAAAGACGTGCCTGAATATTACGAGAATCTGCTTCGCACGAAAAATGATTCAAAGCGAATTACATTCGCAGCATCTCCGGAAAGTGTGAGAAAACTGTATGAGGCAGTCGGCGCCGTTCCGCCGGATTTCAGGACCCTGGTGGACTTTGTAGAACGGTTTAACACGGAAGCGGGAGCGATGGAAGCTGTCAACGGCCGCTTCAATCAGATCGATAAGGCTTTTGCTGCCAATCCGCCGATGTTCACCGATGCATTCTATGAAGACTTGATGGTGAAGATTACGGACATAAAGTCCAAGCTGCCCGAATCAAAGACATTGACGTTCGACAAATACGGCCGTTATCCCGCCGCAACGATGCTGGATGCCGACATCCACAACGCCGCTGAGCGTGCGACTGCGTCCGAGAATTTATTCGGCATGGCGCAACGCTTCATCCTGCAGATTGGTTCGAAGGCGTGGCCCGAAGCTGAAGCGACATTGAAGCAAATCAACGGCGATCCTTCATTTGCGGCAATCCCCGTTGTTAATGATGAGAAAACGAAATTCGTGAAAGCATTTGAGCTGGAATTTTTCAACCGCGTCAAAATGTTGTCCCAGCAACGCGTCGATGCGTTCGTGAAAGCAAACGAAGCGTCGATTGACAATGTGCCGGCGTTGTACAGCGACTCTGCATTTACTCCTGCATACGACATTACGTTTTCTTCCCTGGGAGAAAGTGATGTTCAACGCAAGCGTGCTGAGATCCAAGCGTACATCGATAAACTGAAGTACAATGATTTTCCTGCTGCATCAATCAAGGCAATTTACCGTGACTTCACCCGCAACATCAACGACCGCGGAGTCGACCGTGCACGTGCGATTATGGAGCACGGCAAGTTTTACAAGGGAGACGACAAGCAGCTTCGTTCGATGGTGAATGAAGTCGACCCGATGATTGCAAAGTGGATCATCCGACCGAAAGAATACCGCAAGCAATACGTTCTACCAGTTACGACGAATCCCCGCGGCGTGAATGAGTACGTGTTCCGCGTTCTTCTGAAGATTCCATCGGAAGCGCAGTTCCCGGTTTTTGAAATCAATATAAAGTTGCCGAAGGAAGTTGCGGAAAAAGCAGGTACGAAATCATGGTATGAATCCATCAAGATCAACAAGACGTTGATCAAAAACGAAGGGCGCTACACAATCACCGCCCCTTCTGCGAGTAATGAATATGAGTCGCAGATTGCGCCGGTACAAATGGACAAAGCCGGGAACAACGTGCTTGAAGTCCGTTTCAAATATCCGGGCTACAAAGTGTTTGAAGTCAGTACCATGGCCCAGGTTCCCATCATCCGGAAAAACTAAAACAGCTCACGATTTCGTTAACACCAGGAACGAACATGGACACTACGACACCCAATACACCATCTCAAGAACCTACAATTCCTTCTTGGAAACCTGAACAAACGCCGCCCCCGCGGCCCGTGAAGACGAACAAGAATCGTACGTACATCATTGGCGGTATCGTTGCGTTGCTGCTTGTTGCGGGCGGATTGTTGTATTATTTTCTGACGCGCGACAAGCTGCATGGAATGATTGTCATTCCTTACATCGCCCACCAAAAGCCGGCGATCGATCCGCACTTACCCAACAACAACGCACTATCGGATAAGCTGGAGGAAATTCAGTTCGACGCGTTGTTCAACATCTCTGCTAATCCCAGCGGCATAACGTATGATGACGGGTTGGGAGAACTGCTCGGCATTGATGCGAACAACATTGTTACCGTCAGATTGAAAACGAACAAGCTCTGGCATGACAGCTATACAGTGCAGATGGATAAGGATGAAGTGAAGTCGATTGACAAGACGAAAGAGCATTTATTCTCCGCTGCTGATTTGCATTTTACGCTCCGTCGCATTCAGGCATTAGGCAGTCTGTCCCCGGATTACATTCTCGTCTCTCAGGCAGTCGACCCGATTACGTTTGAAGGACCGGACGCGAATAACGTTATACGAATGCAGTTCCGGGGAGACCGCATCTGGAAGGAAAGCGACATCAAAGAAGTGCTGTCGTTTAAGATTATACCCGAAGGTTCGGATATGAACGCGCTGAACTATACTGTCGGGACGAACGCGTATCTCGCTCTTCCTCCCAAAGACGGCGTTTCGGATTATCATAAGAGTCCGGATGGAACTGCAAACATCCCGACCGTAAAACTTTCGCCGTTTATCGACAACAGTACATTCACAACGGAATTGAAGAACAACAACATCAACGTTCTTCTTGACACGCCGTTCGGCAGCGTTGCGTCTGTTCTTGGTGATAGCTCACGGTTCTTTGCAAAGTCGAATGTCAGCACGACATTCTTTGCGGTTCTCTTTAATACACAGCGGCTGAATCGCGACCAACGCAGGGAAGTCCGGCGCATGCTGGATGGGCAGCAAATTGTCAATGCTCTCTACAAAGTGAGTACCCAGCAGCAACGCAATATTGTTGACTACAAAGGGGACAAGAATAATTACAACGATTATGTGAATCACAGCGTCTTCCCATCTACCTCATACTACATCGAAGATTCCGTTGTCGTTCCACTGCGCGATGCGTCGGGATCAAATATGGGCATCCTGCCAGATACGGTGAGGATCAAGGCGTGCATGAAC
>JBKJJX010000086.1:0-3615 GCA_046597825.1 Bacteroidota bacterium | reverse complement strand
TACGATATACACCGAACGCGGCAAGAGCATTAACCACAATATTGCCTATTCCGCCAGCAATAACGGAACCAGTAGCACCAAGGAGGGGAATCAGAAAAATGTTGAGAGCTATATTCATACAGCCGGCCACGATTCCATACCCGACTATTTTACCGGCGTGCCCGGTCGACAACAAATATTCCGCATTCTCAGGTCCTCCAAAAAGACGTGACACAATCCTGAAGATGAGAATTCCCTGTACCAAACTTGCCGCCCCTAAATATTTTGCAGAATAGAGAAGTGCGAGAACAACTTCCGCGTTAAACAGAAGAAATACATATAGCGGAATCGTAAGCAACGAAATCAACCGTATTGAGAAGCCGTAAAATCGATCCATCATCTCCGGATCTGAAACTGCAAGACGTGCAAACGTTGCAAATGTTACTCCCGCAAGTCCGAGCGTCGCCCCCATTGAAGCCATTTGGGATAAGGAGTAGGCAACATCGTACAATCCTCCTTGCGCTGAGTCAGGGAGGAGGTTTGTCAGAAACAGAATATCTCCCTGCCTCCCGAGAACAAAGTCGACAATCGTATTGATCCAGTAAATGCTGCCGAATTGAAGCATGGGTTTCATGTCGACCGTTTCGGTTTGCACGAGTATGTCTATTCGAGAAAACAACGCGTATGCAAGCACATGCAAAAAGCTTGTAGATACAAAGAGAATAACGATGTTTTCAACTGTCAATCCGAATACAATGAGAACAGCTATTCCAAACAATTCAACAGCTCGGATTGCCACGCTGATACGCGTCGTAAGTATTGTTCGGAGTTGTGCGGTGAGAACCATTGCATAGAGCGGATACAGTGATCGAATCCAGGTGAAGACCAGGACAAGAAAGAGAGTCCTGTGAGTTTGACCCAAAAAAGGAACAGCAAAAAACACCAGCGCAGCATAAAATAATATACCGACAACAAAACAGACTGTAATGCGAATAAGAAGCATTCGCCGGAGCGTGTATGCAATCTTTGAACCTTTATTTTCATGCGCGAATTGCGGGATGAATTTATTGAGCGATGTTTCGAGTCCAAGAGAGCAGATAACGAGTAATAGCTGTGACAGACTCAAGAGGCCGACGAATGTTCCATTCTCCGCAGCTCCCAATCCGCGTGCGATCAGGATGGAGGCTGCATACATCAGAATGTATTCGGCAATCTTCCCGGTGTGATTCCAGAGGATACTGTGAAAGGTAGCTTTAGCTTTGGACATTGATATTGAGGAAGGTCGGATTCTGCGTTCAATATACTTTGATTTGGGGGAATTTCAAATTGCATGCAACACGCTATCTTCGTATCTTTTTTGAAGTTCTGAGTTTTGGAGAGGTGCAAGAGCGGTTGAATTGGCCACCCTGGAAAGGTGGTATACTCGCAAGGGTATCGTGGGTTCGAATCCCACCCTCTCCGCAACCAAATCAGTATCAAGCGTCGAACAATATCACCTTCACTTATTTCTTCCCGCCGTACTGGTTCAACGGGGCGAACATGATAACGCTCTATTCTGCACGCATACTTTTACTTTTTCTCCTGCCGATTTCTGTTCTGCTTGCATCTCCGTCTGTCCATGTCATAACGGTGGACGCAACTATCAATCCGGCAACTGCTGACTTCATAGGCAGCTCGATTCTCCACGCGAAAGAAGAGAACGCTGAATGCCTTATTATCCGGCTAAATACTCCCGGCGGATTGTTAAAATCAACCCGCGTCATCGTGAGCGGCATTCTTTCCTCCCCCGTTCCTGTGATTGTCTATGTTTCTCCTTCAGGCTCTCAATCTGCTTCAGCCGGAACATTCATAACACTTGCCGCGCACATCGCAGCAATGGCGCCCGGAACAAATATCGGGGCAGCGCATCCGGTAGGAATGCAAGGGTCTGAAAAAGATTCCATCATGAATGAAAAGGCAACAAACGATGCCGCTGCTTTCATTCGATCGATAAGCGAAAAGAGAAGCCGGAATGTTGTCTGGGCGGAAGACGCGGTTCGCAAAAGCATTTCAATTACTGAAACTGAAGCGCTGAAAAACCGGGTTATCGACGTCATCGCGCCGAGCGTTGCAAGCTTGCTGGACTCAATCGACGGAAAGCAAGTTGATGTAAACGGAACCATGCACACGCTGCGAACAAAGGGCATAGAGATAAAACAGATTGAGATGAATTGGAAATACCGAATTCTCAATCTCCTGAGCGACCCGAACGTTGCATACATATTTTTCCTGCTCGGCATTTACGGACTTATGTTCGAGCTCTATAATCCCGGGGCGATACTTCCCGGCGTTGTCGGCGTTATTGCGATGATCATCGCTTTATACTCAATGCACACAATGCCTATAAACTATGCAGGGCTGGCGCTCATCGTTTTCGCTGTCATTTTATTTATTGCAGAAATCAAGATCACCAGCTACGGCCTGTTGACTGTTGGCGGAATAATTTCACTTGCATTGGGTTCTGTTATGTTGATCGATTCGGATTCATCGCTTGAGTTTATCAGAATTTCCTGGGGAGTGATTGTCCCTGCCGTGTTAGTGACAGTCTTGTTTTTCGTTTTCGCAATTGGAATGGGAGTTCGTGCGCAACGGCGACAACCCACGACAGGGCCGGAAGGAATTATCGGCGAAATCGGTGAAGCCATCAGCGCCATCAATCCAAGCGGACAAGTCCGTGTGCATGGAGAAATTTGGAATGCTTCCGCAACCGAGGAGATTTCTGCGGGATCAAAAATCAAAGTTGTCGCTATCGAGAACTTGACTTTACGCGTTGTACAGACGCTTTCCCCCGGCAATCACTAGCCGGGCTTACCAACATTCATTGAAAGAGGTTGCATATGGAAATCTTCAGCGTGTTTTTATTTGTCGCTTTTCTATTCCTCGTTATCATCCTCGGTAATGCCGTCAGGATATTGAGAGAGTATGAACGCGGAGTCATCTTCAGACTCGGAAGGCTCATCACCGTCAAGGGCCCGGGAATTATCCTTCTTATCCCTCTTGTTGATAAAATGGTGAAGGTGAGTCTACGGACTGTTGTATTGGATGTACCGCCGCAGGATGTTATTACGCGGGACAACGTGTCGATAAAAGTAAATGCTGTTGTGTACTTCCGCGTCATTCAACCCGATAAGGCAATCGTGGAAGTCGAGAACTATTTGTTTGCGACATCGCAGCTTTCACAGACAACACTCCGAAGCATTCTCGGGCAGTTCGAGCTCGATGACCTTCTGGCCGAGCGCGACAAGATCAACGCCAGATTGCAGACGATTATCGATCAACACACGGAATCGTGGGGGATCAAAATCTCGACCGTCGAAGTTAAACAAATTGATTTGCCGGTGGAAATGCAGCGCGCGATGGCAAAGCAGGCAGAGGCGGAGCGCGAACGAAGAGCAAAGGTCGTCCATGCCGAGGGGGAATTCCAGGCTTCGCAGAAACTCGCCGATGCAGCACAAGTGATTGAAAGCCATCCTATGGCTCTGCAACTCCGCTACTTGCAAACGCTGACAGAGATCGCTTCAGAGAAAAACTCTACGACGATCTTCCCTGTTCCTATTGATTTAATTGCGCCATTCCTGGAGAATTATAAGAATTCTA
>JBKJJX010000149.1:0-6379 GCA_046597825.1 Bacteroidota bacterium | reverse complement strand
GCGGTTCCCTGATGCATGGTGGGTTGTCGCCATTCGCAGCATCAGTCCGTGGATGTTTGAAGTACGCAGTTGGGTTCATCGTATTGCAGGACTCATTATGGTGTGCGCGGGATTCTACCATTTGTACTACATATTCTTTGTTCCACGCGGTAAACAATTTTTACGCGATATGCTTCCCAAGCATAAGGACGTTCTGGACGTTCTGAATGTCCTCAAGTATTATGCAGGAGTGTCAGCAGATAAGCCAAAGTTCGGACGGTTCAGCTATATCGAGAAAGCAGAGTATTGGGCGCTTATCTGGGGAACGGTTGTGAGGGCGGTAACCGGACTTATTCTCTGGTTCGACAACACGTTCATGGGGTTACTGACTAAATTGGGATGGGATGTGGCCCGTACCATTCACTACTACGAAGCGTGGCTTGCAACACTTGCGATTCTTGTTTGGCATTTCTATTTCGTCATTTTCAATCCTGATTCGTATCCGCTTAATCTTGCATTTTGGAAAGGGACGCTGACAGAGGCAGAGATGGAGGACGAACATCCTCTTGAGTTGAATGAACTATTGCAACAGGAAGCGGAGAACGTACCAACCGACGATATTGCGGCCGGGCAGGAGGAAGAAATTCTCGTTCAAAAGGATTAGTCCTGTCCTCATCATTTGGGATGATGTTTCAATATCGGAAATTTCTTATGGTTCTCTGACTATTAGGGTCAAACAGAGGAAGGCAGGAGAAGCATTCGACCGGTGCATAAAGTGTATTTGTTATATAGTTAGTAATTATCACAGAGATTAACACATACGGAATTTTATGAAACGAATTTTTCCGGCCTCATTCTATAATACCCTGTCATTAGCAGGAACTGTGATAGCCGCAGTAAGCCTGGGCATATTCTTCTTTCTCTTCCTCCTTGAAGCGACTGCCGAGCATTCGAGTCCTTACGTGGGCATCCTGGCCTTTGTTATCGTTCCGGTATTTTTCGTCCTCGGCGCCGCGCTGATTATTTTCGGCATTTGGCGTGAACATCGGATGGAACGACTGGGGAGACCACACGGATTGAACTTACCCAAGATCGATTTGAACAATCCTCATCATCGGACCGCACTGACATTCAGCGTAATCGGTGCACTTGTGTTGTTGGGGTTTATTACGTTCACCAGCTTCAAAGGATATGAATACACGGAGTCGGATCAATTCTGCGGCGAAACGTGCCACACAGCCATGGAACCGGAATACACGGCATATCAATTTTCGCCCCATGCACGCGTTGGTTGTGTGCAATGCCATATCGGGTCGGGCGCGAGTTACTTTATGAAGTCGAAACTTTCGGGCAGTTATCAGGTATACGCTGCGATATTCAATAAATTCCCGCGCCCGATTCCAACACCTATTAACAATCTGCGTCCCGCGCAACAGACCTGCGAGCAATGTCACTGGCCAAAACAATTTTTCAGCGAGAAGCTTCGTGCCAATACATATTACATTTCCGATGAAACGAATACAAAATGGACAATTGATCTGCTGATGAAGGTCGGTGGCGGAAACATTGAAGCCGGCCCGACATCCGGCATACACTGGCATATGAATATAGCCAATGAGGTAACGTATGCGGCAGCCGATTCGCAACGTCAGTCCATTCCCTGGGTGAAAATCAAAGGGCCCGATGGAAAAGTCGAAGTTTATCGGAGTACGGAGAATCCGGTGAGCGATGAGGATTTGAAAAAAATGGAAACCCGACGGATGGATTGCATCGATTGCCACAATCGTCCGACACACATCTATCATCCCGGAGCCAGGTCGGTGAACCACGTAATGTCGCTGGGCTGGATAGACCCGAAGCTTCCGAATGTGAAAAGCACGGCTGTCACGGCGCTCGAGGGTGCATATAGCACAAAGAAAACAGCGCAGGATAGTATCAGATTGGTCATAGAAGAATATTACCAGACCAATTATCCCGATATTGCAAGAACGAAGAAATCTGAGATTGATCGTACTGTTGCCGAAGTGCAGAAGATTTACAGTCGGAGTTATTTCCCTGAGATGCGGGTGAGTTGGGAAAAATATCCCGACAACCTCGGACATATGTATTATCCGGGCTGCTTCCGGTGCCACGACGGAAAACATGTTTCAGAGAGCGGTAAAACACTTTCACGCGATTGCAACACATGCCACACAATTCTCGCCCAGCAATTCGAAAAGGATACATTGCGAATGTCGCTTGGCGGCATTGAATACAAGCATCCCGTTGATATCGGCGATGCGTGGAAAGAGATGAACTGCAGCGATTGTCATAATCAAAAATAAGAGATCTTGCATATGAGCGATGACGAAAGCCATCAACTCCAGAACGGCAAACGCGATTTTTTGAAAATCCTGCTCGGCGGAAGCCTCATCGCATGGGCGGCGTCTATTCTATATCCTTTGTTCGCGTACTTAAAACCACCCAAGCAGGCAGAAGTGGAGGTAAGCAGCGTCAAGGCCGGGAAACTGTCGCAGATTGAAAAGGACAGTGGTACAATTGTCCGCTTTGGCAATAAACCGGTAATTCTTATCCGCACTGCAGGCGGAGATCTGCGGGCATTCTCAGCGACATGCACGCATCTTGATTGTACCGTGCAATACCGGAAAGACTTTGGCGCAATTTGGTGTGCCTGTCACAATGGAAGGTACGATCTGAACGGTCGCAACATTGCCGGACCGCCTCCGCGTCCGCTCGATGAGTATCGTGTTGTAGTTCAGGGCGAAGAAGTTCTCATCTCGAAAAAAACATGAAACCATATCTTACGCGGTGTTATAAGTGGATAGACGATCGGGTGCACCTCGACAGCCTCGTCAATTATATGGGGAAGAAATATGTGCCCGTTCACCGCAATTCCATTTGGTATTATTTCGGCGGCGTGACATTGTTCCTGTTTATCGTTCAGGTGGTAACAGGAATCCTGTTGCTGCTGTATTACAAAAGCGGCGAACAGCTTGCCTTTGAAAGTATTCAATTCATCATGTCGAAAGTGCAATTCGGCTGGCTCATCCGTTCGATTCACAGCTGGGCCGCGAACCTGTTTATCCTCGCGGCCGTGATTCATATGTTCAGCGTGTACTTCGAAAAGTCGTATCGCAATCCGCGTGAAGTTACATGGCTGACCGGCATGCTGATGCTGTTTCTCGGAATGGGATTCGGCTTCAGCGGTTATTTGTTACCATGGAATGAGCTTGCATTCTTCGCCACGAAAGTCGGCACCGACATAGCGGGCGTGGTTCCTGTTGTCGGAAAACCGATGATGATATTTTTGCGCGGCGGTGAAGAAGTCACCGGAGCGACACTATCACGTTTTTTTGGATTTCACGTCGCTGTGTTTCCCGGAATGTTTACCGTCCTGCTCGGTATCCATTTGCTGCTCGTTCAACGACAGGGGATGAGTGAGCCGCTGCACGCCGAACAGACGCCAGCCGACAAGAAAAAGACGATGCCGTTTTTCCCGAACTTTCTTTTGCGGGACATGTTGTTGTGGTTGATCGTCCTGAATATCATCGCCATACTGGCTGTGTTCTTTCCATGGGAGCTTGGGAAAAAAGCGGACGCGTTTGCCTCCGCTCCGGCCGGCATTCAACCTGAATGGTATTTCCTCTTTATGTTTCAAACTCTCAAGTTCATTCCGCCGAAATTACTTTTTATCGATGGCGAAGTTTTTGGCATCATGCTTTTCGGTATAGCAGGGCTGCTCTGGCTTCTCGTTCCGTTCTGGGATAAAAAAAGTGCGAGAGGTGAGAAAAACCGTGCTGTTACCTACATCGGTCTTTTTGTGGTGGGATACATAATACTCTTTACAATTTTGGGATGGACATTATGAGACGAACACTCTTGGTTTTGTGTACGCTTCTCATGAGTTCCCTCCCCCACAGTGGGATTGCCGCCGACAAATGTTTTGCCTGTCACGAGGCAATGAGTGATAAACCGTCAACGCTTTTCAAGCATGATATTCATTTTCAAAAAGGAATCTCGTGTGCGGATTGCCATGGCGGAAACGCTAAGTCGGATGACATGGAAACGGCAATGAGCAAGGCCGCAGGATTTATCGGCAAGCCCAAGGGAGATGATATTTCAAAGACATGTGCGACTTGCCATTCGGATTCGACCCGGATGAAATCGTACGGATCGAAGCTGCCAACCAACCAATGGGAGTATCTGCAGTCAAGTATTCATGCAAAACTTTCCATCACCGGCAAGGAACACATTGCACAATGTACTACATGTCATGGTGCGCACGGTATTGTATCCGTAAGAAATCCTGCTTCGCCCGTTTTTCCCCTGAACGTGGTCAAGACATGCACGAAGTGTCATGCAGACGCATCATTCATGAAGACATACAATCCATCCTTGCCGATTGATCAGTTGCAGAAATACCGGACGAGTGTGCACGGCATGAAGAATGAGAAGGGCGATCCTAAAACCGCCGAGTGCGCAAGTTGTCACGGCAGCCATAACATCCGTTCAGCGAAAGACCTGAAGTCGAGCGTCTACGCAACCAACATTCCGGCAACATGCAGTCATTGTCACAGCGACGCGGAGTATATGAAGCCGTACAAAATTCCGACAGATCAATATGAGAAGTATGCGTCGAGCGTTCATGGAATAGCATTATTACAAAAGCATGATGTCGGCGCTCCCACGTGCAACAGTTGTCACGGCAATCATGGCGCAACGCCGCCCGGCGTGGAGTCCGTTTCGAAAGTGTGCGGAACGTGCCATGCATTGAACGCGGATCTGTTTTCGGCAAGTCCGCACAAAAAGGCATTCGATGAACTGCAACTGCCTGAATGTGAAACCTGTCATGGCAATCATGATATCGAACCTGCCACGACCGCTTTGCTGGGAACGGGGCCTGACGCTCTCTGCTCGCGTTGCCATTCGTCCACAGACAATGCCAAGGGCTTCGAGGCAGCAGCTGCAATGCGAGAGCTTACGGACAGTCTTGAAGAGAGTGAATCGCATGCGCGCAGGCTAATTGAAGAAGCGGAACAAAAAGGAATGGAAGTCGGCGAAGCGAAGTTCAAACTTCGGGATGCACGACAGGCACGTCTTGAAGCGCGGACTATGGTTCATTCATTCAATGAGCAGAAGTTTGCAGCAACTATATCAAAAGGGCTCGGCACCACGAGCGTCGTGATAGGCGAGGCAAACGAATCTATTGATGAATATTATTTCCGCCGGATCGGACTTGGCATTGCAACACTTATTATTACATTGCTTGCAATTTCGCTCTACCTTGTTATCAAACGGATCGAGCGAACACAGGAACAACATACAATCATTCACAATTCACGAAACCCATAAACATCAAGGAGAATTCAAATGAGACACCTCCGGAACATGAGCGGCGCTATGTTGCTGATCGTCATATTTATTTTCTCAAGTCAGGCAGAAAACAAATTCGTGGGCTCGAAGTTCTGCGCAGCCTGTCATAAAGGGGGCAAAGGCGGTACAGCATACTCTGTCTGGGAAAAAACCCCGCATGCCAAGGCGTATGAAACATTGCTCGGTGATCAGGCGAAGAAGTTTGCAAAGGAACGCGGAATCAAAGTCGCTCCCAACGAAGCGCCTGAATGCTTGAAGTGCCATGTCACGGGCGGCGGGATGGCAAAGAATGTCGAAGCAACATTCAAGAAGGAAGAGGGCGTTGGATGCGAAGCGTGTCATGGTGCCGCTTCAGGATTCAAAATGGTTCATATGAAGGGCGATCTTGCGAAGAACAAAGAGTTGGGTATGATCATTCCTGAAAAGGATGAAAAGCTCTGCGTCACCTGCCACAACTCAGGCAGCCCTACATTCAAGGGCTTCAAGTTCAACGAGATGTGGGCTAAAATTGAACATGGTTTGCCGCCCAAGAAATGATGCCTCTAATCCTGAAATGGGTGTCATGACTTTTGATATGACACCCTTTGGGGACGCTAAGACTCTCCAGGCAGACAAAGGAGATCGTTCTTCCTAATTCTTGGGAAACAGAAGGGAAGGGTTCTCAAAATTCGGAAATCATTTCATTGAAGTTATCACTCTCAGTGCTTTTCACAGGTTCTGTTGTGGCACGCCGGTTGCTTTTTTCTCGGTAGTTGGTTTCCACGACGTCAGTCCAGTTAGAGATCATCATGAAAAAAATATTTGTACTCACTCACTTTCTCACCGTCCTATTCGTTGTGGTGTGTACTACCTCCTACTCTCAAATAATCAACGGACGACTGATCGGATCCGTCTACACGTTTGAGAAGTTTGACACAACAAATGTATCGAAGAAATTCGCCCGCGGATTTCAATCGGCGCTGCTGGACGCAACATTTTCTGATTTCAGCATTCACACCCACTTTCAGGTTGCCGGGATGCTGGAGAA
>JBKJJX010000071.1:0-18281 GCA_046597825.1 Bacteroidota bacterium | reverse complement strand
CCGCTTTTCAGCAAATTGTTTACATCGTTTTCACTTGTCGTCAGGCGGGTGACATTCTCCTCAACAAACTTCTTCGTCTCGATTGTTTGATAGAGTGTCCAATATGCTGTCGTGATGACAAGAGCGAGATCTTCTCTATCATTCATATTGTCGAATTGACTTGCTTGCTCCATATAGTCCGCGGCACGGGAATTACTTTCCAGTTTGAAGCCTGTAAAGATTGGTTGAAGCACCGAAACCCGCGCATTGTAGCTATTCAAAACAGTCGGGGCTAGCTGGATCGAACTTCCACCAAGCGGAGGCGGAAGAGTTGCGGGAAGCGTAACAGCGAACGGCGGCACATCACTCAGGCGCTGATAGCTTGCAGACAGTTTGAGGGATGGAAGAAGATACGTGTTCGCTTCGCTTGCTTTCGCTGACGCGGCATCGACTTTCGCAGAAGAAATCTTCAGCGCACGGCTGTTCTCCTCACCAATCTTGATAGCATCGGCTAACGAAAGAACTTTTGCTTCCTGTGCGAACACTGTTCCAACAAACACCAACAAAAGAATGCTCTGAGCAGTTTTCGACGCCGTTCGCCGCTCACTGCGTTCAGGCTGACGAAAAGGAGATTTAGTCAACATTGTGTTGTGTGGTTTTCTTTGAACGATCATACTCCGACCTCACTTGGTTCTCTATGTGTTAAGAGTGAGATGAAAACATTTTCGAGCGACGGGGGCACAGTCCGCCAACTCTCAATATGAATTCCTTTCTCCTTCAACGCAGATTCAATCCGCGGAAATTCCTGCGAGGAATTGGCAACAACAACATTCAGCCTGTCTCCGAAGATTTGAACTTCATTCCCAGCTGCCTGAGCTTTGAGAATTGCGGCAGCATCTCGCACGCGGTCGCAGACGATCTCAATGACCTCGCCGCTCATCAGCTTCTTGAGATTTGCCGGCTCGTCTACTTGCATAATCCGGCCGTTGTTCATAAGGGCGACACGGTTGCAGCGTTCAGCTTCGTCGAGATACGGCGTGCTCATCACGATTGTAATGCCGCTCTTGAGAAGGCTTTGCAGAATTTTCCAAAAGTCGCGACGTGAGACAGGGTCGACGCCTGTTGTCGGTTCATCGAGAAAAATAATCTTCGGCGTGTGAATCAGAGTACAGGCAAGCGCGAGCTTTTGCTTCATCCCACCTGAAAGCTTCTCGGCAAGCCTGTCTCTGAACGGCGTCAAGCGTGTAAACTCCAACAGTTCATCACGACGCGCTTTGTAATCATACACCTTATTGATTTCAGCAAAGAATTCGATGTTTTCGTCGATGCTCAAATCGCCGTAGAGAGAGAACTTCTGTGAGAGATAACCAATCTCAGCCTTGACGGCATCAGGTTGCTTGATGATGTCGTGACCGAGTACAGTCGCAGTTCCGGAAGTCGGGGCCAAAATTCCGCACAACATGCGAATCGTGGTTGTCTTTCCGGAACCATCCGGGCCGACAATGCCGAACATTTCTCCTGCACGGACATCAAACTCCAGTTGCTCAACTGCTTTAATGTCGTCGAAGGACTTGGAGAGATTCTGTATGTCGATTGCTGAGTTCATCATGAGTTAGTTCAACGTCCAATCGCAAGTTTCGCATCGGCAGGCAAACCCGGCTTCAGCACGCCGTCCTTGTTTTCGATTTCAATCTTCACGCCGAAAACAAGTTTCGTTCGTTCCTCCTTTGTCTGAACATTCTTGGGTGTAAATTCAGCATTTGGTGAAATGTAAACCACCCGTCCTTCGTGTGGTTTATCAGGATTACTGTCGATGGTAACATCTGCAGTTTGACCCAACTTGACATTACCCAACTGTTGCTCGTTCACATAGATCATCAACTTTACTTTATCGAGGTATGTTATACGAAGAACATTCGAACCAATCGTAACAAACTCGCCCACTTCAATCGGCTTCAGCGACACGATCCCCGCAGATGGCGCAACGATGGAGCAGTCGCGTACTTTTTTTCTGAGCTGATCCGCCTGTGCTGCTGCTTGCTCACGCCGGGCAAGAACAACATCTATTTCATTTTTGCGCAAACCGCGCACAAGTTTTTCGTAGGTTTGTTGGGCGGAGACATAGCGCGCGTACACATCGTCGAATTGCTTTTGGGTGATGGTCTGCTGGGCAAGCAACTCCTTCATCCTTTTATAATCAGTCTCTGCAGCCTTGTACACGGCCTCTGCCTGGAGAATATCTTCCTTCCGTGAGCCTTCGAGTGCGAGACGGTATTGAGCATCAGCAGCGTTTGCATTTGCTTCCGCCTGGCGCAATTGAATTTGATAATCGGCATCGTCGATGATAAGAAGCGTGTCGCCTTTTGCAACCCTCTTCCCTTCTTCAACCCGGATCTCTTTAACTTTTCCGGCAACTTCCGCCGCAATGTTGATGTCCGTTCCTTCAATGATCCCCGACGCTTCTATAACGTTCTTGTCGGTGCCGGAACAACCGGCAAGAATAAACGATCCAATTAGAACAACAGGAAAAAGAAAACTACGCTTCATGATTTCCTCAAATGATTTATTGATCTCACCATTCAGATTTGTTAAGAAGGAGTTTTGCGAGATAGAGCCAATTGCTCGAACTGCAGTCTCCCCTGCTGCGTCAACGCTCCGGCAAAAAACACACTCAGAATTTCACGGATAGCATCGCTCACAGAAAATGATTCGTGCGCCAGAATCTGGGGCTGCATAATGCCGTCGATCGAACTGATGACGCACATCAGAAAAACACGCTTATTCATTTCGGGCCGCATCGTCCCTTCGCTCACTCCCTGAGTGATAAGCCGATTAAAAACATCCGCTATTCTTTCGCGCCGAAACTCCTCGATGCGTTTCCAGAAAGGCGGCATACGCTTCTTGATATCCTGCCCGAACACAGGCATGAGACTGCTGGCATTTGTTGCGATCAGCGTGATGATCTCGGAATGCTTCTCAACCGCACTCTTGTCCGTTTGCATAATGCGTTCAATGTTCGTGCGGATTCCGCCCATAACGCGTTCCATGATTTGCTGAACGACATCCTCTTTTCCACTGAAAAATTTATAGAAAGTCTTTTTGCTTATTCCGAGGTCGGCCGCAATTTCATCCACGGTGATTCGCGAAAATCCTTCTTTCAAAAATCTTTCCTGACAGAAAGAGAAGATTTTTTCCTTGGTGAGATCATCCTCTAGCATTGGGTATGTCCAGAAACTATTTATGTATATTCCGTTTCCATCCGTGCGTTAGAAAAGCCTTATTTCAAAGGCCTGATTTAAAGGAAACGAATTTTGTTTAATACGTTTCCAATATACCTACACTCCGATCCGAAGTCAAGACACTAACTGAATTTTTTTGGTGGATTATAACAAAAAGCCCCGATACCTAACGATCGGGGCTTCAAAATGAATAATGAGGAGAAAGTTATTTAAGCAGTACCAGCTTCTTTGAAGTGCTTTTTGTTCCGCTTTGAAGCCTGTACAAATAAACACCGCTTGGGAAACTGGTGGCATCAAACTTCACTCTGTAGAATTGTCCCGCAAGAGCGTTCTCGTTATAGAGCGTGCCGACTTGCTGTCCAGCCGTATTGAAGATGTCCAGTCGCGTCGGTCCCGACTGCTCGACGGAGAACTTTATTTCGGTTGATGGATTAAACGGATTCGGATAATTCTGAGACAGTGCAAATTCCGCCGGCGCTCCGGGCTCGGCTACGGTTGTTGCTGAACTCACGAAGATCGGTTCGGTGAAGTTCTCCGAGCCATCGAGATCGATTTGCTTCAGTCTGTACCATGCGCTCCCCAAACTTGCGGTGGTATGAATGTAGTTGTAATGCTGCGGCTCGTTTGTGGTGCCATGGCCCGGAACGAAGCTGCCCGCAATCGTTTCATAACTGATGACGTTGTCTGCCGACTGCTGAACCTCGAAACCATAATTGTTAATCTCGCTGATCGTCGTCCAATTGAGACGCACATTGCCTTGCTTTTGGTACGCGCCGGTGAATGATGCGAGCTGAATTGGCAGCGCTGGGTTTACTGTAAGGATTGCAGTGCCCGATGTTGCCGACTGTCCATCCGGATTGGTGACCGTAATCGTGAATGTCGACAGCGTCGTTACGCTACCTGTGTTAAGATTCAGACTGACGTGAGTCGGGTTGAGATAGGTAATACTATTCACGGTTACAGTACCGTTGCCGGTTATGCGTGCCGTCGATGCAGAAATATGGTTAAACGGAGTATGGGGTGCAGCAGGGTCCGCGCCCGGATCGTAGAATCCTTGACCCGAAGGGACGGCACCGCGTACAACGACTGTTACTGAGCCCAAGGGCGCAACAGAACCTGTACTGTCGGGAGTCGCAGGTAGAGGCGCGAGCAACTGAGCTGCGCGCACCCCATACGTATTCGTACCGTTGCAGTATTCCTGTATCGTCCACATCGTCATGTCATCTTTCGGATCCAGGCTCACAGCAGAATAATCGCCCCATCTTCTGCTTGGCCCTCCAGGATCGCCCGTAGGATTGTATGCAGTTGAGCTTGCAGTATAGCCGGGAAGTGCAGTTCCTCCGGGTCCATCGCTTAACGTACCCAAGGTGGCTCCCGAAAGTCGACCTGTCGTAAAAGCATTTATGCGCTCATTCGTTCCGGCAATACTGCACCCCAACGCTGCATGTCCCTGACCCGAGACCATGATTGTGGGAATCCAGTAATTCCTTTGATTGGCATCGTTCGTTGCATTGTTATCGTAGAGGGTGCCAGACTGCAGCGCGGCAGGCGTAGTACTCAAGTTTTGAAGTTCGTACCAGCGCCCAGCGTTTCGGTTATTCGTGGCACCTGCAACCCCGGTATTATTGACACCAACATTATGGGCTGTCCACAATCTTCCGCTACGAATATGGGCCATAAAAAGACGGTCATCGAGCGCATCGAGTCGCCCGCCAGTGCCGCCCGTATTTCCCAGATGAGGAACAAGAACGGGATACCTGGTTGTCAATGGAGTCGGAACAGAGATATTTGCGCTGATTGTCGGCGACACACTAGTATTTCCCGGGTCAGTCACACGTCTTAGCATGAGTGTATTGAACGTCGCATTATCCACCCCGATGAAATATCCGGTCGCCGTCAGACCTGTATTTGTCGGATCGTAGTTATCTGTCCCCCGCGGCGCGAATGGTCCCGCCCCTGACGATGTTGCCACTAGTCCTGGAAACGCCCAAACGGTCATTACGGACCCCGCCACAAGGGGTGCTTTGGGAATCACAAATCCCTTTGTGCTGTTGAATGCGCCAGCAGTCGTAAACATATTGCCACCGATGTAAAGCGCGCTGGCATCAATTCCCAGAGATTCATAATCGGTAAACAGCGCGGGATCACCGGTAAATTGGTAGTATGTCCAAACCGTGCCGCCGGTGATAGTCGGTCCGTCTGAAACTGCAATCATTATTCTGTTCACGATCGCACCGGTCCCGCCCGGCACATCAATCATGTTCAGGAACCATCGTCCGGATAGACGGTCAAAGCGGACGTTTGGATCTGTGGTGAAATTCGATGACGTTGGAGGCGTCATCACTGAATTAAAAAAGACGTCCGAATTAACATTGAGGGCACCGTCAGCAACTCCTGTGGTTTTGTTGAATGTCCGTATTCGCCCATTAAGGAAAACAAGAAACTGCGTCGGGCCTACCGCACCATTACAATCCGGCGGGAAGGCCCCTGTTTCCGTCGGACCAGTGGCGCCGTCGAATTGAGTGCTCACCGTTTGTGGAGCCGTTCGCTCACTTGTGGGACGCGGTTTTCCGTTGTTCTCCGACAACGGCCATTGGGATGATTCAATCGCGCCCGGCGCTTGTGGAAGGTTCGATCGGTCCGGTTGCTCCAACTCCCATTTCATTCTCAGAGCTTTAAAACTTTCAGTCCTCTGCACAGGCGTGCGTGACATGATTTCAGCAGTCGTTTCCCGGACGGGCGCATCAGAGATAATTTTTATTCCCCTCGTCCCCCCTTCTGTGTTTTGCGAACCGGGGTCGTTACCGTCTCCGGTCCAGCCGGTCAATCCCAACAATACAACCGCAAGAAACAGCAGTCCGACCCCAGCTTGTACCAGAGATTTCCAATTCAGTTTGTTCATACTGTACTCCGATGATTGTTGTCAATTGAACTAACGCGGGGATCTAGTAGGTAACGATTGTGTATGAAATGTTGGAATCGGCGGGTCAAGATAGTTCTGCCGCTTGCAGAGGGGAGTGTTTAGCATTGCAAGCTTGGAAGGTCTTTTTGCGCCCAAAGACTGGTAGAATATAGCACGCGGAGAATGTAATTGCAACCGACGGAATAGCAAAAAAAAGCCGGGCATTGCTGCCCGGCTCTTCTTCTTGTTGAAGCTGAAGACTAGTACATCCCTTCCATACCGCCGCCACCATGTGGCATTGCGGGCATGGCTTTCTTGTCTTCCGGTTTTTCAACGATCGTGGCTTCTGTTGTAAGAAGCAACGACGCTACGGACGCTGCGTTCTCAAGCGCTGTACGGGACACCTTTGTCGGATCAATAACGCCCGACTTGATGAGGTTCTCATACTGCTCGTTGAATGCATTGAAACCATAGTCGTCTTTTCCTTCCTTCACCTTCGCTACAATGACGGAGGGTTCGAGTCCTGCATTCGCGACGATCTGGCGAATCGGCTCTTCAAGTGCACGACGTACAATCTCGATACCGGTTGCCTGATCTTCGTTCACCGACTTGATGCCGTCGAGTTTCGATGCAGCGCGGAGATATGCAACTCCACCACCCGGTACAATTCCTTCTTCCACGGCTGCACGGGTTGCGTGCAACGCATCTTCAACACGCGCCTTTTTTTCCTTCATTTCAACTTCTGTCGCTGCACCGATCTTCAACACGGCAACACCTCCGGAAAGTTTTGCAAGACGCTCCTGCAACTTCTCACGGTCGTAATCCGAAGTAGTCTTCTCGATCTGTGCTTTGATTTCGTTGATACGCTTCTTGATGTCTTCCTTCTTGCCCGCACCTTCGACAATGGTGGTGTTATCCTTGTCGATGGAAACTTTCTTTGCGCGGCCGAGATAGGTGACGGTTGCGTTTTCGAGCTTGTAGCCCTGCTCTTCTGAGATTACAGTTCCGCCGGTCAGGATCGCGATATCTTCAAGCATCCCTTTGCGGCGATCGCCGAAACCAGGAGCCTTTACTGCTGCAACGCGGAGCGTTCCACGAAGTTTGTTCACAACGAGTGTTGCGAGCGCTTCGCCTTCAACATCTTCCGAAATAACAAGAATCGGACTTCCGGTCTGAGCAACTTTCTCAAGAATCGGAAGAAGATCCTTCATGGAAGAAATTTTCTTATCGTGGATGAGAATCATTGGGTTTTCAAGAACCGTTTCCATTGTCTCCGCATCTGTCACAAAATACGGTGAAAGATATCCGCGATCGAACTGCATACCTTCTACCACATCGATCTGTGTCTCAGTGCCCTTGGCTTCTTCAACGGTGATGACGCCATCGGTTCCGACTTTCATCATTGCGTCGGCAATAAGTTCTCCGATGATGGAATCATTGTTAGCCGAGATCGAACCGACCTGGGCAATTTCTTTCTTGCTTGTCTTGTCGACCGGCTTGCTGAGCTCTTTCAATCCCTCAACGACCTTGGTCACAGCGATGTCGATGCCGCGCTTGAGGTCCATGGGGTTCGCGCCGGCTGCAACGTTCTTCAATCCTTCGCGAACGATTGCCTGTGCAAGAACGGTAGCAGTCGTGGTTCCATCACCTGCAACATCGGACGTTTTCGATGCAACTTCACGCACCATCTGAGCGCCCATGTTCTCAAGCGGATCTTCGAGTTCGATTTCCTTTGCTACTGTCACACCGTCTTTTGTGATTGTCGGTGCACCAAATTTCTTGTCGATAACAACATTGCGTCCCTTGGGACCCAATGTAACCTTCACTGCATCCGCAAGCTGGTCAACGCCACGCTTGAGAGATGTACGGGCATCAAAGCCGTACTGAATATTTTTAGCTGCCATAGATGAATCTCCTTAATTTGTTATTCGTTCGGTTCAATTACACAATTGCAAAAATATCTGCTTCGCGCATGATGAGATACTCTTCGCCTTCAACAGTCACCTCGGTACCGGAATACTTTCCGTACAAAACTTTGTCGCCGACTTTTACTTCCGGCGTAACTTTCTTGCCGTCGTCTGTAACTTTCCCCGGACCGACCGCAACCACTTCACCGATGACCGGCTTTTCTTTTGCCGTATCCGGAAGAATAATGCCACCCTTTGTCTTCTCTTCAGCGGCAGCTGGTTTTACAATTACCCGATCACCTAATGGCTTCATTTTCATGGATCCTCCTTTTATTGATGTGATTGGAAATGCTTTATTTGTAAGCAGTTAGCGAGAGCTTAGCACTCTCATGATTAGAGTGCTAATAATATAAGCAAAAAAGGCAAGAAGTCAAGAGTAAGACATTTAGAAATTCGCGTTGCTTTTGAAGCATGAGTACGCTTAGGGGTACCAACTTTGAAAAGTTCCTGCAACCTTGGCACGTCATAACCAAACGGCAACAGTAACGTTTCGACAGCCTT
Organism: Bacteroidota bacterium; assembly: GCA_046597825.1. Lineage (GTDB taxonomy): Bacteria > Bacteroidota > Ignavibacteria > UBA10030 > UBA6906 > CAADGV01. The sequence goes on along the minus strand of JBKJJX010000071.1, from coordinate 9,693 downwards.
CAATGTCATCTCGGTGTATTTAGAAATGTCATATCCGTCGTCGCATGAATAAAGCGCAAGAGGTTTCGCCTTCTCCGGTTTTTTCTTTCCGGTGGAATCGAGAAGCACATACTCTATCATTTCTCCGGGCTGAAGTTTGATTCCGCATTCATCCAAAGCTTTCGCAACAACCGCGTTCGCGCTGTTGGTTGTATACTCATCCGCCAATTGTGAAATGTGCCGGCGTATTACAAGGTCAAGCGGATTTGCTTGTCCAGACCAAAGCAGATCAATAAATTCTTTTGCGGCAGCAAGTGCCTGTGGAGTGAGCGCTTCAACATCACGGATGTTCTTCGCCGGTTTGAACACTTCAAGCATTTTTCCTTGCATCTGTTTAATGAACCGGGGAGTATCCCGACGCCGCACTTCAATGCCTCGGATCTTTATTTCATTTGTAGAATAATATCCCACGTACTTATTCGCCGTGGGAATGTTGGGATCCATTTTTGATGATGGAAAAAGAATCCATCTGTAGATTCCTTCCAATGATATCTCAACTTTTGTAGCGACTTCTACTTCTTCACAGAGCCGTTCGTAATCCGATTCCGTCGCACCGTCTTTCTTCAGCCACATGCAATCAACAATTGCATGGATGAATGCATAGCCTTGCGACTCAGCAATCTCCTTTGCACGTAAAATCTTCTCCCGTGAAAAAGCATTTACAGATTCGTGCGCCTCAATTTTTCCGAAGCGGGCATTTTTATATCCCAGATAACCAAAGCAGCATACGAGAATCCATTTCAAAGCATTCTGGCGATTGTCATAAAGATGCCAGCGTTCGTCATTGAGCTTTCGCAGCCTCTTCTTCTCTTTTTTGTACCACGATCGCCGAACGACAATCGGTTTGAGTGTCGAAGGAACAATCCCTTTCCTCTTCCCGCAGATTGTATAACCCAATTCCGGTACAGCATCATTTGAACAGCATTGACAATTCACGGTCTCCGGAGAAACATTGTGCTGAACCATAATCGAAGGATACATCGAAACAAAATCCAGCTCAGCTATTTCTTCATGATATCCCATAACAGGCTGGAAGATTAAACCACCACGATCAGCAAGCAACAATGTTGCAGCTGATTTGAAATCCTCCGGCTCACGCTTTTTGGCAGGAATTAAATAATTATTCCGGTATGCCCACGAGAGTTGCATGGACGAAAGTGCGGTGCCAATAGTTGAACGTGATTGATGCTGAACAGGAAGCTGAGTCAGCCGCGCTATCTCAAAAATGCCATCAAGACTTGATTCGCCCATCATAAAAGAATTCTCGATGTCAAGATGCCAACGACCGGCAAGCTCGAACGCCCCGTCCTTATGGACAATTTTTCCATACACGAAATAACTCGACTCCCGCGTCGTAGCATAGCCGGCAAGTTCATCACGGTTGAGAAGCAATGGTATTTTATGCTCGGCAGAAAGTCTCGCGAGCATCGGCATCAAAATAGCATCCCCATATTCAGTCTGAATAATATCGGGATCGCAGCGGCGAAGATGGCGGTTCAGAGAATGGAGGATTTCAGTCGGCTTCGAATCCTCAAGACAAAACGTGTCGCCTTCATAGCTGACTTGCAGCTGATAGTGTTTTCGAAACTTGGGTGAAATGAAGTCCGGCTGATTTTTCAGAGTTAGAGTAACAAGCGGAGGAATTGAATACGTAGTGGAGTCGAGCGTATCGTCCAGCTTCCATCCCGTCAATTTACCGTCGCAGAGGAAATACTCACCGTACGCAAGCGGGAAAAGCCCGGTGCTATAAAAGTAGATTTGCTGAGCCGGGATATCAGAATTAAAAAAAACGAAATGCGGAAAGTGACGTTCAAGCCGCCACACGACATTTCTCAGTTGTGTTGTGTCGTGGACGTTGACGCGAAGAACTTTGCATTCTCTATTAGAATAAATTTCCCGCTGAACCTCTTGAGTGAATGTAACCGGGAAAGGAAATGACTTGCTGATAGCAGCGGCACGTTTCGTATCATCTTCATCTATGCGCATATAGAACCACGGCGTGAACGGCATGGATGCACAATGCTTCGCTCCATTCCTGTCAATCAGCCAGAGTGTAATGCCCTTCGCCGATGGATAGACATCAAATAGCCAGCCCGAGACTACATTCTCCACAAAAGCCCTTAACAATTATTGCCATGCAGCGGAGGAAGTATATCGCATGAAACATCGCAAAGAAGCCTACCGTTAAATTGTACTGCTTATCGGATAAGAGGAATACATTCTCTGCTCTCAATTTTTTCCCTCAGCGCTCGTATCTCCCGTTGTTGCGCAACCATCATTGACATGGCAATACTCTCAAACGGAATCGGACGGGCGGCATAGGCGCTGCTTGCCAGCTGCATTCGTGCAGCGCGGAATAATTCATCCAGCGCATCCTGATCTTCTTTTCTTAATCCCCTCCGGAACTTCGTCCAGCTTTCCATCTCCTGCTGGATGACCATCGTGAATGTCGGAACTGTTCTTCCCATAAGATCCTCAAAGATAATTATCCATGCGAATATGATTTCTGTTTTGTGCGCTTTTATCCCGCACGACATATTGTTTGTCCGGTCCCTGCGTTATGCTGAACACTTCATCCATCGCCATCATCAGCTTTGGAAATAGTGCGTTGCGTTCTTTCGATTCCGGTTTTATATCGAGTGATGCAAGCAGGACGGAGATGTGTTGCTGTTTGAGTCGATACAGTGCACTGATAACACGCTGCACACTTGCTTTCACCTCAAACAGCGGAGCCTGATCGTCATAGTATGTATCCAGCAAACCGAAAATGATAACGATGGAAGAATTCTTTTTTTTCAGGAAAGCCGGGAGGCGTTCCGTAATTGTTGCTTCCATCTGGTAACATGTAAAGGCACGGGAGATGAAAATATTTTCCAGTAACTGCTCAGGCTTTTTTCGTTGCTTGATAGAATTATATGTCGAAGCCCGGCGTGCAAACTCAGCTATATAATAGACATCGAAACGGTTCGTTCCATCTACCAACACAATAGGCAGGCCGGCAAACAGAGCATGCGAAGCAGCATACAGCGAAAGCCGAAATACACTCCGGTCACCGTGAAGGCAGAAAAGCTTTCCGTGCGGCGCCATCTTAAATTCTTTCAACAACTGTGAGTATGGAATAAGCGCTGTCGGCGACGGTAACGGCTTCTTAAGAATGTTCACTGCGATTATTTTTTGTAATCGGAAAAACAGCTTAAAAAAGTATACGACATATTTGTCGTGTTGTCAACACCAATAAAAAACCCATCACTCAAAAAGAGCAATGGGCTGTGAAGGTGGAAAAGAAGAACTATTTTGCTAACACCATTTTTCTTTCCTGAATAATCTTCCCGCTTCCGGTTAACGACTGCGCTTCGAGCCGACATATATAAACGCCCGATGCTAACCCCTCTCCGTTAAACGAAGTTGAATATTTTCCCTGATCGTACGTTCCTTCCTTCAGCAAGCGAACACTTCTGCCCAAAACATCAAACACTGCAATGCGGACTTTTGACGCCGAAGGGATTTCAAATTCAACTGTTGTCGATGGGTTGAACGGGTTCGGATAGTTCTGATGCAATTTGAATTCAGTGATCACATTTGGATTCTCGTTCACACCCGTAAGCACATTGCCGCTATAGACACCCCTTCCATGCGTTCCTGCGACAATAGCTCCATCTGAAGGCCGTGAATCAAGATAACTCACAACAACATTGCCGATAGTTCCCGCTCCTTCTTGCGACCATACCGTTGATGCGCCGTTAAGAAGAATCGTGGAGTACAATCCTGTGCTTGTGCCAACATAGTAATTGTTTACGCCGACGGTTCCGGGAACAATAGCCGCAGCCCGACATGAAGGTCCTGTTGCGCCGGAAAGATTTCCTTCAACATTCGTCCACGACACACCCGCATCGGTAGAATAGTAGATGCTGATGATACTGTAGTTTGAATACGTGAGCAGCACTTTACTTCCATCCGTTGGATCAATGGCAATGCTGGATACGTACGAGTTCGCTGCTACGCCGGCCGGAGTAACGGTTGTTCCCGTCGGGTCGCCGGTGTTTGCGCCGTCAACGCGTACAACACTTCCGGCTGAATGTCCGATATACAATCTGTTCGTTGGATTTGTTTTTGAAACAGCAAGCGCGCTCACCGACGTCGATCCGGCAACCATGCTGTTGTTGAGCCGCGCCCAATTGACAGACGTTGTGCTGTTCGAGCCGGCAGGAATCGCGGTAAGGTCGCTGTTGCGCCATGCATAATTGCCGCCCGCGAAGTACATGATGTTGGAGTTATTCGGATCGAGGACAAACGGATTTATAAAGAGATAGCCGGCGCCTCCGGTCGGATCGACTCGTGCAAATTGCGCTCCGAAGAATCTGTATGTTGTACCATTTTGCGACGAGGCGTAGTCCGAACCTTCGCCGTTAGCGATTGCGCTAAATGCACCATCTCCTCCATAAATGGAAGTCCAAGTAGCCGTTCCGCTTGGCGATGTTGTTTTCCACGTTCCGTTATCCTGCAGACCGCCGATAATTGTATTGCTTCCGTTCGTCCCATGATCGATGGCAATGGTATAGAATTGTGTTGTGAGATAGCCCGACGTGAGGAACGACCAGACCACGGGAGATGCGAGATCGTTCGTCGTTTTGCTTATGCCGCCATCATGTCCGGATATAAGAATGGCAGGACTGCCCGGAATGAACGCAAGTGAATGATTATCGGGATGATGATTTGGATACAATGAAATATTGTTTGCCGTCGAGTAACCGCCCACCCAGGCGGTATTTCCTGTTGTTGCAAATCCGTCGGTCGAACGGTAAAGGTTCGAGCCGCCAATGAATACAACATTTTCATTATCAGGCTTCACTTTGATAACGAGATCGTAGGAGCCTTGTGAATCGAAGTTTCCCACCGGTGCGCCAAACGCGGGAAGATTTACTGAACGATTCGTCCATGTATTTGTCGTCGCATTGTATTTCCAGAACGAATGGTTGTTCAACCCAAAGCTCGGCGTCTCAGCAACAAAGTAGAGCGTGTTGTCATTCGATGGAGCAATGCCAATGACAATTCGTCTGGTTGAAGACGGCAAATCAGCGGGTGAGATATTCGTCCAGCTTCCTGACGCGCCAGTGGACGATTTCCAAACGCCGCTCATACCGCCTCCCGCGTCTCCTGTTGCATAAATATTCCCGGCAGCGTCGATTTGCACATCCGTAAATGCTGAATACGGAGAAGCGCCGCCAAGGACCACACTCCAGTTTGTACCGCCGTTCGTACTTCGGAAAATCGCTCCGTACGTTGCTGCGAAGACATTGCCGTTGGCGGGACTGACCGCAACGTTCCACACATAATCAAAGAAATTATCAAACGTTTGCGGAACACCTGTTGACGTAGCTGGAAGAAGCGTCCACGACGCCCCGTTGTTCGTTGATTTGAAGATTCCATCGCCGGTATAGGATCCGTTGCTGCCACTGCTCGCGCTGTTGCCTCTATACTCGCCGGTTCCGTAATACCACGTTGCGGTTTGTCCTGCACGTGTATCCTGCGCAAGGCATGTAACGCTGGCAAGCGAACTCGCAGCTGATGACATTGTCCATGTTCCGCCACCGTCAGCGCTGCGCCACATACCGCCACTCACACCGCCGGCATTTATGACGTTCAGATTCGAAACGTCCACGCCCAGCGCTCGTGTACGACCACCCACGTTCCAGGGTCCGCGGGAGATCCAATTCACAGCGGACTGATTTCCGGTTTTGTTGAGCGCGTTGAATTGTTCCTTCACGGGAAGCGAACGTGCAAATTCCAACTCTTTCTTTTTAATGTCCTTTGGAATCTGCATGGTGACCGGATCGCGCAACATTATCCACTCGTGCCGCACACGCGCATTCGGATCGTCTGCATCGCCGACGGATGATCCTGCTGAAACCGCTGCCGGCCGGTCCATCCGAAAATGAAACAGACTCAGCAAAACAAAAATCCCCGCGGCAGAAAAGAGCCCGAAGTAATATCTACCCCGCTTCATGATATTTCTCCTTTTGTTGTGAGTAACAGTGAATTATGTTTTTTATTGATGTTACGCAAAACGTAAAATTGAAATCTTCTCAACCTTTTTGAAAACCCAAAGCGGACACTAAGTCACAAAGACTCAAAGAAACACTAAGGAAAGCTTTCTTTGTGAAACCTCGTGTCTTAGTGTCTTTGTGTCTATGAGGTTGGAAGTGTGCATACAATTCTCATTTGCGTAACGTGAGTTGTTTAGAAAAAATCTGTTCTGTGAATAAATAGAAGTTACGAACGCGTCGCTGTCTTCACTTCAAATATATGTAATCCGTATCCAGCAAGATCGAAATACATTCCTTTTGTCTGAAGTCCATGACGATCGCGGACGAAAACTGCAGGACTCATCAAATCACGGAACTCAAACGAGGCACCGGAAAATCCGGCGAGACACTCAGCATCCAACTCAACATACGCCTGCGAGTTCAGCGGCGCGTAATTCACAATAATCAATCGCAAGCTGCTTTCTTTCCGCCAGCAGAAAGAAATAATGTTCTGATAAGAGTGGTTGTCATGCCACCCGGGCCGGAGTGGAAGCAGTTCCCACGTTCCGTTTTTGATTACATCGTGCTGCAGGCAACGGAGAAGTTTTTTGTAGAATGATTTTGTTTGGGGAGAAATATCTTCATGCGGTCGTCGGCCGAGTTGCACGGGGATCTTTACCTTCCGCCCTTCCATCTGGCCTTCATGAAGCAGCAGCATCCCGGGAATGGTTGCAGTGATAACTGCCGCGGCATACTGCCACGATTCATTGGGAAGAATTTGAGCAACGCGGGGTTCATCATGATTTTCGAGAAAGCGTGCCGACCGCATCTGATAAATTGTTTCCGCTTTCAGGTGATCGCGAACAGAGCTGGCACCTTCACGAAGTAGCCGGTCGTACAGAGTTTTATCGTACGTGTAGGTAAAGCCCAACTGCTGCAGCGGCCATTCGAGATTCCAATAGGCTTCTGCAATAAAAACAAAGGAAGGATTCTTTTGCTTAATGGATTGAATGGCGTCGCGCCAGAATTCTTCCTGAAGCGGATCGCCATCCTCCGGTTTCGATTGTTCACCCCAGGTCTTTTGAAAAACGGTATTCAGCAACAACATCGCCATGTCGCAACGGATACCATCACACTGTTTGGCAATCTTATGCAGCGTATCGATCATTGCTTTCCGGGCGCCGCGGTGCAGGGGATTCAGTTGAGCAGTATCCGTCCAACCCGGAAAATACGGATCGCGCCCAAAAGCAATAACGCGTTCGCCTTTCTTCGTCTTGCTTTTGAAAAAGAGTTCCGCTTTGGAATTTTCATCCCCTTCTTTTCCATTGATATAATATTCAGGGTGATCAGAAAGCCATTTATGATCGCGGGCTGTATGATTCGGAACGAAATCCAAAACCAAACCAATTCCCTTTGCAGCCAGCCGCTTGCGTAGGATCTGCAGAGCCTTTGCACCACCGAGAGTTCGTGAAATAGTGTACGCACTGATCGCATAAGGAGAACCGATAACATCCTCATCCCGAAAATCGGGAAGTGTTTTTTTGTACGTTTCCCTTAGCCCTTCATGGTCGCGGGCAATTTGAATTCCCGCTTTTCCCGTCGTCCACACTCCCATTAACCACACGGCATTAAATCCACATTCAGCCCACTCATCGATAAGGGATTGAGGAATTTTATCGAGAGTAATTCTTTTCCCGGCTTTATCGGAAAGCTCATTCAATAAAACACGGGTATTGATCTCGTAAAGAATGGGATGAGTGAGATTGCTCATAGAAGGCTCGGAATTTGGTTTGGGAGGCATAGGGGCTTCTCTAAAATAAGAACATCAACGTTCTCATCCGCTGGAGTAAAATTACGATGCACCTTCAATCAAGATAACAAACTCCCCTTTGAGCGTCGTGGAGTTAATTTCTGCCAGAAGATCGGAGACTTTCCCTCTTTTAATTTCTTCAAATTTTTTGGTCAGCTCACGGGCGAGAACAATGCGTCGTTCGCCTAAATACGTCCGGATGTCTTCAAGGGTTCGCTCAATCCTGAATGGTGATTCGTACACTACAATTGTTCGCGGTTCATTTTTCAACAGCTCAAAACGAGTCTTTCTACCCTTTTTTACGGGAAGAAAACCTTCGAACACAAATTTGTCCATTGGCAAACCGCCTGCAACCAATGCAGCGAGCACTGCGCTTGCACCCGGAATCGGAATGACAGGAATCCCATTTTCAATTGATGTTCTGACCAGCAGAAAAACCGGATCGGAAATTCCCGGAGTTCCTGCATCAGTTACAACGGCTATGGATTTGAACTGCTTGAGTTCAGCGATCAGTTCGGGAATGCGGCGGCTTTCGTTGTACGAGTAATAGCTCCTGAGCGGTTTTGAGATCGAAAGATGGTCAAGGAGAAATTTTGTCTTTCGTGTATCTTCCGCCGCAACAATGTCGACGCCGGATAAAATGTTAATTGCTCTCAGCGTTATATCATCAAGATTGCCAATTGGAGTGCTGACGACATACAGAGAACCTGGCTGAATGGTCTCCTTCATATTCCCCAATCGCGAGGGTATCGGAAATCCACATTCATCGTTCGATTGGAAACTTTTGCAATCAAAGGTAGCCGGCGTTTGAATTGATTCTTGATGACCATTCCGCGTACGCGATCGATAAGTTCTGACGCAAAACCCATTTCCTTTAACTCGGTTACGCTACGGCGTTCATCGATCATAAAATAGAGAAGATGGTCGACTTCTTTATAGAGAAAACCAAAGTCCCCCTCATCTGTCTGCCCTTCCCATAAATCCGCCGTGGGTTTTTTTTCTATCAGATGTTTGGAAATGCCCAGGGATTCAGCAAGCCGCCAGATTTGAGTTTTGTAAAGGTCGCCAATGGGATTAATTGCGCACGCCATATCACCGAAGAGGGTTCCATAGCCAAGAAATATTTCGGTCTTATTACTTGTGCCGATTACGAGTGCCCGATCGCGGGACGATAGATCATACAAAACAATCATCCGCTGACGCGCCATCAGATTTCCTGCACGCAAATTGCCAAGCGGCGTTCCATTCTGAAGATACGCATCCACCATCGGAGTAATGTCGACCGTCTCCGTTCGAATCTTCAACTCCCTCGCAACGATCTCCGCATCTGTTTTACTGGAGCGATTGCTGGTTTTGTATGGCATCATCACAGCAAGCAGATTTTCAGGTCCGAGCGCCTTTGCGGCAAGGTAGGCAACAACTGCCGAATCGATACCACCGGAAAGCCCGACGATTCCTTTCCTGAATCCGGCGTTATGCAACTCATCCCGGATGAAATCGACGAGAAGTTTTTGAACGATGTCGGTATTTAACGAGAGATCTTGAGTGTGGCGGCCAGCAGTTTCCATGGCAAAAGCTACGTAAAGCAAGCTTGGAATTCAACAGTTGTAGTTTTTACAGGGTTTTCGTTTTACTTTCTTCAATTTGTGCTTGTCAACACTTGCAAGAAGGAGCGGATAAGCTATCTTGTGATAGTTTATTCCTGATACTTCACACCGCATTGCGGGGGAACCCGATCAGATCCGATTTGAACATGATTAAAGCAGCACACATAATATCACGTACAACCGTCATCGTGGCAGCAGCCTTGATGCTTTGGTC
>JBKJJX010000320.1:0-5299 GCA_046597825.1 Bacteroidota bacterium | reverse complement strand
GTCATCAGGTTCCGCTTGATTTTGTCGGAGTGGAAATTGAGTTGGAGAAGAACTCGATTTCTGTTAAGACGGAAGTGAAGGCAGTGTGGAAAACCGGAGTTGAGATGGAAGCATTGGCGGCCGCGAGCGCTGCGGCTCTTACGCTCTACGACATGCTTAAAATAATTGATGAGTCAATGGAAATAAGTTCTGTCAAACTTCTGGAAAAGAAAGGCGGCAAATCGGATTTCAAGCTGGCAAATGCTACCCTGATTCAGGTTTCAGTCCTTGTTCTTTCGGATAAGGGAGCGAAAGGAGAGAGGGAAGACCAGTCCGGCAAGGCGATTAAAGAGAGATTGAAAACGCATGATGTCTCAGTGGTCGAGTTTAAGATTCTTCCTGACGATCAGAATCAATTGCGGACGGAACTACTGCGGCTCTGCGATGAAGAAAACATGGATATCGTGATAACAACCGGCGGCACAGGTTTGAGTCCGCGGGACATTACCCCCGAAGCAACCGACACGATTCTTGACAGAACTCTGCCCGGCGTGAGCGAGCGATTGCGTTCGTATGGACAGGAGAGAAATCCGTTGGCGATGCTCTCGAGGGCAACTGCGGGCGTGCGCGGAAGGACTGTTATCGTCAACTTGCCCGGCTCATTGAATGCGGTGAATGAATCGATGGACGTGCTGTTTCCGTGGCTGTTTCATTCTCTCGATATGCTGCGGGGAAAGGAGCATTAGCTGAAGCTTGTGTTCCACTATCATTGTGAGGCCCGCCGTCTTTTTCGTAGGACGAGGCTGTATTTTACTTCGTAGGTTTTGCCAGTAACTGCTTCCTCCATTCATCGGGCAGCTTATATCGGAGGCGTTGGTTGGGGAGATTCACAATAACTGAATCATGTCCGGCCGGTTCAATTGTCGTCCTGGCGAGATCACTTTCGTCCAGCAATGAATCGAGATACACCGTGAATTGTATTTGATCGCCAAGCCGCTCGACTTTCGTGATAACTTTATCGGGTTGCCGGACTTGCTGTTGATTTAGCGGAATCGAAGCGACACTTTGTTGAATCAAAACAATGGATGATTTGTTGCCGGCTTTTTTTTGAGCTGAAGTCGGCGAGCTTGTCATGGCATCTGTTTTTCCGGAACTATACGTTTGTGATATTCCGCGATTAAGAATGTTTCCTCTGTCATCTTCAGAGCGCAGCGCAGTTCCTTCCGTCCACACTACTTCCGGTTCGCTCACGAGAAGTTCGCACGCGACTACTTGTGCAGATTCCGCCTGTTTTGAAACCGCTCCGGCGCCTTGTGCATTCCCGCTGCTCTCCGTCGAACTCGACTTATCTTCAACCATCACTTCGCTCAAGCCTGAGCCGGTCGGAGTTTGGATTTCCTTTTTTTGTTTTGATAGTCGAGAGGAACGCTCAGCCATCTGAGTTGACTTGTCATCAAGAGGGGCATCTGTCATCGTCGATGGACTTTTCTCAACTGAATCTTTGCTGATAACAGGGGGAGCCGCATCAGGATGAACAAGTACAAATGTATTTTCAGGCTGCTTCACCGTTTCGAACCATCGGTTGTAAATTCCAACGCTGAGAAGAATGAGAATAACAGCAGCGGCGCTGAGAATATGCGGCCAGGGGATTTGCCTTTCCGGCAGGGAGGCAGTTTGTTCGCGCAGCCGTTCCTTGAGCGCCTCACGTCCGCTACGCTGGATTCCGGCGATGAGCAGTTGCTGTGAACGGACTTCCCGCTTGCAGGGCTCGCAAATTCGCAAGTGATCCTCCAGCTCATTCCGCTCTTCAGGATTCATGGTGTTGAGAATGAATCGCTCGACTAACGTTTCATCATGTGTCCAGTGTTTATCTGCCATCTCGCTCACATCTTATCTTTCAATAACTTTTGCAGTGCTTTCTTGCATTGATATTTTTTCGCCTTTGCGGTTTCTGCATTTGCAAAATTCAGCGCAGTCGCAATTTCTTCCATCGTTTTCTCTTGCCAGTAGAAAAGAATCAACAACGTTTTGCACGGATCACCCAATGCGCGCAGCGCCTCGTGAACGATCAGGGCTTCTTCACTCTCAATCATTATTTCAAGGGATGAAGCATCGTCCGTGCTTACCGTTCGCAATTCAAGATCCGCGGAAGACTCCCGACGCATCCGCGCCAGACGGCGAAACCAGAGGTTCTTGACTGTTGCGTAGATGAATGTGCTAAGCCGCGCTGTGTATTCGAAACGGTTCGCCCGCACTCGCTCCCACAATATAATCACCGCCTCCTGAAGCAGGTCCTCCGCATCATCTGTCGATCCGTTATTGCGGGTGATAAATACGCGGATTGCTTTTCGGTTCGCTTCATACAACATCACAAGTCCTTTCTCGTCACCTGCGCGAAGTAAGTCAAGTATCTTTGCATCGGAATTCAGAAAAAAAAGAGACGCTGCCATTTACCTTTCAACAGTTAATGTCATAAACGAACACAAGGTGAACGGCAAAAAGATAATAAAAAGTGAGAAGAGAAGAGTGATAAACTGGAAGTCAAACGGCAGAAATCAGAAGTAAGAAATCAGAAGCCAGAAGTCAGAAGTTAGAAGTCAGAACCATCAAACCAACCTGAAAGGATTTACAGTGATAAGAACAGCCTTGATAACCGTGCTTGCATTGTCTGTAGCGGGCGTTTTCACTCAAACCAAATCGGCGGGCGAACGGACTTCCGTTGATATAACCATCTACAATCAAAATCTCTCGCTTATTCGTGAAGAACGCTCGTTCTATCTCGCCAAAGGAGTCAGCAACGTTGTTGTTCCCGATATTCCCTCGACCATTGATGGAACGTCTGTTCACTTTGTCAGCGTAACGGATGCGTCTGCAGTTAAAGTTCTGGAGCAGAACTATCAATTCGATCTCGTGAGTCAGGCAAAACTCATGGAGAAATATCTCGGCAAGCAAGTTGAGTTTGTGCGATGGGATGATGGGGCGAAGAAGGAGTATTCAGTCTTCGGAAGACTTCTCGCAAGCGGCCTGCCAACGAATTATGGAAACATTTCTTATAGCGGGGGGATGATTGCCGAGATCAACGGCAAGATTGAGATCAATCCAACAGGACGGGTTGTGTTGCCGAGTTTACCTGAGGGCCTGATTCTTAAGCCGCAACTCAATTGGCTTGTGTCCAATTCGAAGGAAGGAAATCACAAGACAGAGCTGAGCTATCTTGCGGGACAACTTTTCTGGTCGTGCAACTACGTGGCGGTACTCGACAAAAGTGATTCGAACCTGGATTTGACCGGTTGGGTGACGCTCACGAATAATTCGGGTACGACATTCAAAAATGCCGGATTGAAGCTTGTCGCCGGCGATGTGAATATTGTTCGTGACAGATTTGAGCAACAAGGAATGATGATGAAAAACATGGTTGCTGCTGATGCAGGCGGAGAGTCATTCAAACAAACAGACTTGTTTGAGTATAAACTGTATTCGCTTCAACGCAAAACTGATTTGGCAAACAACGAGACGAAACAAATCGAACTTACTTCCGGGAAGGATGTAAGCTCAAAGAAAGTATTTATCTATGACGGACTCGGCGACTCGTGGCGATCGTGGTCGAACAATTATTCATACCGGAATCAGGGAAGCTTCGGACAGCAATCGAATACAAAGGTGGGCGTGTTCGTAACGTTCAAGAACAACAAGAACAGCGGACTTGGAATTGCTTTGCCGAAGGGAAAAGTTCGCGTGTACAAGCGTGATGATGATGGCAAAGAACAGTTCATCGGTGAAGACGAAATCGACCACACACCGAAGGATGAGGAAGTCCGATTGTATTTAGGCAATGCGTTCGACATCGTCGGCGAACGTGCGCAAAAGGATTTCAAATCATTTGCTGCAGGACGAATTGTTGAGGAGACGATTGAAATCAAAATCCGCAACCACAAGAATGAAGCGGTTGAGGTTCAGGCATATGAACATCCGTGGCGATGGAATCAATGGGAAATCGTGAAGTCGAACAGCGACTATGTTAAAGTTGATCAGTCTACGTTGAAGTTTCCCGTGAAGCTTGCGAAGGATGGAGAAAAAATAATTACGTACACGATCAGATATTCGTGGTGAGATGGTTTTAGGTTGGAGGTTTGGGGTTTGAAGAATGTTCAGGGTGTATGGTTCAGGAAAATAACATTAACGGTCTCATCCACTAATCATCAAGGAGGAAGTAATCATGAAACGCTCAGTCTGTTTGTTTGCAGCAATCGCATTGTTCTCCACAGCAAATGCGATGTCGTTTCCCCAGAACGCTATAACTGTTGATGGCAAGCTTAACTGCTCGTACATCTCAACGTCGGGCGGCACGGCATATCTTCAAATATTCGTAACAACTCCCGATGATGTTCGTCGGGCAAATGACCGGCGCCCGATGAACATCTCAGTCGTTCTTGATCGCAGCGGTTCCATGTCCGACCAGGGGAAGATGGATTTTGCAAAAGCGGCACTCAACAAACTCATCGATCAACTTTATCCGGAAGATTTATTCTCGCTTGTCATATATGATGATGTTATCGATGTGCTCCGTCCTTCGGCGAAGGTCGGCAACAAGCAGGGCCTGAAACGATTGGTGAGTGAAATCTATCCACGCAACAGCACAAATCTGGGCGGGGGAATGATTGAAGGATTGCGCCAGGTTGAACGCAACATCGGCAAAGAATATGTGAACAGAGTGATTCTTCTTTCGGATGGCCTGGCGAACCAGGGGATAACTGATCCGGGTGAACTGGACAAGATTGCCAAAAGATATCGCAGCAAGTCCATTTCGCTGACAACGATGGGTGTCGGTTTGGAGTACAATGAAAATCTAATGGTGGGTCTGGCGGAGAGCGGCGGTGGCAATTATTATTTTATCGAGAGTCCGAGAAGCCTTGCCTCCATCATGAGCAAGGAGTTTAACACACTTTCATCGGTTGTCGCACAGAATGCCTCGATTGAATTGAAGCTTGGCCGTGGGGTGAGCGTGCTTGATGTGATTGGATGCGACTATCCCCACGTAAATGGCGTCTATACAATACCTGTCGGAGACTTGTATGCAAATGAAAGCCGGGAATTTACGGCCGAGCTGCGCATTCCGGAGGGAACAGGAACACTCGTCGCGGTAACCGGCACGCTTAAATATGAAACGAAGGCGGCCCGTATCGAAGTCTGTCCTTCATTTACCGCAACGCTACGTTACAGCCGTGATGTTGCTGTCATCGAAAAAAGCAGGGACATGGATATACAGGGGAAAGCAGACGTCGCAGTTTCCACGAGACGAGTCGACAATGCATTGAAAGCG
>JBKJJX010000284.1:0-5320 GCA_046597825.1 Bacteroidota bacterium | reverse complement strand
GTATCCTGCCGGTGACATGTCATGCATCCGTAGCGCTGGAACAACGCCCCGCCATCAGATGCCATTGCAATGCCGACACTACTTGCACTCGCCAGCCATTTCTCATAGTCCGCGGGCTCCATGGCGATAACCTTTCCGATCATACCGGAATGAGATGTGCCGCAATACTCGGCGCAGAACAGATGATACTCGCCCGGCTTCGTTGCTTCAAACCATTCCGTGGAATACCTGCCTGGCAAAACGTCCTGCTTCACGCGGAACGCGGGAATAAAGAAACTGTGAATCACATCCTGCGACGTCATGATCAGCTTTACGGGGCGGCCAACCGGAACGTGCAACTCGTTGATCTCCCGGTTTCCTTCCGGGTGCTGGATTTTCCACATCCACTGTTTGCCGACAACGTAGATTTCCATTGCGTTCGCCGGCGCAACATGCATGTCGAGGAATAATTTTGCCGACCATCCGAAAATGAACAAGGCAATAATCAGCGGGATGATCGACCATGCAAGTTCAAGCGGAAGATAATCATTGACAGCGCCGCGGCGGCTTGCATGCGAGCCTTTCCGGTAGCGTATCGCCGAAAATACCAGTCCGATGGTAATGAGAAGGGTGAAGAAGACGCTGACTGCGATAAGAAAATAGAACAACGCGTCGACTTTATCGGCGACCGTCGAAGCACTTTCAGGCAGTATAGAAAAATTCCACATTTAGATTGGGCGTTTGATAATCATGGGCATGTATCCATTCAATTCAATTGAGCCTTGGAAATGGCGAGCGCCTTCTTCTTATCCCGGCGGATATTCACAAATATAAATCCGCCCAGAATTAACAGCATCAGCGCGCCGCCGCCACGCAAGAGATTTGCAACCACCATCCCGTATTTTCCAGTCGTCGGGTCGTAGTGATAACAGAGCAATAACAATTTATCCACCGGTGTGCCGATTTTTTCCTGCGCTGCTTCCATCATCGAGAATCTCAGATCGCGTGCACCATACTCTATACCGTACAAGTAGCGGGCGAGCTTGCCCTGGGGCGTTGCGACCATAATGCCACTCGCGTGTGCAAATTGCTTTGTCGGCTTGTCGTACACAAAATGAAATCCCACTGCATCAGCAAGCGTTTTGATGGAAGTCGAATCGCCGGTCAGAAAGTGCCAGCCATTCTCAACACCTGCACGCGCATACTCGGTAACATACGTTTCTTTTTTATCCGCAGCCATCTCCGGAGTTTCCGTGGGATCAAAGCTCACCGTAACGACTTCGAATTCTTTTCCGGCTGAGAATTCCAACGTGCGGAATGTCTGCACCATCCCGTTCAACACCTGTGTGCAGAGCATCGGACATTTATAATAGACCAATGCAATAATCACAGGCTTCGAGTGAAAGTATTTGCCCAACTCGACAACTTCACCCTTTTCATCTTTAAATTTCAGATTGAGGGGAATCTGTTCGTTGAGTTTCTGATCAATGCCGACTTCCTTGAATGCACGCGCAGCCGCCCGATTGGGATCCATCATCTGGGATGACGCAACCGACGCCGATAACAGCAAACAAATTATTATTGTTTTCATCTTCTCTCCCTTCAAACAAATCATTTGGACTGGACCGGCAGTCCCCGTTCAACCACAAGCTTCATCGCCCGCTCAATTGGAATTCTGGCAATACCTGAATCGCGCATCACCCATCCGTAACTTGCAAGAAGTGAATCCTGCATCTTCACATATGGTACAAGCGTTATATGCGGATCTGCTTGCAAGCGCGGCAACGGCGGAAGCATTGTTGAGTCCGTTACGACAAGTGTTCTTGCCGGCGAGTTCGGGTCGGGCGATTTCGCCTTGAAGATGACATAGACCCCCGCGGAAAGTAGGATCGCGAAAAACACAAGTCCCAGCGAGAGTAAGATGCCGCTGATTGCTACACTCTTCGGATCCACATCCGAAGTCTCATGACCGCGGGCAACGGAATCTGTGCTCAACGTTGTATGTTCGTGCTTGTGTGCCATATCAGTGTTGCTCCGCCATGCCGTTGTGGAAACGCGGATCGTTCAGCGGAAGAAGCGGTTGCGTCTTCAAATTGCCGATGAAGAACCACATCCAGATTCCGCCGATTGCGATCGGTGAAACCAGAGCAAGCCAGTGGAATTGTACTTTGTCTCCGTCGAATGCCGGAAAAATAAGCCAGTACAAATCAATGAACCGTATGAGAAATATCCAGAGCGCAATGCGCGCAAGCGTTTGAATTTTTTTCTTGACTCTTTTTGAAAGCAGGATCGCAAACGGAAGTGCAAACTGTCCGGCAATAAGAATTGCCGCCATCACGACCCAACCGTGGCCCATCCTTCGCAGATGCCACATATTGTCATCCGGTAAATTTCCCGACCAGATGATAAGGAATTCGGAAAACACGATATACGCCCAGAAGATTGTAAACGCCATCAGCAAATTGCCCAAATGATGTATATGGCGGGTGGTGAGAACATCCGAGAGCGGCTTCTTGTCGGCAAAAAAGCGGACGAGAAGAATACAAAACGCAATACCCGTCAGCGCGGCGTTCGTTATTCTTCCGATACCGTACATGCTCGAAAACCACTCTGGCTCAAGCGACATCATCCAATCCACTGAAGCGAGCGTTACGCTGAGAATAAACAACGCCATCGCAGGGCCGCTGAAGATCCGCAACTTGCGAACAACAAGAAGGTCACCGGACTTGTCGAGTTCTCTGGATTTATTTGAAAGATAAAATGCTGATGTAATCCACAATCCAAAATAAATAACCTGTCGTGCAAGAAAGAATGGAATGTTCAGGTATCCTAATTTCTGTTCGACCACGTGCGTGAGATGTTCGTGATTGGTCCACGGGTAGAGTGTATGCAACCCGAGCAAAATCGGTATGAACAATATTGCCATGACGGGCATAATCCGGGCACCGGCTTCCATATGGCGTTGCACGATATGTCCCCACGACCCCGATACAAGATGATGCAGCAGCAAAATTCCCAGACAGCCGAGCGTCAGGATCATCCAGAACAGATATCCATACAGATACGATTGGAAAAACTCCTCTTTGGATACGAAGGCCCCGATGGCAAGGAGAAGAATTCCTATGCCGCCGACAACCAGCGCACGCTGTTGAAAACGATTGAGTTGCTCGGTAAGAGTATCGGGTTGATTCATTATCAATGATTGAGATTTTTTTTGTCGTCGACAGAAAGCAGGTTCACGTCCGCCCGCTGACTGAGTTGCAATGCGCGAATATACGCAACGATCGCCCAACGGTCTTCGGGTGAAATGCTCGGTGCATACGTGAACATTTTTCCGAAGCCGTTCGTCATTGCATCGAAATAGTAACCGGCCGGTTGTTTGCGAATGCTGTCCGAGTTGAATGACATCGGCCGTGGGAATCCGCGCTGTACAATCATGCCGTCCCCCTCGCCGAGTCTGCCGTGACACGGAGTGCAGAATGTCGTGAACCGTTCACGCCCTTTTCGCATCACGCTGTCGGTGATAGCAAAGGGGAACGTGTCCGAAAGTTTGCCATTCACTTTGCCGGTATGCATCAAGTCGTCAATCACAGCATGTCCCCGTGCGACCGTGCCGGCAGGCAGTGTCCGCGCCGATGACTTGTTGGAGAAAAAACTGTTTTCTTCCAGCGGCTTGATACGGGAGTTGTCATACATGTCATTACATCCCGCCAGGATGATTGCGGACGCAAGAAGTAATGCGCTATGCCGGAATCGTACGTTCATTCGAAATCGTCCTGGTGGTGACTGTCCTTTGTATGCACGTGATCAACAACGGAAATATGGTCGGGGTGAAGAGTTTCCAGAAATGTCTTTGTCTTCTCTTTTTCAAACTTCGGATCGGAGGCTTCGATACAGAGAAAGAACTTATCCTGCGTCGCACGCTCAAAGCGATCGACATTGAAAACGGGATGAACAGGCCGGGGCAATCCGTTGCGGAAGATCATTCCAACCACTGCACCAATCGCTGAAAACAAAATCGTCATTTCGAATGTCACGGGAATCCATTGCGGCCAACTGTTCAGCGGCTTTCCTCCCACATTCAATGGATAGTCAACGACCGAGGTCCAGTATTGAAAAAAGAATGAAGCAAACATTCCGAAAAGTCCGCAACACAACACAAACAGCGAAAGCTTCGAATGTTTTATTCCCAGCGCGTCGGTCAGTTCCTCCATCGGAAAAGGCGTGAAGGCATCCATATGCTCATAGCCCTCCTGCTTTGCAAGTTCCGCTGCCGCTAGTATTTTTTCCGGGGCATCGAACTCCGCCATCAGGCCGTATATGTCGGGACGCTTAACGAAAAAATTCATCGATGATTCCGATAGTCGATAATCGATTTTCTCATATCAAACTCCGAACTGGCGTAAATGATGATCGAGGTGATTCCACATAAGCCTGTCCCATTCCTCGGGCGTCATCGGACCGAAGAACGGATGAGGTTCTTTTGCAATTCCTTCCGGCCCGACCTGAATAAAGCGCTGAACCGATAGAATCAGCTTCTCTCTTTCCTCTTCAAAATTTTTCTGATCTGTTACAAGGAAGCTCTTATCCGTTGGCATATTCTTCTGAAAGGGTTGATCGCCAGCCAATTTCTTCTTTGCCATTTTGCCGAATAATATTCCCATCAAGCCGCGTTTACTCTTTAGCTCGCCATATGCGGACATCAATGGACGCTGCGCATGAGCGAGCATCTGAGCGACTTCCATTTTTCCCCAGTGCGCTTTCGCATCGGGTGATAATCGCCTGACTCGCTCGATCAGTTGAGAACTATCCGCTTGATTGAACATGCTTTTCATCAAACAACTTCCCTGGAGTACTGTGGACCGTCAGGAGATAATCCATAATTCCTGAGGGCCTCTTGAAACTCTTCTTTTGAAGGACTGGTGCCCGATTCTTTGTCGACCAAATTAAGTGTACCCACATCCTGACAAACGGCATGCTGTTCTTGCCTCATGTTGGGCTAAAGCCCTTTAGCGCAAGACATATATTTCTTCCACGAGCTGAAGCTCGTGGCTATAACGATGATTCTCAAGCGTTCTTTATTGCCAAGCTCTTCATTGCCACGGTCCTTATTGCCAGGTTCTTTATTGCCAGGTTCTTCATTGCCAGGTTCTTCATTGCCAGTTCTTCATTGCCAGTTCTTCATTGCCAGGTTCTTCATTGCCAGTTCTTCATTGCCAGTTCTTCATTGCCAGTTCTTCATTGCCAGTTCTTCATTGCCACGACCTTCATTGCCACGACCTTCATTGCCACGACCTTCATTGCCACGACCTTCATTGCCACGACCTTCATTGCCACGACC
>JBKJJX010000204.1:0-12829 GCA_046597825.1 Bacteroidota bacterium | reverse complement strand
GCGTTCGTTATTCTTCCGGCTTCGACATCCACACTCGGAGAGTTTCGCGCATTGTTCGAGCGAGAGAGTGGACATCGGGGTTTCGCGTACACAGATGATCAGCTTGTAATGTTCTTTGAGGCAGACTTGCGCAGTCCGCGTAATCAACGTGTCGCCAATGCCGGAGGCAATCTTTCCGAGTGTGGATGTCGAAGCCGGAAGAATAACGAACGCATCAAAATGGTTCGAACCGGAAGCCGGCGGCGCTGCAAGGTCATCATCGGAAAATGTTCGCTTGACAAACGGCTTCAGGTCCTTCTCGCTCATTTTTAATTCATCTCTCAGAAGAATTTTCCCCCACGAGCTGACGATCAGATATTTATCGGCCGGACATTTCTTCAAAAAGTCCAATGCATAGACTGCGCCCGAAGAACCCGTAATGCCGAGAACGATTTTCATACGAACACTCCGATTAGGACCATTGCAAAGACAGACACTCCCGCAACCGCATTGATTTTGAAGAAGGCAAGTTCAACATCTTCCGCTTTCTTCTGTTCGAGGTAGAGAAGATAACCGGTGAGAACGAGAAGCGGCAGTGCTATGAGCGAGAGCGGCGAATAGAAAAACAAAGTCACGAGGAAACCAAATGCAATGAGATGGAATAACCCGGAAAATCTCAGTGCTGCTTTTCTTCCGAAGCGCGACGGAAATGAATAAAGCGATTCTTTCTTGTCGAATTCCTCGTCGAGCGTTGCATAGATGATATCGAAACCAGCAACCCAGAACAGTGTGAAAAGCGAAAGCAACGCAGGCACTACGAGATTATCAAATGACGGAGAAACGGCGAACCATCCACCCAGCGGACCCATCGCGAGTCCGAGTCCGACGCCAAAGTGCGCTAGCGGCGTGTACCGTTTCATTGTAGGGTAAATGATGAAGATTGTAAGCGGGATGGGCGACATCATGAAACAGAACTCGGAAATAAAATACGCTGACCCAAAGTACAACGCCATCCCTGCAATCATCACCCACAATGCCTCCCACAAGGTCATCTTGCCGCTCGGCAGCTCGCGGATCGCCGTCCGCGGATTCTTTGCATCAAGCCGGCGGTCGATGATGCGATTTAATGCAAATGCGACAGTGCGCGCTCCGGTTGCCGCAGTCAGAATCAACACCAGAACTTGAAATGGAGGAATTGCACCCTTCGAAGCAAGCAACACTCCGCTGTAAATCAGCGGTAGCGAAAATAACGTATGCTCGATTTTTACAAACGAAAAGAATTTCTTCATTACCTAATTATTCCCACTCGATAGTCGCAGGAGGTTTTGAACTGATATCGTACACAACGCGATTGATTCCCCGGACTTCGTTCGTAATGCGCGAAGAGATTGTGGCGAGAACCTCATGAGGCATGCGGAACCAATCTGCTGTCATGCCGTCAACACTTGTAACCGCCCTGATAGCGCACGTGTATTCGTACGTTCGGTCATCACCCATAACGCCCACCGAACGAACCGGCAGCAACACAACAAATCCCTGCCAGATGTCTCTATACAGTCCCGCCTTCTTTATCTCGTCAACAAAAATTGCATCGGCATTACGGAGAATGGTCAATCTCTCCGGAGTTATTTCGCCTAAAATCCGTACCGCAAGTCCCGGACCCGGGAACGGATGCCGCCAGATAAATTCATCGTTGAGTCCGAGTTCCTTGCCGACAGCGCGAACCTCATCTTTAAATAATTCCCGGAATGGTTCAATTAATTTCAAATTCATCTTCTCCGGCAGTCCGCCCACATTATGGTGTGTCTTGATTGTCACCGACGGACCTTTGAACGAAACAGACTCAATAACATCAGGATACAGCGTACCCTGACAGAGAAAATCAACTTTGCCGATCTTGATTGCTTCTTTTTCGAATACATCGATGAACAGCTTGCCGATAATTTTTCTTTTCTTTTCGGGATCGGTAACACCACGAAGGTTTTCAAGAAACAAATCGATTGCGTCGACGAAGTCCAGATTTATCCCGAAATTGTCCCGGAACGTCCGCACAACCTGCTCGCTCTCTTCTTTTCTCATCAACCCGTTGTTAATGTGTATACAATAGAGCTGATCGCCGATTGCTTTGTGAAGGAGCACAGCTGCGACAGATGAATCCACGCCGCCGCTTAATGCGCAGATAACTTTCCCCGCACCCACTTGCGTTCGAATGCGTTCAATCGATTCACTGATAAACGCTACCGGACTCCAGCCTCCTTTACATTCGCAAATCTTGTAGAGGAAGTTCCGGAGAATATCTGTGCCTTTGGGCGTGTGCGCAACTTCCGGATGAAACTGGATGCCGTAAATTTTCTTTGCAGGATTTTTAATTGCGCATATCGGTGAGTTTGTTGTGTGCGCGATTGGTGTAAAACCCTGCGGCATGCGCGTCAAGTGGTCGCCGTGGCTCATCCACACTTTTGTGCGTGCGTTTCCGTTCAATCCCAATCCATCAAATAAATCAGATTGATCATCGATGAGCAATTCAGCCTGGCCATATTCCCGGCGGGCCGCCTTGTCCACTTCACCGCCAAGTTGATATGCAATAAGCTGCAGTCCGTAACAAATACCAAGTACCGGAATTCCGAGTTCAAAAATCTCCGGGGAAGAAATCGGCGCACCCTTTTCGTATGCACTATGCGGACTTCCGGACAGAATAATTCCTTTGGGATTCAAGGATCGGAGTTTTTCGACCGGTATGTTGAACGGATGAAGCTCCGAATAGACACCAAGTTCTCTTACGCGGCGGGCGATCAGTTGCGTGTACTGCGAACCGAAATCAAGAATAACAACGAGTTCTGTGTGGGGCATAAGAAAATTGTAATCGATTTGTTTGAAAATATAAGGAAATATCGGGCGTTACCCAAAGTGGTAACAGTCATTTTCGTTGATCAGATCCACCGCCTTTTCTTCTTTTGTTTGGAACATGCTTGTTTGGGAAAGAATCTTTTCGTAGTGTTGTACACCAATGTTCATCCCCTCTAATAGTAGCTGCAACTCTCACTGCCCCCGGTGGTCCGGGAATCAATTTCTTAAAGGAACGTCTATGAAAACAATGCTTGTGTTTTTCCATTGCATGCTGAGCGGAAGTCTATTGGTCGGCTGCGGTGCATCAAAACAAGACAGTGGCAGAGCAGAAGAAATCCAAGCGGCGAAAGAACGCATTGCGATGGATCCCGGACCAACAATTCCACCGGGTAACTGCAAAGTATCTGCAACTATAGTTTCCATCAGCAGCACGATGAAAGGCAGCAGTGAGCAGGATCCGTGCGGGACAGCCCCATGCATTGCGACAGTAAGAATTGACAACGTCCTCGGATACGGCTCGGCGTTCCCAAAAACATTTTCCGCGGGCGAGACAATCACAATGAAATTCGCCAACACACTTCTTCCTACGGAAAAAAATTATCCCAACGTAAAGCCGGCTTTGCCCGGCCTCAGCGTCGGTTCAAAATTCATGGCGTTAGTGAACGGGCAAATAATGATGGGAGAAACCGAACCGGTCTATATAGTCTATGGATATGAGAAAAAATAATTTTCAATCAACCAAAGGGAGAAACCAATGAAGAAGAACGCTACCGTTCTTTGGAGCATGTCGGCGATTTTTATCTTCCTGCTCGTGTCGCTTTTTCATACACAGAGTCAGGCGCCAAAGCTTCAGATGCAAGAAGATGAAACATCGGTCGGGACGAAGGACGATCCGGAAGCGCGGCTACGTTACGAATGGATGATGTTGCGCGATCCTGTATCCGGACAAATTCCCCGCAACATCCGACAGCAGGAAATGGAATATGCACGCACACTCCCGACCCGCGAACAAGTCGCGTCCCTCAACAAAATTGGTGGCACTCAGACAGCCACTTGGGCATCACGCGGACCGTGGAATGTCGGCGGAAGAACGCGAGCGTTAGGTATTGACGTTACAAACGCAAACACTATTCTTGCGGGAGGTGTGAGTGGCGGATTATGGAAATCCGTTAACGGCGGAACATCGTGGACAAGAACAACACTTGCCGGAGTATTGCCAAGTGCAACGTGTCTGGCGCAAGATACACGTACGGGACAAACATCAACGTGGTATTACGGTACCGGAGAATATCTGGGCAACAGTGCCGGCGCGGTCGGCGCTCCGTTTTCGGGTGATGGAATTTATAAGTCTGTGGATGGAGGAGCAACGTGGGCGATTCTCCCCGCAACAGCGACAGGCAAGCCGCACGTGTTTGATAATTTCTTCGACTATGTTTGGAATGTTGCCGTAAATCCGACGAACGGATACGTCTATGCTGCGACCTACGGGTCGATTCAACGAAGCACTGATGGCGGAACGACATGGGGTGTTGTTCTAGGCGGGGCAACAACGTTTTCCCCACTGACCGACGTTCAGATCGATGGAGCCGGTGTTATTTACGCCACCGGCAGCATGGATGGCGCTATGGGCGGCATGTGGAAATCAACAACCGGTGCTGCAGGAAGCTGGACGAATATTTCGCCGGCAGATATTCCTGCCAGTACGCGACGAATCGTCATTGCAATTGCCCCATCCAATAACAACCTGGTTTACTTCGTTGCGGAAACGCCTTCTGCAGGAGTAAACAATCATAGTCTGTGGAAATACGATGCAACAGCTAGTCCCGCTTTCGTGAACCGGTCAACGAATATACCTGCTTTCGGTGGATCAGTTGGAAATTTTGATTCGCAGGGGTCTTACGATCTGGTAATGAAAGTGAAGCCCGATAATCCAAGTGTCGTGATCGTTGGCGGCACGAACCTGTACCGTTCCACAGACGGATTCGCAACTACGGGGAACACAACATGGATTGGTGGTTACGCGACAGTAAATGACATCTCGCAATATGCAAACCACCATCCGGATAACCATTCACTTGCGTTCGTGCCAGGGAATCCTTCCGTGCTGATTTCCGGTCATGATGGCGGAGTGAGCAAGACGTCGAATATTCTCGCCTCACCTATCGTGTGGACACAGCTGAGCACAGGATATCTCACGACACAGTTCTATAATGTCTCCCTCGATCATGGAACAAACGGAAGCAATTCAATTCTCGGCGGCCTGCAGGATAACGGTTGCTGGATGACAACTTCATCGAGCGCGACAGCTACATGGACCGCTCAGGGCAGTGGCGACGGCGCATTTACCGCGATAGCGGATGGCGGCGCATCCATTTATGTCTCCTCTCAAAACGGTCGGACTTATCGTCTTGTCGGTTCGCAGTTTACGCGTGTTGATCCGGGGGGGACGGGCTACATGTTCATAAACCCGTTTGTTCTCGATCCGAACAATTCCAAAATCATGTACATGGGACGCGGCGCGAACGCGATGCGCAACTCCGACGTAACTGCAATCCCTCTCGGGTCAAACGATCCGGCTACTGTAAATTGGACTACGCTGCAGAACAGCGTTCCGCCGGGGACAACAGTCGTCAGTGCATTGGCAGTTTCGAAAGCAAACCCGACGAACAGATTGTATATCGGGCATAACGTCGGCTACATCATGAAGGTTGATAATGCAAACACCGGCGACCCGACAGGAACGGAAATCAGTGGACCGTTACCAAGCGGCAATGTCTCTTGTATTGCCGTGGACCCGACAAACGGAAATAATGTTTTGGTGGTCTTCTCGAACTACAACCTCGTCAGCCTCTACTACACGAACAACGGAGGAACATCGTGGACGGATGTTGAAGGTAATCTTGCCGGAACAGTCGTTGCAGGTGTTTCAAACGGGCCTTCATGCCGGTATGCTGCAATCGTCCCCTCAGGGACAACAACGACTTATTACGTTGGAACAAGCGTCGGTTTGTACTCGACGACAGCATTAAGCGGATCGACGACAGTCTGGGCGCAGGAAGGCGCAACGAGCATTGGGAATGTTATCGTTTCATCGATTGATGCACGCACGTCAGATGGAGTGATTGCAGTCGGAACACATGCGAATGGCGTCTATTCCAATACTGGAACAACAGGTGGTACAACAACTATTGTCGCTACGGCGGGCACACCTCAAAGCGCACAAGTAAATACTGCATTTGCCACAAATTTACAGGCGCTCGTCAAAGATGCCTTGAATAATCCAGTGGCCAATGTTACGGTAACGTTCACAGCTCCAGCGACCGGAGCGAGCGGTACCTTTGCCGGCGGTGTGAATACCGCAATAACCAATGCGAGCGGAGTAGCCACTGCTGCCGTATTTACTGCAAACGGCACAGCGGGCTTATATACTGTTACGGCAACCGGAGCCGGCATTACCACTCCCGCTCAATTTGCTCTTACGAACACGAGCGGCGGCACAACACTGAACGTGTATTCGGGCGATGCGAATAACGATGGCACGTGCGATATACGCGACATTCTTCCTATCGGTCGTTTCTTTGGATCGACCGGACCTGTACGGACGGGCGGCTCACTCACATGGGGATCGCAAACAGCGCCCGTTTGGACTCCGCCTGAAGCGACGTATGCTGACTGCGACGGTAACGGAACTGTGAATGCAGCTGACGTTCAGGGTATCATCAACAATTACAGTCTGACCCATACATCTGCACCCGATTCCCCGGTCGACAGGCTCGCAGCGTGTAATGCGTTGCTTCGTTCGATCGACGCAGAACAAACATTATCCGGTCCGATGAAAGAAATACGGAGCGAGATCATTTCGTACATGAAGCAGACGCTCGGCGTCTCATTCAGCTACCAGCTCGCACAGAACTATCCGAATCCTTTCAACCCGTCGACGACCATTAAGTTCACTGTCCCGGAGTTTGCAGCAAAAACGCAGCTACGTGTCTACAATATTACGGGCCAGCTCGTGTGGGAAAAGACATTGAGCGATGTTCAGGTAGGCAACCACGAAGTTGTATGGAACGGCGAATCATCAAACGGGACAAAGGTGGCAAGCGGTATGTATATCTACAAACTCACGGCCGGCAACTTCTCGGCAGCCAAACGAATGTTAATGATTAAGTAAGGAGAAAATAAAATGAAACACTCGATATGGCTACTCGTCGCCGGACTTGCTCTGACGATCTTCAGCTGTAAGAAAGATGATGGAACAATAACACCGCCCGATACGACGGAGGATTTTTCTTATCCTGCAAACACAACGAAGTTTTCCGCGACGTTGTTCACATCCACAACTTCCATCGCGGTGAATGGAACATTCGACGTACGCTTCGTTCTCTATAATGTCACTTCCGCTTTCGGCGCGGCGTCGGAGATAACCTTCTCCAATGACAAAGTGCAGGTTACGGAAAGTGTTGTTGGCCCGGCGATCGGACCGGCGGATGCGGTCATCTCGCTGCGGGGACCAGTGCCGACAGCACCGAACACGTATGCGTTCGGCGTTACATACAGGGCAGGTTCCACCTCCAGCCTCACAGGCAGCGGCGTTATCGTAAAACTCAAATGCAAAGCAATTGCCGCCGGTACTGCCAACTTTACAATCAATCCTGCGAAGCTGGAAATCAAGAAGTCAGACGGAACACCGATTTCCAATTTCGGAACCATCCTGATCGAGAACGCATCCGTTACTATTAACTGATTCGTTCTGATAACAACGCATGAAAAGCCGTCTTTAACGAGACGGCTTTTTTTTGTGATGAAGATTTCTTCGTCGGTTGATCGGAACTGCTTCTTTCTTTCATTTGTTAGGGATTAGTAGAGGAAGTCGCTTCAACAACCAATGAGGAATTTGATGTTCAACAAAATATTTTTCCCTTCAGCCATTGCGTTAATGGTCATACTCGGAGGCTGCAAGAAAAATGAGACGCCTGTTGATCCGGGCGGAGGTTCCAACGTTCCTGCCAAAGTCATGGCAGTGCATGCATCTCCCGGTGCGCCAGCGATTGATATATATCTCGATACAACACGGTCACAATCGTCACTTTCGTACGGCAGCAACACCGGATATGTCGAAGTGCCTGTGGGCATTCATAGTTTGAAAGCAACAGTAGCGGGAACGCAAACCGTGGTTGTTGCAATTCCATTTTTCGTTGTCACGGGAAGCATGGTGGTCACAGTGTTTGCTGCGGACACGGGGGCGTCGATTGCAGTCCCCTATTTCTTTGATACTCTTGCAACGGCATCTTCCGGCAAGGCCAGAATTCGTTTCATTCACATGGCAGTCAAAGGGCCGAACCTTGATCTTCTTGACTCTGTCAGTACAACAACCAGAACCACAGTGTTTGCATCAACAGCGTATCTCGCCGGTACAAGTTTCACCGATATCAGTGCGGGCGTTCACGACTTTCTGATCGTGCATAATGTTGGTCCATCGCAAACGGTGATGGCAAGGGTGAAGGGGACACTAACGGAGGGCAAAAGCTATACACTGTTCGTCAAGGGTTTACCGGGTGTCAGCGGTTCGCTGGGGGTAAGCGCAAATATTATTGCCAACAACTGAATCTAATGAGAGGGCGGACTCCGTCCGCCCTATTGTATTCTCCGCACAATCTCCTCAATCCCCTTTCGAAAATTCTCAGGCGACGTTAATAGGCTCACTACAAGATAGTTTCCTTCCTGAAAGTCAAAGAAATAACCCGGGAAAACATACACGGCCGCTTCATCCAACAACTGCAACGCCCACTCTTCTTCTGTTTTTGTTGCCGGAATTTTGAGAATAGCGTACCACCCTCCTTCTGAATCCAAAAGAGATAATGGCGAGCTGCTCTGCAAAGAAGATTTCAGAAACAAAAGATTTTGTGCGACCCGTTCGCTGATCTGCCGGCGAATCATTTCTCCAAACTTGAGCATCTGAGGAAGTGCGAGTTGCACCGGCGTGTTGACAGACAGAAAAGTATCTGCAATAATTTCCAAACGCTTTAGAGCTTCGTGCTTCAATTCATTTTTCCCGCTTACGACAATCCAACTTAACTTCATTTGAGGAAGTCCGCACGATTTTGAAATTCCATTGAGTGTGAATGTGAGCGCATCTGCATTGGAAGAAGTCGACCCCACTCGTGCACTCTCATCATCCCATGCGTAATCCAGAAACACTTCGTCAACGATAAGCGCCAGATTATTCTGCCCTGCGACCTCGTTGACTAATTCCAGCTCATACTTCTTGAGAAACATTCCCGTGGGATTATGTGGATTAACGATAACGATCGCCTTAGTCAACGGCGTGAGTGCCTCGCGGAGAGAATCAATATCAATGTGCCATTCACCATCATACCGAAGGTGGTATGGACGGACCTGGACGTTTTGCAGCTGGGCGAGAAATTCGAAAAGCGGATACGTCGGATTCGGGATAAGAATCTCATCGCCCGCTTCGCAGAGAAGCGTAAAGAGAAACGCATATGCCTCGCTGGAGCTTGAAGTTAAAAGAATCTCGTCCGGATCTACTATAATATTTTTTTTAGAATAATAACCGGCAATAGCTTCTCTTGCAGTCCAAAGTCCGAATGGTTTCGGCTGGTAATGCAACGAGGCAGAGTGGGATAAAGAGTGTAGAATCCCAGTAGCCGGATATTCAAATCCAGCTTCGGTGGGATTTGAAATAGTAAGATCAAGAATATTCACCGCCTCCGCACGAAGCCGCTCAAGGGCCTTGGCGAGATTGTTGGGATCATTGTGCCAATGTGTGCGGGAGGAAAACATGCAGTAGCATAACTAAAACTTCCCACAGAATCACGAGCGACGAGCACCTTGCTTCTGCCGCAAGTTCTGGCTATGCTAACGATGAACAAAAAAGGAATTTGAATGAACATCCTCATCATCGGAGCCACAGGCGGAACAGGTCGGGAACTTGTTGGGCAAGCTCTGGCAAAAGGTCATTCAGTCACCGCATTCGTCCGCAATCCTGCAAGAATGAAATTGACGAGTGATCGGCTCGAAGTCGTGAAAGGCGATGTTCTTGATTACGAATCCGTCTCCCGGGCCGTTAAAGGAAAAGACGCAGTGATCTCCGCTCTCGGCCATAAACAATGGTTTATTCCGACAACAATTTTATCCGAAGGGACAAAGAATATTATCCGCGCAATGGAAGAACATGGGGTGCGACGATTCGTGTGTGAGACGTCATTAAGTGTGGGAGACAGCGCCGGACGCCTTGGATTGTATTACACGTTGTTTGTAATTCCCGTGATAGTGTTTTTCTATTTCCGGGATAAAGGAGGGCAGGAACGATTGATCAGAAATAGCAATCTTGATTGGATCATCGTCCGTCCGGGTCAACTAACAAACGGAAAGAAGAAAGGAACATACCGGCACGGCGAGAAGATCGGCAGCTACATTACAACGGTGAGAATATCACGAGCCGATGTTGCGGACTTCATGCTAAAGCAGCTTACGGAGAATGACTATCTTCGGAAATCGCCGGGCGTGTCGTACTAGCTTTAGTCGCGAAGCAGAGCGTAAAGAATTGCCTTTTGTGCATGCAAACGGTTTTCCGCTTCGTCAAAAACGACAGAGTTCGGCGAATCGATAATTTCGTCTGTTACTTCCTCGCCTCTATGCGCCGGCAGGCAATGCATAAACAGCGCGTCCGGTTTGGCATGCGAAAATAATTCGCGGTTCACTTGGTACGATTTGAAAATTTTGCGTCGTATCTCTGATTCTGCTTCCTGGCCCATGCTTGTCCACGTATCAGTGTAAACCGCATCTGCATTCTGGACTGCTTCAACAGGATTCTCCGTCATAATAATCTCACCACCGTTTTCAAAAGCCAACTCCTTTGCGCGCTTGACAACTTCCCGGTCCGGCGCATAATCATGCGGAGTGGCAATCGCGAGTGTTGCACCCCATTTTCCCGCCATCAGTAAAAGGGAGTTCGCAACGTTGTTGCCATCTCCGACATACGCGAGCCTGATCTTACGAAGATTCTTCTTGTGTTCAGACAGAGTAAGGAAATCCGCCATCGCCTGGCACGGATGCTCGAGGTCAGTCAGTCCATTGATGACGGGAACCGACGAGTAGTTTGCAAATGACAGAACGATCTCCTGGCCGAACGTCCGGATCATCACGCCATCCACCATCCGCTCGAGATTCTTCGCAACGTCATGGACGGATTCACGCTTGCCCAGGCCCACATCTCCCGGCGGAAAATCAACGACGCTCCCTCCCAATTGGGAGATGGCAACGGTAAATGTTGTCCTCGTTCGTAGAGAAGGCTTCTCAAATATCAATGCGAGAGTTTTTCCGGCGAGGGCCTCCGAATAATGTTTCGGGCGCTCTTTCATATCCGCAGCCAGCTCGAGCAGCGAATGAATCTCCTTCATCGACAGGTCATCAACGGAGAGAAAGTCCCGCCCGCGAAGCGATGCGTACGCCGGTTTCTGTACAGTATTCCTGGCGTAAGCGGGAGTTTTCTGTGCAACATATTCATGGACGAGCATGGCAAATCCTCATTGTATAATTATGCATCTTGCTGAATAACTATACACAACTTAATAGTTCGCAGAATAAAGTGCAAGAAGTATTTTCAAGGATTCACGATGGGTGATTCATGCTTTCGCGTATTGCGCTTCAAGCTTACCATTCGTAGATTGAATTGGCGCTGGAACACTTCGACTATCAATGGGGAGATTCCTATGCCTACCCTTCTGATCCTTCTCCTGATGTTACTCCCCACTTCTGTTTACTGCCAGGGCTGGCAGTTAATGGGGCCGGACTCATTGGACTGGAGGAACGTCGATCGACTCTCCGTTCGATGGCTTTCCCCTTCTTCATATCAGCTCGCGGTTTCTGCTCAGAATCGCGGCATATCTGTATACGACTCTGATTCTGGCTGGACCAACAGATACGTTAACTACGTAACCATTAATATGATTTATGTCAGATTTTTCTATTTAGAGTTTTCACCGTGGGATCCGGACAGTGCATTTCTAGGAATGACTTACACTTATCGCACTGGAGAATCGTACTCCACGATTCGAAAGCTTCATTGGAAGACAGGGCTATCAACGACGGGAACCGGAGGCGCGAGTGGGACTGGCTATGGCCCCTTCAAGGTGCTTTTTGGCGATGTGTCTGACTCTTTTGCAATTGCGAGTGTCGGCAGTTACTGGAAAAGTATAGACAGAGGAAAGACATGGACCCCGATAGGAGACAGCTCCTACTATTCAGAACTCCTTTGTAAAGACGGGAATATAAGTCAAACCATCTATACACAAAGCTTCTCGCTTACCAGCAGACAATTATTGGTTCGTCGCTCAACAAATAGAGGGCTTAGCTGGGATTCACTCTTTTCGACAAATGCCACATACCTTTTCTTCCCCCGAATATATTCGGCTGTTTCCAATGGCGACACGATCGCGATCGGAGCAGCTCCACAGGCGGGCGACTCGGTTAACTTCAAGGGTATCTTTCGTTCAACAAACGGAGGTTCAAGCTGGACACACGTTTATTCCGAGACTCGTGTCAACGGCATTGTCAGGTCCCTTTTATCCCCAACAATTATGTTCGCCGCATCGGAAGAAGGCATTCTTAAATCAACAGACTTTGGCGCAACATGGCGGATGCACAACAATGCGCTACCAACCCGCAAACTCACGAGTTTGATGATCAGTCCATACTCCGACACTTTGTTCGTTTCAACGGAAACGCATGGCGTGCTGAAGGTGTGGAATTACCTGACCGGTGTCGGGCAGGATATGAATGTTCCGATCCAATTTGAATTGAAACAAAACTACCCCAACCCTTTCAACCCAACAACAACTATCAAATTCCAAATCTCAAACTCTACCTTCGTTACCCTCAGAGTTTTTGATTTGCTCGGCAGAGAAGTTGCAACGCTTGTGAATGAGGAATTGAAGCCGGGGAGTTACGAAAAAACGTTTGACGCACGCGAGCTCGCAAGCGG
>JBKJJX010000133.1:0-37051 GCA_046597825.1 Bacteroidota bacterium | reverse complement strand
GAAGAATTCAAACTTTAACGATGAGATAATCCCTGTTGAATTACCGTCACGGAAAGGCGAGCCGGTTATTGTCTCGCAGGATGAAGGACCGCGGGCAGACACAACTCTTGAAAAACTCGCGAAACTTCCGGCTGTATTCCGTAAAGGTGGAAGCGTAACACCTGGCAACTCCTCGTCTTTGAACGATGGTGCAGCAGGAGTTATTGTAATGAGCGAGAGGAAAGCAAATCAACTTGGCTTGAAGCCGATGGCTCGCATTGTCTCAACCGGAATTGCGGGAGTCGACCCGCGGTTCATGGGTATCGGTCCGGTTCCCGCAACGCAGATGGCACTGAAGAAAGCCGGACTTACCATCAACGACATCGATGTTGTTGAGCTGAACGAAGCATTCGCCGCCCAGTCTATTGCGGTCATTCGCGATCTGAATATCCCCATGGAAAAAGTAAATCCAAACGGCGGCGCAATTGCGCTCGGACATCCGCTCGGTTGCAGCGGCGCACGCATAATGACGACACTGCTCTACGAAATGCAACGACGTAATGCTCACTACGGACTTGCAACAATGTGCATCGGCGTGGGACAAGGCGTTGCAGTCATAGTGGAGAAAATCTAGCCGGACGAGAATGCTGATGAGCCGCGCATTTATGAAAGAAAGCGATGACCAGTGGCTGCACGATGTTGCTCCGACTATGAGCGCATTGCTTGCGTACCTTTCGCGGGAGAATAACAATATTCGCGTCGTGGAGGAAAAAAGATACATCGACGAGCAAGGCCATGAAGTCTACGAGATGAGCAACGGGCTGGCGTACTTCAAAGATGCAGATAATATATGGCGCGTCGTATGACGCGTTAGCAAAGTCGAAGACTGACAGGCCTCCAGGGTACTTTGCTCAGTCGACGATGATTCTCTTTTTCTACCACCGTGAATGGCAAACCAATGACAAAACAACAATGGCTCACCCGCGCAGCGGGACTTCTGGTTCTGTTGCTCGTAGTCGCAAATCTGTATGTCTTCTTTACGCGTGAGTGGGAATCTTCTTTCTATCCCACTTCCTACGCGACCCTCTACTATCCGCTCGACATTCCGACCATCCGCGAATGGAAACTCATCGAACGAAACCGGATCCAACTGAATCTCGCCTGCACAAAGGAAATCAACGAATGGAAAGTCCTGACGGACGGCGCAAACGAGCAGCAGGCGGCCGGCATGAAACCAGCGTTTCACATCGACACAACATTCGCACAGCTGCACAAGTACACGCTTATTCCGGTCAATCATCCGGAGATCCATCCGATTGAAATTTCAATTCAGTTCTACGGCACGGAGTTTTACGCTTCGCTCGGCATGCAACACGAGGATGTCTACATTGTGCGGGCAAACGTGCCGTGCGGAGAGTTCGAGCAGTATCCGATCAGCGAATGGGTTGATGACTACAACTATGTCGGCAAAGAGGGACTGGCGGAAGTCGACCGCATACTTCGCGACGAAGTAAAAATTAAAGACGGCGAACCGACGTTTGCGCGCATGGAGAAACTTATCCCCTACCTCCGGCGAAAACTCAAGGGCTCGGGCGGCGTGCCAAAAGATGACGAGCGCTGGATGAATGCCTGGGTGTTGTACAACGAACTGGCGTGCGGCACGGGCAAAGGCTGGTGCACGCAAAACGCGCAGTCGTATGTATTTTGGGCGAACCGTGCGGGCATTGCAACGCGGTTTGTGTTTGGCGCACGGACGCAGGACAATACAATTGTGTACACCGGACATTCGTGGGCGGAGTCGTTCATTCCTGAACAAAACCGTTGGGCGTTCGTCGATCTCTCGCAGGGCGAAATGTACATCACCGACAAGAACGGGCAGGTACTCAACACGGCGGATATTCTTCATATGAACCAGCACAATGCGTTCGACAGTACGTTCGTGCGTATCTATGTGGACTGGGGCTGGGAAAACAAACCCGGCATTCCCGGCAAAGACACGGTTGTGACTGTGCCGTTTGCATTGTGCAACGAATTTTACCGGAGCGAGTACACAGCTCAATCGATTCTAAAATACCGTCGTCCACCCAACGTGGAAGACGTGCGGGAAATTTACGCGGGATTTTTTAACGACTGGACTTTTCTCTGGGGAAATCTTGAGCGATATTTGTTTAAGCCTCAGCTGGCGTATTCCTTCTACCCGACTGAAGGAGGACACACGTATTTCGTGCGCCGGTTTTTATTTTTTAGTTTGATTGCGAGTTTGGTGTTGTGGGTTGGGTTGGTGGTGGTTGGGAGGAAAGTCAGATAAAAAGCCCAACAATCAACCAACGAGCGGAAAAATAAATTCCCAACTATGCCATCTTAGAAGGAGCTTGCCATGCCTGATGATCAAAAATCATTCTGGACCACGGTGCCGGGAATAATCACCGCGACCGCAACGCTCGTAACCGCCATTGGCGGCTTTATCGTTATCCTGAACCAGGTCGGCGTCATCGGCACAAAAACCGAATCGCCAAAGAAGATGGCAGAGCTGAGCCAGGCCGAAGGAAACACAAAGCAGCAGGAGCTCGAAGACAAAATCAAACAAATGGAAGCGAAGCTCGCGGAGAAGGACAGGCAGCCGGAACAACAATCGTCCGGGCAAGTCATAACCGCACAGCCGAAACGGAACGCTCCGTTTCAAAACGCGGCGCAGCTTGGCGGCACGTGGTACGCACCGGACGGATCGTACGTTATTATCAACCAGAACGGTGTTGCATTTACGGCAGAACAGTATTTCAATCTGTATGGCACGGCCACCCGAACGGCGTACGGACAAGGAACGGTCGTATCGCGAAAAGCATTCATGGACTTCATTGACCTTCAGGGAAATACGGGCCGCTCCGAGGTAACCATCTCGGATGATAACAGCACAATGACCGGTGTTGCCCGTTACGCGAATGGCGTGTCAACAAACGTGTACATGACACGGACGAACGACAATTGAAACACCAAAACTAACCCGAAGACACGAGGGTGGTGACGCTTCGTGACTTTGTGTCTTCGTGTTTATTTCTTTCTTGTCAGAAAAAATAAATGAACCAGCAAACAATCTCTTGTCCGCATTGCGGAAAGACAATCGAACTGACTGAAGCATTCACGCATCAGGTGGAGGAAAAGCTACGCGAGGAGTATGAGAAGCGCATCTCCACCGAGCGGACAGCCGCGGCAAACAAGATGCGCCAGGAAACAGAGCAACGCCTTTCGGTTGAACTGAAGGACTTGCGCGCAGAGAACGAGGAAAAGCAGCACCGTCTCGCAGAGGCACAGGAGAACGAGCTTGAGTTGCGGAAACAACGCCGTGCGATCGAGGAGCGGGAGAAGAACATGCAGCTTGAACTGCAGCGCCTTCTTGATGAAGAGCGAAAGAAAGTCTGGGCTGAAGCGGCGACAAAAGCCTCTGAAGAACACCGCCTGAAAGATGCCGAAAAGGATCAAAGGATCAACAACATGCTTCGGCAGATTGAAGTCTTGCAGCGCCAGGCCGAGCAAGGATCGCAGCAGGCTCAGGGTGAAACGCTGGAGGTGGAGTTGGAGAATCTTCTGCGCGCACAGTTCCGTACTGATGAAATATTGCCGGTACCAAAAGGCGTGCGCGGCGCGGATGTACTTCAGCACGTGCGGACACAACTTGGAAGTTCGTGCGGAACAATTCTGTGGGAATCGAAACGGACGAAAAGCTGGAGCGATGGATGGACGCAAAAACTGAAAGACGATCAGCGTGATGTCAAGGCAACGATCGCGGTCATTGTGTCCACTGCACTGCCAAAGGAAATCAGGCACGTGGGATGTATCGACGGAGTCTGGATTACCGACTTCGCCGCCATGCCCGGGCTTGCGCTCGCACTGCGCAGCGGACTGGTAGAGGTCGCCCGCACGCGGGTTTCGGCTGCAGGCAAGGGTGAGAAGATGGAACAGGTCTACAATTATCTGAGCGGGCAGGATTTCCGTCAACGCATAGAAGCGCTCGTCGAATCATACACGACGATGAAGATTGATCTTGAAGCCGAACGGCGGGCGATGGAAAAAATCTGGGCGCGGCGCGATCAGCAACTCCAGCGTGGCGTAAAGAACATGGCGGGATTGTACGGCGATCTGCAGGGAATCATCGGCAACTCGTTACAGCCGATCCCAAAACTTGAACTGCCTCCAGCGGATGGAGATTTGTTTGATTAGCCGGAAGTTCAAGACGTTGACTTCCTCTCTGCTCTCCCCTGCACTCTTCTCATCTTATACTGCTCGATCATAACCGTGTAGTCCTCTGAAGCACAGTCACGCAGAAGTTGATCGGCCATGCCGATTGGCATTTGTTCCTCATTTTTGAAGTTGATGCATCCCTTCTGAAATTTTGCTTTGGGAAGCATGGCTTTGAACTTCGCATGCAATGCAGGTATGGCATACATTGGCATCAGGTGCAGCGACATGTAGCCTTTTACCGGCGACAACCCATATTTGAAAACACCTTCCTGGCAATAGCCGATCATTTCCTGCCGCATCATGGTTTGAACTTTCGCAACAACTTTTTCGTCATGGCGAAGAATTTTTTCGTGCAACGTTGTGAGCAGCTTCTTCCGGTCGGGATCGAGCTTTGCGAGAAATTGTTTCGGTGTCATGGCTGCCTCTTTCTGGTCGTTTGAGTGCTGCTAATGTAATTCGTGCGCCGATGAGTAACGCTCCCGCGGTTCTATCTACCATCCACCCATACGGTCAACAGAACCTGAAGCTCAACCGCAACTCGCGGCAAAGACGAGCCGCAATGAAATGAGAGGGTTGAATCGGACGTTGGGATGCCGGAATTTATTGCTTCCTCCTCCAATGTAGCGATGAAGGGCGTAAAAGGCATATTCTTTTATTGAGATACTGCCACGATGCTTTGGATTATTTGATGAATTCCACGAATTTGTCTATCTTGAGTCCGGATTTTCCTTTCCCAACAACAAATTCCGGATGGCACGTATGGACTCGAATCATTTCTGGATGTTTTTCCATCTTCTTGGGTTTGGTTTGATCGTAACCCTGCTCGT
Organism: Bacteroidota bacterium; assembly: GCA_046597825.1. Lineage (GTDB taxonomy): Bacteria > Bacteroidota > Ignavibacteria > UBA10030 > UBA6906 > CAADGV01. The sequence goes on along the minus strand of JBKJJX010000133.1, from coordinate 32,009 downwards.
CGCGGGCTGGCTTCTCCACAGGCAATACGCAACTGCGGCGGATTTCAAAACCAAAGCAGTTGTACTCAGCTCCGCACGAAGCATTGGACTGATCAGTCCCGTAGCAATTGTGATTCTTCTGCTAACCGGCATCGGCAATATGCACGCGCTCGGGCTTGGGTGGTTCGATGAATGGTGGCTGAGCGTAAAAATCCTTTTGTTCGTCATTGCTGCAGCAAACGGAATCAGGTTTGGCATCCAATCGAAGAAACGCGGAATGCTGTTGGGTCAGCTTGCCCAGGGAAATGCCGAAGCCGGCTCGGAGGCCAGGCTGGCGAAAATGGATAAAGGGACGCTGGCTTTTTTCGTTATTCAGACAATACTATTCACTGCGATTCTGGTTTTAACGGTATGGAAACCGGGACGTTATGCTTTTTAGGAAGGATTGGGTGTGAGAGAGTATCAGCTTTTCATCAATAATGAATTCGTTGAGGCTGTTGACGGACGGAGATTCGATGGCATCAATCCGTTCAACAAAGAGAAAATTGCTACGTTCGCCCGTGGCGGCACGACGGATGTGCAACGCGCAATCAAAGCAGCACGCACGGCATTCGACGAAGGGCCGTGGCCCCGTATGTCACGCGAAGAACGTGCAGGCTACATCAAAGCTATCTCCGACAAGATAAATGAAAACAAGAAATTATTTATTGAGCTGGAGGTTCTTGATTCGGGATCGACGATTCGGAAAGCGGGTGAAGACATCTACCTGAGTGCGCGTAATCTTGCAGCATTCGCGAAACTGGGATTGACTGAACTCGATGGTGAGATCGATGGTGTGTCGAAGGCGGGATTCAGCAAAAATCTGTTGTTACATGAGCCGATTGGAGTCGTCGGTGCAATCATTCCGTGGAACTTTCCTTTAAAGATGGCAATCTGGAAACTCGGGCCGGCTCTCGCGACCGGAAATACCGTCGTACTGAAGCCGTCAGAGGAAACGTCCGTCACGATTATGGAATTGGCGAAACTCATTCAGCAAACTGGGATTCCTCCGGGCGTTATCAATATCGTAACAGGGTTCGGTGATGAAGCCGGAGCGGAACTTGCCGGCAATAGAAACGTTGATAAAATAGCATTTACAGGCTCGACCCAGACGGGCCAATTGGTGATGCGTGCCGCGGCGGTGAATCTCAAAAAAGTCACACTTGAGTGCGGAGGCAAATCTGCCAACATTATTCTCGATGACGCCGATATGAACATGGCGCTCGATGGAGCAATGTATGCGATATTTTACCATGCGGGACAATGTTGCGAAGCCGGTACGAGGCTCTTGCTTCCATCTTCACGCGCTGACGAGTTCGTGCAGGCACTGGTTGCAAAAACGAAGAAATTCAAAGTCGGCGATCCGATGAATATGGCAACCGATATGGGCCCCCTTGTCTCCCAAAAACAATTGGACCGTGTTCTTGATTATGTGAAGAAAGGAAAAGCTGAAGGCGCAAAGCTCTTGTGCGGTGGAGAAAAACCCTCGTCGGCTGAATGTGCTAACGGGTTTTTCATTGAACCGACAATCTTCGATCATGTGAATAACAAGTCAACGATCGCACAGGAGGAAATTTTCGGCCCTGTCCTTTCGATCATTCGGTATGACACAATCGACGAGGCGATCAGCCTGGCGAATGATTCCATCTACGGCCTTGCAGGTGGTGTGTGGTCCACCGATGCGGAGATGGCGATGAGTGTAGCGAAGCGCTTGCGTGCCGGAACTGTATGGATCAACGAATGGCATCTGTTGAGTGAGCGCGCACCGTTCGGCGGCTACAAGCAAAGCGGCATCGGCCGCGAGTTCGGCGTCGACGGACTGAAGGAATATATGGAGTCGAAGCATGTGTATGTCGACGAGGTAGGCGTTCGCGAAAAGAAAACCTGGTACGACACCGTAATTCCAAAAAACTAAAACAATCAACACCTTTCATCACACAACACAAAGGAAGATCATGAAAAACTTGTCAGTGTTGGCCGCCCTTGTCGCAATTGCGTTGTTCGGCTGCAGCGAAAAGAAAATAGAGCCCGTTGTACCCGGCGAAATGAAAGAATACAAAGACCCGGGCATGGGCTGGTCGATTAGTTACCCCGCAAACTGGCCGATCGTGAATGCTGAAGTCGGACACGCGCATTTCTACAATGCATCCGGTGTCGACTCGAAATTCCGTGTTCCGAACGAGCCGGGCACAGTCGGCGCAGAGATTGCAGTGGATGTGGCAAAGACTAACGATCCGGCTGCCGAAGTGCAAAAAAATATTGCGCAAATGAAGTCCGGCGGTTTCCAGGTCGAGCCGGAAGAAAAAGTTACGGTGAACGGAATGACGGCAACGAAAGTGAAATACGGGGCCAACTACGGCAAGAACAGCATCATTTACGGGCACCACGTCTACGTCACCAAAGACTCTCTTGTGTACGATCTGGGATTTTCCGGGTTCGGACAATTCTACGGAGCGTATGCGCAGGTGTTTGATGCAGTGTTGAATTCCTTCAAGGCGGCGAAGCCAAAAGAAAAAGGGGCGGATGAAACTCTGCCGTCGGAGGCGTTCACCACATACAACGGAAAAACCGTTTCGTTCGACTATCCGGATAATTTCAATCCGACCGGTGCTTCGAAGGGCAGCTACGAGGAAGTAGCCGAACTCCGTGGTGTGCGCCAGGATTGTTCCATCCGCTATGACGTCTCTTCCGCAAAAGAGCTTACCCTTGAAAAAGTTTTCGCACAAAACAAAGGGCTTATTCGCGGTGGCTCGTCCGGGAAAGCGACGGTCGGTGGACAACCCGCAATGACATTGAGTGGAGCAGTCACAAAGGATGTCCAACGAAAAATGTATTTCGTCGTCATGAACAACAAGATCATGCGATTCACCACCGATTGGTTCAGGCCCCAAAGCGCTCAATATGAAGCGGCATACGGCAAAGTAATGGCTTCGGTAAAATTCAAGTAAGGAGTATGCTGTGAACCCAAATATGGTGACTACCGCGTTCGAACTGCCCGGCCACAAAGTCGTCCAGACGCTGGGCGTCGTTCGGGGGATAACTGTCCGCTCACGCTCCATTATCGGCAACATCGGCGTTGGATTTCAGGTACTGTTCGGCGGGAACATCTCATTGTTGCAGGAACTCTGCGAACAGGCGCGGCGCGAAGCGTTCCTATTGATGACGCAGCATGCTCAGGAGATGGGAGCGAATGCAATCATCGCCATGCGGTACGATGCCAACGAGGTGATGGCCGGCGTGACCGAGGTGTTGGCGTACGGTACTGCGGTCATTGTCGAACGGAGCTGACAACCGAAATGGTGAAAGTTTTACGCCCAACATCCCGCGCTGAAGAATACGAGTATCGGGCCCGATACCTGAAGGACGAATACCATATGTCCGGTGACGGGCCGCGCTCGACAGAATTCCGCATCAACAAAATTCTGCACCTCGTGCCATTCAAGCGTACAGATACGGTGCTGGATATAAGTCCGGGCAAGGGATTGCTGTTCGAAAAAATCCGGGGTCGAGTAACCGAATGCCGCGGCATCGACATTTCTCCTGCTATGGTTGAACGACTCAAAACAAAATTCGAAGCCACGCCGGACGTGTATTTTGAAACCGGGCCGCCATCCAGCCTTCCCTACGCCGATGCATGTTTCGATAGAGTACTGATGACAGGGGCGTTCTGTTTGCAGGAAACAAAAGATGAATGCATGAAGACCCTGGCAGAGATACGCCGTGTGGCAAAAAAGGATGCGACCGTTTTCATCAGCGACATTCCGTTCGTTGATGAGTCGACACTCACGCCCGAGCGCCTCTCCCCGATGACCCGGCTCCGGCGACGGATCAGACAAGATGGATTTGCGGAATTCATTTTGAGCCTGAAGCGATTTATTTTCTGGAAGGCCCGCGTCCTTCTTGGGCTAGAGCCGTTGCTTGTCGAATCGACCAGGGGAATATGGTTTCCCAGGGAGGAATTCATCAGCATGTGCCGGGAAAACCGGCTCCAAGCCGAAGGCTTTCCCACTGAAATGATTACGGGTACCTCACCCTCCCGTTATGACTATCTTCTTCGCCCTTTCTTGTATGTCTACGCATTCTTGCAAACGGGCGTTAACGTTGTATTTGAAAATAATCTGGAGTCGTGCTTATGAAAACTACATGCTTGTTGTACATCTCGTCGCTTCTTTTGTTTTTTTCTGCGGCGAACGCGCAGAAAAAACCTGTCCCGCTCAGTCCCCGTGATTCAGTTTATTGTTTGATTGATACAAATCAGATCTCGGTGAATTACGGACGTCCAGCGATGCGCGGACGGAAAATAATGGGAGATCTCGTTCCCTGGAATCAGGTATGGCGAACGGGCGCAAACCAGGCAACACATCTGAAGACAAACTTCGACATGATGATAGGCGGCGTTCCGCTTCCGCGTGGCAATTACACATTGTGGACACTGCCTTCGCCGACAGGCTGGAAATTTATCATCAATAAGCAGACGGGACAATGGGGAACGAATTACGATGAGCGCCAGGACTACGCACGCTTCGACGCGATAGTCGATCACATGACAACGCCTGTTGAAACCCTGAGAGTTGTGTTCGACGCATCCGGGAAAGCCAAAGGCCGGATGAAAATAATGTGGGAGAATACTATGGTCTGGACGTCGTTCGAGAAGAGCGATAATATCCGTCCCGTTAGTCCGCTTGACTCCGCGGAGACTTTTTTGAACAATTCCAAAGTGATGATAACGTACAGCAAGCCGTTCATGCGTGGCAGGAATATATGGGGGGTTGTTGTTCCGATGGATTCAATCTGGCGGACGGGAGCAAACGCAGCAACAGTGTTGAAGACGGAGACTGCAACTGTGATTGGAGGCGTTACTGTCCCGGCGGGTACGTACACGCTCTATTCACGGCCGACAGAAAAGGGATATGATTTGATCATCAACAAGAAAACGCCCGGCGAAGCGAATTACGATCCGACAATGGATTTGGCTCACATCCGGATGGCGATGAAACAACTCGATTCGCCTGTCGATCCTCTCAAAATATCCTTCGAACAAACCAGCCAGAAAAATCTTGCCTACCTGAAACTCGCTTGGGGCGACAGAGAGTATGCAGTTGATGTAAAGGTCGAGTAACAACTCCGGCGCTCTCTGAAGGGGCGCCTTTTTTCCATCATCGCATAGCAAGAATTTTCCGAACTTAACACCGGCGCCCCAGAGTGTTTCAAAAAATTTTTCTTCTTCTCATTCTCACATCATACACGCTTCTCTATAGTCAGCCCCAATCCTCGATGAAGCAGGAACTGCGTGGCGTATTTCTTACCACGTCGAACGGTCTCGATTGGCCGAAGACACACGACAAGAATGAGCAGCAGGCATCGCTCAGAAAAATTGTCCGCGATATGAAAGCCGCACACCTCAATACAATCTTTTTCCAAATTCGTGCACGGGGCGATGTTTATTACCATTCCAGGTATGAACCGTGGGCGGAAAATCTTACGGGAACGTTAGGCAAAGACCCGGGCTGGGATCCACTGGAATTTTTACTCAAGGAAGCGCATGCGGCAGGAATGGAAGTGCATGGCTGGTTTAATGTGTACAAGATTCTCGGCCCTACATCACCCGCACCAACCAGGCCGCGGCATGTTGCTCTCGAACATCCTGAGTGGGTCGTTCGCTACGAAAATGAATCATGGCTCGACCCCGGCATACCGGCGGTTCGTTCATACCTCGACCGCGTGCTGGAAGACATGGTGCAACAATATGACATCGACGGAATATGTTTTGATTTCATACGATATCCGGGAAAGGATTTTCCCGATTCCAAAACATACAGCAAGTACGGAAAAAGCATTCAGCGCGATAATTGGAGGAGGGAGAACATCAACACATTCGTTCGGAACTCCTATCAGCAACTGACGCGATTAAAGCCGGCACTCAAAATGGGAGCGGCGCCGCTCGGTACCTACTCAGGAGCTCTCAGCGCGCAGCCGGACACAAAGGTGCAGGCCGGTGCACTCGGCGATTATTTCCAGGATGCGCGATTATGGCTGGAGAGGGGATGGATGGATTATCTCGCGCCGCAAGTGTATTGGACGCTGGAGTTTGAAACAGCAGGGCCCGACTTCGCTCACATTGCGCGTACGTGGCAGAAGAATGCCGGTGGCCGGCACATTTACGTCAGCATTGGCGCGTACAAACCTGAGATCATGGCGCAACTCCCCGATCAGATTACAGCTACGCGCATGTTGGGTGCTGCAGGACAGATTTATTTTCGCTATGAAAACATAGCAACGATGAATGTTTTCGGCGGCAAGTATGCAGAGCCGGCAGCAATTCCACCAATGCCGTGGAAGCCTCAACCTTAATGATCATGCCCACCCAACTTGTTTCATCATCCCTCCAGGAAACCCGCTTCAATTTTTTTAGATTTGATTTTCTATTTCACTGCTTCAACAAGTATTACTCCCGGCAAACGCAATTTGTGTACCTGCACAGATGAGAAGCAGCCGCACCACTGCTTGACTTCCTCCACATCATATACGTTCCCTCCAATCTCATTCAACAAATTAAGCCCCACCATGAGAGGGATGAATGCAGCCAGGCTCGAAGTTCTCCTTGAGCCTTTCATCTGATCGAGAATAAACAGCTTCCCACCCGGATTGAGAGCTTCGTGTGTGCGTTCGATGAGTTTCTGATTTTCCTTTTCGTCAAACCCGTGAACAACATTGAAGAGTAGCACGCAATCCTGGTTTGGAGGCAACCGATTGGTTGTGAAGTCCCCCTCCAAACAATTTATCTGCCCAGACATTTTTTTTGCAGTTTCGATTTCACGGGCGTACTGCAGCGCCGGGACGAAATCCATTATCGTTGCCTGAACACCCGGATATCGTCGGCAACATTCCATAGCATACAAACCATGCGAACCGCCAATATCCAACAATGACTTTGGATCATGAAGAGTTAGTTTGGGCCCGACTTCGCTCAGAAGCAACCGCGCCAGATCTGCCATCCCATGTACATATACTTTCCAATCGTTCTCAGTAAAGCCATCGAAGTAAGGCCGTTCGGGTCGACCATGTTCCAGGGAGTATTCAAATTGTTCCCAGCGGGCGTACAGGGTTTCAAAGTACGCAACCAGATTTCCAATGTAGGCGGGAGAACTTTTGATGAGCCACTTCTTTCCCTCTCCGCTCAGGATATACACATCCTCACTACGCGTTAGGTAACCGCCCGCAACAAAAGAGTCCGCCATGAGCCTGATCGCATTCTCGTTCAAGCCTGTCGCGTCGGCAAGTTGCATAACGGTTCTCCCTCCGGTAGCAAGGGCTTCGAACAATCCGCGGCGTACAGCAATCGTCAACACGCGGCCGAAGATAATTCCCCCAAACGAATCCATGATTGGAGTTGGAAGAAGATGAAATCGATGAAGGAGGCGCTCAAGAAATGAGAGTTGTATGGTCATCATTTGATAGTTTCCAGATGCTCAAGAGTCGCAGAAACCATTTTTCTCTCCCTAAAAGGAGAAAGAAATTTAAGTAATGGCAGAGATAATAATGATACGGCACCCATGGCAAGAAACGCAGAAGGAAAACCGTACGATGCGTTCAGCTTGCCAACGGCAAACGTCGACCACGACTCGCACGCGTTCGTCACCCCCATGTATGCGCTGAATTGTGTGGCACCCAGCTGCGGATTGGTAATATCCATAAAGAGAGCGTACGACGATGATGTGAACATGCCAATGCAAAAGTATAAACCTGAGAAAAGTGCGATGACCATCCACTTCAATTCATTCGCAAAAAGAATATCGTTGGCGGAGATGGCAGCGATATTTATTACAAACAGAATGAGAAACATGGCAACCGCCCGTTTCCTCCCAATCCGATCCGAAACATATCCACCAAGCAGCGCGCCTCCCAACATTCCAATAACAACAGGAATGGCAAAAAAGAGTCCAACCTGCTCACCCGAAATTCCTTTCTCAATCATGTAGGGACCCGCCACCGCGCCCACGGCTTCAAACCCTGCCGCAGAGAACAGTGCAAACAACAATCCGAACCAGGTGGACTTCTGGTTTAGCACTTCCTTGAAGCGTATCGAGAATCTCCGACACTCTCCTGCCATTGTCAATGCGTTCCCCGCGGCAACCGGTGCTTCCAATTTTGAAAACAGCACGAGAACCATCGAAGACCAGACAATAGCAATCAGCAGTGCAATGACAACTTGGTCTCCGATTCTTCCTGTCAACAATAATGCGCCACCGCCGAAGAGTGAACGTCCGCCCAGCATACCCGCCTGCATCCATCCATTAATCGCCCCACGCTCGCTTGAGGGCACAGTGGCGATTGAAAGGGCATCAACCGAAGCGTCTTGTGTCGCTGCGGCAAACGCGTGCACAAGCAGAAGAGGGATAACAATGACAAAATCGTGTTGGAGAGGTATGACCAATAGCGGCAGCAACGCCAGCCCCATCGTTACCTGTGCGGCGACAATCCAAGAAACGAGTGTCCACCGCGATGACCTGAGGATATCAACAAGAGGAGCCCAAAGAAACTTGAACACCCAGGGCAGAACAAGAAGAGAAGTAAGGACCGTTATCTGTTCAACAGGAACGCCTGCAACCCGAAGCTTTGTCGGAAGCGCCCACCAGATGAATCCGATGGGCGCACCTTCGCTGAGATAGAGCGCGCCAAAAAGTACTTTACGTCCTGCCGGCGTTGAGAGGAGATTCAACCTTCGCCTGTTGTGGTGTGGATGGCTTCTTGCAGACTACTTCATACAAATCTTTTCGCCGGTTCTTCCAATTTACCACGCTGCCGGTCTGATGGTGTCCTTTCAGAAGTTCAAGATCGACATCATCAATATTCACTGTTTCAATATTTGGTGTGGTCTCCGAAGCAATAGCGTCGCGGGTAAACGGAATGTCCGCCGGTGTAAAAATGCCGGACTGTGCATACTGAATATCCATATTATCCACTGCCGGCAAATTTCCAACCGTGCCTGCGATGGCGGTGTAGACATGATTCTCGATGCATCGCGCTTGTGCACAGTAGCGAACCCGCAAATATGCGGAGCGCTCATCTGTTGTGAACGGAACGAAAAAGATTTGCGCTCCCTGCTCGACCGCAACACGGCTCACTTCGGGAAACTCGATATCGACGCCAACCTGGATCGAGATTTTTCCCCTGTCGGTATCAAAGACTTCGATACTGTTTCCGCTTTCCACGCCCCACCAACGCCGCTCGTCGGGAGTGATGTGAAGCTTGTATTGTTTGCCAATGCCGCCATCGCGCTTGAAGAGATACGCGGCATTATACAGCTTGTCATTCTCCAGCGTGAAATGCGTTCCCCCGATAATGTTAATATCATATTTGATCGAAAGACGCGAGAACAACTCCAGATATTGCGGCGTGAATTCAGAAAGTCTCCGCATTGCCTGACCGGGGCGATCCGCTTTGACAAACGTCAGAAGCTGCGTTGTCAGATTTTCGGGAAAGAGGATGAAGTCACATTTGTAATCCGATGCAACGTCGACGAAGTACTGACATTGCCGTGCGAACTCGTCAAAATCTTTAATCTCCCGCATTTGATATTGCACGGCGCAAATGCGCACAGCCTTCGAAGGAATGAATGTCCGCGAAACATCAGGCTGGTAATCCAGGTTTGTCCATTCCAGCAGCGTTGCGTAGCCCAACGACTCCTTGTCGGCGCTCATGTATGCATTGATGAGGCGTTTTAACACGAAGCCGTTCGACAACTGCATCGTCAACACGGGATCCACAAGCGTCTTATTCATGACCCGGTCAACATATTCCCGCGCCGTCATCTCGTCTTTGTATTTCACATAGCCGGGAATACGCCCACCCAGCACAATCCGCATCAGGTTTTTTCGCTGCGCGAGCTCTTGCCGGGCTTTGTACAACCTGCGTGCTAATTTCATCCCGCGAAACTCGGGGTCGACCATAACCTCGATGCCGTATAGGGTATTCCCTTCCGGATTGTGGTTGCGGATATACCCCTCATCGGCGATTTCGCGCCAGCTATGCCATTCGCTGTACATTGCAAAATCCAGAATCAGGCTGCTGGAGGAAGCCACAACTCTTCCCTGAGACTCGATACAAATCTGTCCTTCAGGAAAAACATGCAGTTGACTCTCAATTTGCGCAAGCGTCCAGGTCTTCATCCCCGGAAAACATTTGCCCTGCAGCGTGCACAGCTGATCAAAGTCCTGAATAGTGATCGGGCGGACGGTGATATTTTTTTCGAACGTGGCGTGATCGATATCTGCCATACGTTTCTCCCTATATGGGTTTAAGCAATAATGCGGTGGCATCGAACTGGTGAGCTTTGAAGGCGGCCATCACGCCGTACACGGTCACTTCAACTTATTGAACAGTGACCCGATGCCGAAGGCTGATTCTTTGATGGGAAGTTTAAAGAGCCGTGCCGCGTTTTCGTACATAATTTTCTGACGATCCCTGTCCGGGATCTTCAACTCTTCCATGAAATCCAAATACGATTCCAGCGAGGAGATAGGCCAATCCGAACCGAACAATACTTTATCCGGCTCAACACCGAATACAAGCATTTCCTGTAGCTGCTTATGCATATAGCCTTCAAATCTGTCTGAGAAATCTCCCAGCACGAGGCCGGAAATATCGGTATAGACGTTTTGGTTTTTGTAGACGACCTCCATGCAATCACGAAACCACGGACTTCCGAGGTGACAAATAACAAAGTTGACCTCAGGATGATCAACCGCCACCTCGTCCACATGCAGAGGATGCGAGTATTTTACTTTTCCTTTCGGAGTGAATGTATCGCCCGAGTGAATCATAACGGGAACATCAAACTGCGCGGCAAGGGAAAAAATGGGCTCGAACTTCGCATCGTTCGGATAGAAGGGCTCATAACCGGGATACAGCTTGAAGCCACGGACGGAGCCATCCACAATATATTCGCGCAGTTCAGACAGATCATCAACGGTGAACGAAAAATCCAAATAGCTGATTCCTGCAACGACGTACACATTGGTGAGATCCCGTGTTGCCTTCACAACATCGCGGGTCGAAGGCCTGCCACCTTTAACCTTGTACGACGTCAGGATAAGAGACGTATCGACGCGGTTTCTCTTCATCTCCTTTTGGAGTTTGTCGAGACATGTCGCGAGGGATTCCAGTTCTTCGTCGTGATAGTTATTGACGTGCGTATGGCAATCGATAATCATTTATTACCTTTCCGTTTTCCAGATTTTTTCAAGGATGCGCGCAGCCCAATCCTTTCCGCCCAATCCGAAGGCGAGTGCGAGTGCAAGGCACAGGGCACCAAAGGCAATTTGAAATGCAGAGACAAGGATCTGGCCCCCGATCGCAAGTTGCTCGAGTGCAACAGAGACAACGAAGAGCAGTAGAGCCCATTGGGCAACCTGACTTACAAACTCGGCGCCGGCAATGCCGATGTTGCTCAGGTATGTGAACGTTACGCCTCGCACCAGCTTTGCAAACAGGGTTCCGAAAATAAGAACAAGCACCGCGACAATTACATTGGGAATATACAGGATGATTCTGTTGAAGAGATCCGCCGCTGCAGCCAGGCCCAGACTGTTCAACACCGCCAACGATACCGCAAAAATTACGAACCAGTAAATGAGATTCGCTACAATCGTAATGGTCGTGTATTTAACATCACCTTGAATCAGGAAGTCTTCGATACCGGCTTTTTCCGCGGCGACATCCACGCGCAGCAGCCGTAAGATCCGGATCATTGCCTTGCGTAAAATCTTTGCTACAAGCCATCCGAGGATTAGAAGCAATGCTGCCACAAGTATTTGAGGGATGAAATGAACAAACTGATCCCAGAATACTCTCAGCGATTCAACGGTCGCGTTAATCTGTTCGGACATACAGCAACTCCACTTCTCTTGATGGATGAAGGAGGCAGGTTCAGCAATACTCTACTTACAATATACACTCATCACCTAGAACAGCAACTCTTAAAAAGTGAATAGGCCTGTCTAGAGCGCAAGAACCGTTTCCTGGAAATTGAGTCCCTGCAATTTTAACTCTTGAAGAACCGGTTCGTATACTGCGGGGTGTGTCGGAATCTGGCAACCGGTAATCGTAAGACGATCGGTAAGCAGAAGTTCCGTGGCAATGGCGATCGGCATACCGACTGTTTTTGCGATTGCCGTAAAGCCATTCGGCACGCCATATTCAATCATCGTGCTTGTGAGCTTCTCTTTTCTTCCCTGTTCCTCCGGATACGTGACATCCATTTCGTGCATTAGAATAACTACGTCGCGTGAACCGGGAGGCATATGGAGCTTTTCTTTAATGAGATGAATCATCGCATCTGCAACCGTATCGGCGTCGTTGCTGATCTTGTCCTTCGAGAACAAGCCAAGATAGCGCAGGTTCTCCATGATACGTCCGGTAGGATTGATGCCGAGATAGTTGGCGACTTGCTGTTCAAGTTTGGTCCTCCCCTCCGATTGCGGAAGACACATTTCCGTCAACTCGCGGTAGGTCATATTCTTCAGGTTTGCGATGCGCAAGGCGTCATTCGCGAGTCCGAGGTGAACAATCTGCTGCCACGTCTCGCTCCATCCGGGATAACGAAGCGTTCCGCGGATAATTGTACTTTCGTTTCCCAATCCAAGTTCAGCTTCATATGCAAGCGAGTCACGATTAGGATACGCTTCGAGCATCCCGATCCCCTCTATATCCACCGACCACGTCCGTTGAAAGACCTGATGAAACGGAAGCAGCTTGAATTTTCCATCCTCTTTATACAACGCGCCGTCTTCACCTGCCATGAGAACATTTCGCGGATTCCACGTAATGGCATAACGCAGGGGATTCGTTTTTGCCTCGGGCGCGGGTAGTCCGCCGCCATAGGAGCGGAAACTTGCAACCTTCCCGCCATTCGCCCGGACCCGTTGAATCATCGACATAGCGATCATGTGGTCGATGCCCGGGTCAAGCCCCATCTCGTTCAGAATCAGGACGTTTTTCTTGTGGGCGTCGGCATCGAGTGCGCTCACCTTCGGATCTTCGTATGACGCGGTCAACATATGCGCGCCATTATTGATACAGTCCAAAGCGATCTGATATTGGTAAGGCCGCGTCAGCATATTCACGACAACGTTTGCCTTTGTCATCAGCGCGGTGCGGGTTGCAGAGTCATTCACATCAAGCGCAATAGCCTGTCCCCGTGTATGTCCGCCGACGGATTGTTTTGCAAGTTCGCCGTTTCGGTCGCACACGGTTATGAACCAATCATGTGTCTGCGCATGCTCAAGAAGATACGAGATGAGCCACGACGTACTTTGTCCCGCACCGAGTACGATTATCTGTTTCATACGGAACCCAACTCAGTCAGTTTCTTCAAATGGGAAAATTGCGGACGCAACACTCCGCGATGGACGATCATAGCTTTTTTGAATTCGTCCGGTATGTTGAGCGAGCTGAACGGCTTCGCAAAATTAGCGGCTGCAAGCTCCGGTACAAATGGCGCGAGTGCATTCCCAAATGATTCGGAGGCCTCCCGGGGCAGTTCAGCCGGTAATTTATCGACCGCAAGAATAACCGGCCCTTTCCCTTCCCAACCGTCTATTACGTTGCCCGAGAGCGGTTCATACACGTACACAGGGTTCAAAGAGTCGGCTTCCTTCACGGTCAATTCCATCGACCCGTTAATATCGCAGGTAATGTCCCCGATTACTTTCAGCCGGGGGTGCGGGTCAACTTTGTAAAGCGCCTTCATGAATTTCTTCGAGAGCAGCCGCGGGAATCTTGGTTCCCAATAGATTCCATTGATAATCATATTGAGATGAGGAACATATTGTTCGAAACGATTTGAGTATGATTCCGGATGCTTCTCAAAATCATCAGCATCAAATTGCCTTCGTGGTCTCTTGTGTTGGAACATATCGGATTTCTGAAACCTGACTTTATACAACACTCTGTCCGAGAATCTTCCCGACCGCATCAGTTTGTTGAGCATCGCCGGGTCAATTTCCACAGTCGGAAGGAGATCGAACAATTCCTGCGCAGCCGTTGAGACACGGCCGGTGCCGGTGAATGCACAAACAAAAGGGACTATCTGTTCCGGAAGACCGTACTTCCATATCCGTTCACCAACTTCCCTGAAGTCATCCTGCGCGTCCCGGAGGCACTCATACTTCGACGCATATCTGATTCGGGAAAACGGGTTATCAATTCCCTCCCAGATGAGCCTTCGCCCCAGCGCCCACATCGAATCAATCATCCCGGCATAGCCGGCAAAGTCACCAAAGAAAATAAGCCGCTTCCCATCATCTCCTCTTACCAACTCATAATCAAAAAGCGTGATCTTATGGTCGATAATATGTTTGAGCAAGGGCATGTTGTACGCCTGTCCCTTGATTGTATGAGAAAAAAAACAATAGGGCTTATGGTCCTGGAGAAAACCCCGATCAACTTCTTTCACTCCGAAAATAATATTGCTTTTGCTGAGATCAGAAGTAAGGACGGCACCCGCTTCCTTGTACTCTTCATCGGTGAAGACCCGGCGGGGCCAGGGCTCTACAAGGACTTTAATCTTGTGCCGGCGAATGAGTTCGCGAACATGACCCGGCGACAACGGAACCCGCCGCTGCGTCTTGTCTTTTGTCTCGCGTCGTATGCCTATCGTGTTGATCAATGTCGGGGTCAACCGGCTCGTAACGATTTCAGCGCTTTGTGGGCGGCGAGTGCGATAGGCAATTCAGGCGATAAACTCCGCATTGAATTCAACACAGCCTGAGTTTTTGGATCCAATTTTCGTTTTCTCTCGAGCGCATGAAGAATATGGTGGGCGCCCTCACGAATTAGAATGGAGTCGAATTGCGTTTGAAGGGCTTGCAGAATGGGCACAATGGCCTTTGTCCCGAGAGCGATCAATCCTTCGGCGGCGAGCCAGCGAATTTCAGCGCTGCCATCACGCAAGGCCTCAACTAATGCGGGCGATGCCCCGGGTTCTTCAAGACTTCCAAGTGCTTTGCATGCTTCCCAGCGCAATTGCTGGTTCTTTGACTTCATCAATTCAACAAGCGGCGTGACTGCTGGCTTTCCGATGCGAACAAGTTCTTCGCGGGCAAGTTCTCTCTTGAAGCCATCTTTACTTCGAAGACCGGTTAGTAATTCCTTTACGTCAGCTGTGGGTTTCATGATTTCCTGATCTGTCCATATGTATGATTCTTTTCCTTTCCTACTATCGTATCGTTACGACTCCTCAAGAGTTTCCAGAATGCCTGCGACAAAGCGTTTGCCTCCGATTGATGTCATAACAATCACAAGTACGCCGAGAGTTATGATCGTAACGCTAAAACCGATGATAACAATTTCACGGGCTATGTCGATCTCCGTTAAAGCCATCGCCGAAAAGAAGAGCATGACAACAACTTTCGTGAATCTCGCGATCAACGTTGCCCTGGGAACTTCTTCTTTGATGAGTGCACGCTGAATGGTGCCGCCGATCCATCCTGCAAGCAGCCAGCCAAGCCCGAAGATGAAGGCTGCGACAAGAAGCTTAGGTATGAACAATACTCCCTGTCTCAGCACATCGGAGATTACGGTGAGCTGCAATGCTTCAAGCGACGCGTTCAGCAAAATCAAAAAGACAATCAGAAACGCAGCGTTACCGACGAATCCTGCGAACGCATAGCGAACATCAGCCTTGGCAAATCCGCCGCCCCACTTGAATCGGCGAAACAAACGATCAAACCGCAAAACAAGGAACACCTGCACAACAATTCGCTTGACGAGCCATCCGAGAAACCATCCGATGGCAATGAGCACGATCCCGGCGACGAGATTTGGCAGGTAGGAAATAAGTTTTTCCGTAACGCCATATAATGCTTTTTGCAGTGGACTATCCATGATCTTCTATCTCCTTTTCAACAGGTCTAAAAAAGGCTTTCCACAGTGATGTGCGCTCTTCATATTCATTCACCCATAACACAGGGCAAGCGGCCTGTTCGGTAATCTCTTGCGTCAGGGATTGGCCGACGAGCAATCCGAGAAACTCACCGGACCGCCCACCCATAATAATCAAGTCCGATTTTTTTGATTGGAGAACAACACCTTCCAAAATTCCCTTGTTGTGCGTAACGTTCACCTGCGCATCTATGCCGCTCGTTCGCACGCGCTCGTCAATTCTCTGAAGCTCCTCTTCTTTTTGCACGGATGGCATATCGGGCTCGAATACGACCACCACCTCCGCTTTACTTTTGAAATGATCGAGAATTGCCGGCATAATTTCAAACGCCAGTTGCGTATGAATATTTTCACTGAACGGAATCATAACATTCTTGATCGTCTCCGTATCAAGCTCGCCATGCAGAATCGCAACTTCACACGGAGCGCGATCGAGGACCGTATCAATAACACTCGCATTGATTTGGTCCAGAAACGTCGGGTGACGTTCGCGACCGAGAATAATAAAATTTGCCTGTTCCTCGATTGCCGTCTCGAGAATCCCCTGCGAAATTCTGTGCGAGACCTGAACAATCGACCGGGCGGGAATTCCGGCGTTCGCAATTGTGGCTTTCGCCTCCTCAAGGAACGGAACAATGCGCTCCCCTTCGTCGATACCGGCCCGTAGAGGCACACCTTGATCTACTTCAGTAACATGCAGAAGCAAAATCTCGGCATTATGTTTCTTTGCTATCGCAATAGAGATTTCGAGAATCCCTTTAGCTGTTGCCGGGTTCGAGAGGGGAACAAGTATGGTGAACTCTTTGCGTTCGAGGCGTTCCAGGGCTTTCACTTTTCTTACATGTTCGACTTCCCGCTTCGATGAGTATACCTTATAGACCACGAGTCCGATGCCAATCCAACCAGCAGTGACGAACCAACCGAGCGGACTGTAGTTGAACATGTACACGGCGAGGAACAACAATAGCGCTATTCCGACGATCGTGAGATACGGAAAAAGAGGAGTAAAAAATCCGCGGTCCAAATCGGGTCTTTTCTTGCGAAGGCGAATGAGTGTAACATTCACCTGTAGAAACAAAAGCAGGAACATAATGTCCGCAGCCGATGCAACATCTTCGATTTGCAACGAAAGGCACATCAACACAACGATGACAAATGAACCGAAGATTGCAAAATGCGGCGTGAATTTTTTCGCGTGGACCTTACTAAAAAATGTAGGAAAATTCCTGTCCCTTCCCATGGCAAATGCAACGCGCGAAGATGAATACACTGTGGCATTCAATGCAGACATTGTTGAGATGAGTCCGCCGAACAACAGTAATATTCCGCCACCCGTAAAGAACATCTCCGCAACACCGACGAGCGCTGTTTCTTTTTGTGTAGCGAGAAAATCCCAGGGCGTCATGCCGTTCTCAGGCCTGACTGAACCGAGTGACGTCACCGCAACGAGAAGGTAAATGGGTACGACGATGAGAAGGGATAAGAATACGGCTCGTGGAATGTTCTTCTTCGGATTCTTTACCTCTTCCGAACACTGGGAGATTACTTCAAATCCCTGAAACGCAATAAACGTAAGTCCCATTGCCTGAAACACGCCGCCCCAGCCATTCGGCATAAACGGAACAAACGATGTGCTCCAATCATCCCGCCGGAACATGTATTCCAGCCCGAAGCCGATGAATATCGCGAGAATAACAATTTTCGCCATCGTTACCAGATTACCGATTTTTCCCGTTTCGGAGGCACCGCGAAAATTGATATACGCAAAGACGACTGCGATACCCACCGCAAGAAGCTTTTGTGGAGAGAGGAACCCCCAGTGTGGCATGATTACACCGAATTCCGTCAGCACATGTTCGAAATACGCGCCGAAGCCAAGCGCATACAGACTGCATGCGACTGCGTGTGCAAACCAGCTCATCCATCCTGAGAGAAACCCATTCCACTTCGGCAGTCCTTCTTTTACCCAGAGATAACCGCCGCCGGCATCGTGATAGCATGATCCCAGTTCTGCGTACGACATTGCAGTTAGCAACGCGACGAACCCATTCAATGTAAAAGCAATGATGAGCGCCGGGCCCGCAACCCCTGCCGCGATCCCGATCAAAACAAAAATGCCGGCACCGATCATTGCACCAACACCAATCATCGTCACATCCAGCAACTTCATCTCACGGCTGAGATGAACTTCCGTATCGAATTTTTTCAAAATGCCGTTTCCTTCTGATTACGTTTCATGCGATTCTTATCTTTCCGATACAAAGAGATGAATTGACTTCATCAAAAGACGCTTACCTTCACATATCGTTGAGGGTTCAGGCGAAGGTCCAGCACAAGCGAATTCAAATTCACGGCAAGGGTGTCGATATCGTTGTACAATTTCGCATCATAAATCAGCCTGCCCATTGTACCTTCCCCGCTTTTCACTTTTGCAAGGATGAGATTCAGGGAAGAACTTGCCTCATCAAGTTGTACTGATACCCGATCCAGATTCTGGGCAGCTTTCTTTAACGAGGACATCCCAGCATTCACATTGCCGCGCTGGTTGCCTGCAATCGTGTCGAGAGTTCTCGCGAGCTTTGAAATATTTTTGGAAAATTCCGCAAAGTCGCCAAAAGCAACATCGAGCCGTGCACCCTCCCTATTGATTACCTGATCCATATGGGCAGTCGACCGGCTCAAGTTTGCAACGACAGCCTGAATCCGGTTTCGTGTCGGTTCGTCAAATGTCGAGTTGACATTCTCAAGAATGCCGAGAACGTTTGTCGAAATAGGCGCGAGTGTGGCGGTCAGTTGAGAAAGATCTGCCTCATAGGCACCGCTCAGTGAATCGCCGTTCTGCAGCATCGTAGCGGCGGTTCCGGGAATGATTTCAACAAACTTTCCCCCCATAATGGATTCGCTTTTGATGATGGCTTTTGAATCACGTGGAAGACGCGTACGGGTTTTCAGGGATAGATTCACCTCAATTCGATTCCCCGACATTGTCATCGACTCGACGCTGCCAATTTCAAGTCCGGCAACACTTACGCGGCTTCCCGTATTCAGTCCGTTGACATTGCCAAAATGCACATTCAGCGAGTAATCTTTTGAACGGAGATCAATCCCCCGAAGCACAATAATCCCGCCGGCGAAAACTACTGCCGCCAGGAAAACCACAATTCCGATCCGGGCTTCACTACTCCATTTCATATCTCGTCCTTCACGATGAAAGCGAACTGTTGACGTATTTTTTTATTTCAGCATCGGTGCTGTTTTCAAGATCATCCCGCGTCCCCGTCATCAGGATGCGGCCACGTTCGAGAATCATGAACCGGTCGCCCACAATGAACGCGCTGCGAATATCATGCGTGACAACAATCGAAGTGATGCCGAGTCGCGTCCGCATATCGGTCATGAGGCTGTTGATTTCGTCCGCAGTCCCGACATCCAGTCCTGTTGTGGGTTCATCGTATAACATGTAAAGCGGGTTCGGCGCAATCGCCCGTGCGAGTCCGACACGTTTTTTCATTCCACCGCTGAGCGTCGAGGGCATTTTCTTCTCGATGCCGGCCAGATCGACCAACTCCAACGCATAGGCTACACGTTCCTTGATTGCTGGTTCCGTAATATTTTTCCGCTGGCGCAGAGGGAGGGCGATATTCTCTCCCACTGTCAGTGAATCGAATAGTGCCGCGTCCTGAAACAGAAAGCCGAACTTCCTTCGTTCTTCCCGAAGTTGCTGATAACTCATTGCCGCAATGTCGTTTCCATCGGTACTAATTGTTCCCGAATTCGGCTTCAGCAATCCGATTATCATTCTGAGCAGAACACTCTTTCCACTCCCGCTTTTGCCGAGCATGACAAGCGTTTCTTTGTCCCGCACATCGAACGATACCCCGCGCAACACTTCATGATCACCGAAACTCTTATAAATATCGCGAACGAGTATCATCTAGAGAAGAATTGATGCTAACAGGAAATCGAGAACGACCACCGTGAGGCATGTCCAGACGACTGTCGTCATCGTTGCTTTGCCGACGCCTGCCGAGCCGCCGCGAACAAAATATCCCTGATAGCACGCTATGGATGTAATCGTAAAACCAAAAACCAACGCTTTGACAAGACCAAAAACCGCATCCGAGATTTCAAAAGAAGTCTTGAGGCCCGAAATAAACGCCGGAGCCGATACATTGGCAACGACTACAGCACCAAAAAGTCCGCCGAGCACTGCAAGCAGATCCCCGAACACAATCAGGATTGGAAACATGAAGATGCCCGCGATAACACGCGGCGTAACCAAGAACGATATCGAGTCATAACCCATAGCTTCCAGTGCATCAATCTGATCGGTGACGCGCATCGATCCCAGCTCGGCAGTAATTGTTGCGCCCACTTTTCCAGCGAGTACAAGCGCTGTCACGAGGGGTGTCAGTTCGAGAAGAACAGATTTGATAACGAGCGAGCCGACCACCGACCGCGGTATCCACGCATACAGCTGATACGAGGATTGAACCGAAGTAACCATTCCAACAAACGTCGCCACGAAGATCACGATGGGGATAGAATTAACCCCGATCTGCGTCATCTGCGAAACAATATTCTTGCCGGACTCAAATATGTTACGAATATTTCTGAATGACCACCACACAAGGCTGGAATACTTCCCCAGATGCGTAAAGAACAGCACGGTACGGCGCCCGAAGAATTCAAAAAACCCTTCAGTGCTGATGCCGCCCGATTGTGGTGTGATCGCTACATCACTCATACTGCTGAGGGATTGTTAATACCGGTGATAACACTTTGTGCAACACTGTTTTTGTAAATGTTCCGCGAAACATCTCTGCCAAAAGAAAATCATGATCTTGCTTTATGATTACAAGGGAGTCGATAAATGTATGCGCATATTTCATAATTGCGACAGGAAACTGGTCGGACTTTGTAAACAACAACTTGGCGCCGACTCCGTCTTTCTCAAACCGAATTTTGGTTGCTTCACACAAGGCGCGCATTCTTTTTTCGTGTTCCTTTTCGTTTGATCGAAGCAGACCTATAATATGCACCCGCATTTCAAACAGCCGGGCGAATGTCAGAGCGAAATCATATTTATCCATCGCCTGAGTTCTGTCGCGAACAGGATACACAAGATTATTGTAGCCTTTGCGCCCCAGTCCTTTGTTCACACTGAGCACGGGAATTTTAGAATGTCCGGCACCCGCTCAGCATGCTCAAGAGCGCGAAGAGACAAATCAGAAAAATCCGTGGGAACGAGTATGCTTTTTATCTGGAATGCCTTCATAGGTTTTTGTCCTTATCTGCTCGGCGTGGAGCAACTATAATGTACTGCAAATAGACGAAGTGGGCAATGATAGAACGAACGGCAGTGATTAACTCTGGACGATGCTTTGACTCCAGTAAAGCGAGATTGCTTCGTCGCGAAGTTTACCCCGCCACAAGCGGGGCTCCTCGCAAAGACTGTTAAAATAATTTTTCTGCAACCTGCTAGACTTTATTGTTTTGCTCGCAGAGCAATCACTTTGCCGATCGTCAGTCCCTGCACAAGCACGGAAAATATTACAACTACGTAGGTCGCGGTCAGAATCAGCTGACGCTCGGGAACAAACGGGATTGAAAGGGCCAGGGCGATTGAGATGCCTCCCCGCAATCCCGCCCAGGTCAGAATCTCCACGACGCCGCCGGTGAATTTTCTTTTGAATCGCATTGCGCCGACCAATGTTCCCACACTCACGTACCGGGCAAGCAGAACGATGAGGATTGCCGAAAGTGCAATGACGATATGTGTAGTGTCCAGGCGGATTGCCAACACTTCGAGCCCGATGATGACAAAGAGAATCGCGTTCATGATCTCATCAACCAGCTCCCAAAAAGTGTCGAGATGTTCGCGGGTCGTATCGGACATTGCAAATGTGCGTCCATGGTTGCCGATAAACAAACCGGCGACAACAATCGCAATCGGCGCTGAAACATGTATGGCCTCAGCCAGAGAGTAGCCTCCTGCTGCAAGCGCAAGCGTAAGCAGCACTTCAACCTGATACATGTCGACAGACTTCAGCAGCCTGTAGAATACCCAGCCAAACACGAGACCAAAGAGAGCGCCACCGATTGCCTCCTTGAAGAAGAACAACGCAATGTGTCCCAGCTCGGGTTCTTGTTTCCCGACTGCAACGTCGAGAATCGTGAGAAACACCACCACGCCCACGCCATCGTTGAAAAGAGATTCGCCGGTTATTTTTACTTCAAGCGCCTTCGGAGCTCCGACACTTTTTAAAATGCCGAGAACTGCAATCGGGTCGGTGGGTGAAATAAGCGCGCCGAAAAGCAGCGCGTACACAAAAGGCAGGTCTGCTCCGATCCATCGCGCAACAACCCACACCAAGGTTCCCGTGATTCCCGTTGCAAGCACAACGCCCGCTGTTGAGAGTACCACAACCGGCAGAGCCTGACTCCGAAGGTCGGTCAGATCAACATGCAGAGCGCCGGCGAACAAGAGAAACGCCAGCATGCCATGCAGTAACGTTTCACTGAAGTCAATGGATTGAACGAACTGTGTCGCCTCATCAAGATTGATTATACCCAGAGCACCAATCACGACGAAGACCAGCGAAAGGCTCAGCGCAATAACCATCAGTCCGATGGTACGGGGCAAATGCAAAAATTTGTAATTGCCAAACGCCGCCAGCGCTGCAAACGTCAGAAGCAATGCAATAGTTTGAATTGAGGTCAACGGCAACGCCTGCGCTTATTCTGATTTCTTCCCTGTGATATCTCCGGTCGGCAGAATCCGGAATGACGGTGCCTGATAGGACTTTGGCAGATAGTTTTCCGGGATCGTGACTTGATTTCCATCGCGGATCGCGGAATAATGCGGTGACATGATCTCAATTCCCGCTTCGTTGAACTTGTCCTGAATGTTCTGATGGAGCTCGGAATATATTTTTGCCATAATGTTGGGCTGATTCGTATACGCGTTGAGTTCGTACGCAACATAGAAATCATCGAGACTTGTTTGGAGAACAAACGGCTTCGGTTCCTTCAAGACAGTTGTTGTTGCATCTGCTGCCGCAATGAGTGCCGCATGGACATTTTTCCATGGGACATCATAGCCTATGGTGACGCTTGTGTGCACGATAAGCCCCGGCCCGCTTGAAGACGAGCTGAAGTTAATGATATGGCTGCTAAGCACCATCGCGTTAGGAATTGTAATATCCACGTTCTTGATCGTGCGGACGCGGGTGACCAGAAGTGTTTTCTCCATGATGTCCCCCATCGTATCGGCGATCTTCACCCGATCCCCGATCCGAAACGGGCGCATGTATGTGAGAACGACTCCGGCAACGATGTTCGCAATGGCGGATGTCGATCCCAACGAAAAAAGGATTCCGAAGAAAACAGTAATGCCCTGGAAAATCGGCGAGTCCGATCCCGGCAAATATGGGAAGATAACGATGCCCGCGAACGCGAGAATCAGGAAGCGCACAATCTTGTAGGTAGGGTCTGACCATTCAGCGTAAAAACCGGGTAGTGTCAACACCCCTTTCCCTATTTCGTCAAACACAAGCCTGATGAACTTGATGACATACCGCGTAACATAGACGATAACCAGAATGAAAAAGAGATTCGGCAGATACAAAACAAACGAGGTCAACACATTCCAGAGAGGATTGATAATGTAGCCGAATAATGTTCCCGCCCATGTTTGCGTGAATGGAAAAAAGCTAAACAGGATTGTGATGTAGAAATATCCAAGAACGACAAAACAGAACAACCTCACAATTTTGAATACCGCTTTGACGAGCTCTGCAATCCGCTCCTCCGAAAGGACCTCGACCGTCTTTAATTTCACCGGCTTTATGACTGTTCCTTTCCATCCGTCAGTTTTTCTTATCAACATTTTGAAGAACGAATTCACCGTTCTGAAAATGACAATGGCGACGGTCGTCGAAAGGATACTGAGAAAGATGCCGATAAGGATCGGCTTCACATTCCAATGCCTCGTCCAGGGAAATAGTGAAAGCGAATATGTTACAAAGAAATAAATAAGCAAGAGAGAGATCGCCAACCTGATTCCCTTGACAAGGACAATAAAGAAGGCAGAAAGGCTTTCCGCACTGAGTATCTCCCGCGAGCGTATTGTGATACTGCGAAACACTTTTCCTTCCAGGCTTTCCATGCGGACATACAATTTCGGAAACAGTTTTGCCATCAGCCAAAAAACAAGGACCAGTCCCAAGAGGGAGCCGGCAACAATGGCGCTTGCTGTAAGCAGCGATTTGGCGCTATAACGATCCGCAGCAACTACCAGCCGCTCATGCAGAATAGCGGCGAACTCTTTTGCAACTTCTGTCCGCGGTTTTCCCTCAAGAATAGCATCGTCATTCGTCACCGCCATGACAATAACACTGTCGGCAACAATAGTTGAGCCGGCAGTAGATTCAACAACTCTCACCGAATCAACTTTCCCGTGTTGGATTATCGTGCGTAGCTTTTCACTCGCCGCAGCGGCTCTTTGCCCTGGAGTAAACGGACCGAGATATGAATGGATATAAAAAAGTGTATCACCATCGACCATTACAGGGGCGTTAAATTGGGGAATGGGTGAGGCAGTCGAATCAGTTTGCGCCCACAATGGCTGGAGACACACCAGCATTATAGCGCAGAAAATAAATTGTTTGAAGTTTTTCATGCTGACCTTTTCTTTTTCTGAACAATCGTCGTCGGTTCATTCTTCGACTCGAGGCCGAGGACTCCGGACCGCACGTGGATATCGCGCTGGGGAAATGGTATTTCAACTCCCCGTTCTTTGAATTTCTTCTGGATTGCAAAATTTAAATCGCTCCGCAGAATTTTTGTCTTCGTTATAAAGTCGCTCGTCCAGACTCTGAGATCAAAATTCAATGAACTGTCTGCAAATTCTATGAATATAACATCGGGCGGAGGACTTTGGGGAACGCCGGGATGAGACCCCGCGACCTCAATCAGAATATCGCGTACTTCCTCCGGATTGGAGGAGTAAGAAACGCCGACCGGAATGTGCAACCGCACTTCCCTGTCCGAGTGGCTCCAGTTAATCACCTGCGATGAAATGAACTCTGCATTCGGAACAATGATTTCGATATTATCGTTCGTCTTGATCGTGGTTGCGCGTGCCCCAATGCGTACCACGTCGCCGGTAACATCGCCCACCTGAATTCTATCTCCAACTTTAATCGGGCTGCTCGAACAGAATAATCAGTCCGCTGATAAAATTGTTCGCGATAGTCTGAAGTCCGAACCCGACCCCGATACCGACCGCACCCGCAAGAACGTTCAGAGTCGTGAGATCAATCCCGGCGGTGCTCATGATAACGAGAAGCCCCACCACCACAAACAGATACTGGAAGATTGTTGCAATTGCCTGGCCAACGCCGGGGTCAAGATTCCTGCGGGCGAGCACGCTCTTAATCAGCCATCGTTTCAGGAGCCGTGATAGTATGACCAGGCCGATTACCAAAAAAAGCAAATACGCGACAACCCAGATTGTAAACTCAGTACTGCCCAGGGTAAAGAGCCGGACACCGAACACATTTCTTATGTAATCGAACACTGTATAACCCTCCTGACTTATTCTGCTGGCGCAGGCAGCTCCGGAACATCTTCCTTCAACTTAATAACAGAATGATAGCTTGAGAAGATGATTCCAAGAGCCTTTGCAAAAATAGTTTTCTCTACAAGAAACAGAAGCAAGGCAGTGACAACAATGCTTACGACAACCACCGAGTAGATAATGTTTTGGATTTCTTCGCCGCCCGGCAATAATAACTGCAGAGGAATTGCGGCCAGCACTGCCGCCGCTGTTCCCTTGGGAACCATCACACTCATCAACAATGCGTCCTTGCGTTGCGTGACCCTCTTCTGCGTTGAAACCCGAACGGCAAGAATCCGGGCAATGACCAGACCTGCGGTTAACACAACCC
Organism: Bacteroidota bacterium; assembly: GCA_046597825.1. GTDB lineage: Bacteria > Bacteroidota > Ignavibacteria > UBA10030 > UBA6906 > CAADGV01. Next base: position 6,096 of record JBKJJX010000133.1, on the reverse strand, counting down.
CAATCATCAACGTCCACAGATCCACAAATGTGACTGAGAGCCCAAGGTAAACAAAAAAGAATGTCTTGATCAGGAAAACAATCTCGCCAAAGAATGCCCGCTCCGTTTCGTTATGTTGCAGAGGAGTAAGATTGTATTTCTTTGCGAGCCAGGGAATTTTTTTCGTTCCTGCATTTGCCAGCGTCACGCCGAATGTTAGCGCTGATACGGGGCCGCTGAATCCCAGAAACTCTGTAAGTCCGAACAGCACAAGCAGGAAGGCTGGAGTCGTGAAGATCGCAAACCGGAGATTGCGGACTCTGTGCAGAAGAACCGACCACGTAAATCCACCCAGTCCCCCAATAACAAGAGCAAAAACAAAAGACGCCATGAGCTTTCCAATAAGGTATCCCACCTGAATGGATTCGAAGCGTACAGACTCCAGGATACCAAGAGCAACGACGATACCAAATGCTTCTCCCAGCGGCGACTCAAGTGTAAGGGTTGTCTTCGTTGGCCGGCTCAGAGTCAATTGGCGCACCAGAGGAATTACTACGGCGGGCGCGGGCGCGGCAAGAACCGCGGCAACAAAAAACGTCAGCAACAGGGTGAGATCCATCAGCCAAAAAACCAGCCCGGCGATAACAACAAACGCCGCGACGTAACTTATCAGCGTGATCACCATTGTGCTGCGAAGTGAAACGCGCAAGTGTTGGTAACTCAGTTCAAGGCCACCCTCAAAGAGAATAACAACAAGCGCAACGGTGGTAAACACATGTCCCACCTTGCCGAAATCCAGCGGGGAGACAATATGCAGTATCGGCCCGATGACAATGCCGATGAGAATCAGGTAGAGGACATCCGGGACCTTCGTCCGTTCGAAGAGTGCAACGAAGAGGTGTGAAAGGAAGACGAGAAGACCGACGAATATGAGGACCGGGGCAAATTCCACAGGTTCCCTTCAGATGTGTTTGTGATGAGAAATCAAATAGCGTTGAAAATAAATTGAACAAATTCAGCCCGGAACACTTCCGGGCCGAAAGCCAACAGAGACGCAATTGGACAGGAACATTCGATAAGAAAGGACCTACTTTACTCCCAGCACATCCACCAACCACAAACTTACTGCCGGGACATATGTGATAATGATAAGCGCAACCAGCAAGATGCCGATATACGGCAGAGTCGCCCGGACAATTGTAAAGACAGGTTTCTGGAAACGGATGCTTGAAATAAAAAGATTCAGCCCGACAGGTGGTGTAAGGTAGCCAATTTCCAGATTGGTAAGAAAGATAATTCCGAGATGCACAGGGTTGATTCCATATGCTGCGGCAATTGGTGCAATAAGCGGAACAACGACAATTATAGCAGAAAAAATATCCATCATCATCCCCACGATGAGGAGGAATATGTTTAGCACAACAAGAAACATTATCGGACTGCTGATGAATGTTTTCGTAAACTCGAACAACTTCATCGGCACTTCTTCATCAACGAGATAATTCGTCAGTCCCATCGCCGTCCCGATGATCATCAGGATTGCGCCGACGAGCACCATGCTATCCCGCATAACGCGGGGAATGTCACGGAACAAATTCAGGTCTCTGTAGATAAATACTTCGACAATCAGCACGTAGAAAGCCGTTACTGCGGCGGCCTCCGTCGCGGTAAATGCCCCGCTGTAAATGCCGCCAATAATAATAAACGGTAGGGGCAGTTCCCATAGCGCTGCACGCGTTGAGCTCCGGACATTCGCCCACGTAAAGGGAATCGTCGGGACCTTTGCTTTTCTTCCCTGCCGGATACCGTACAATGAAAGGACCACCACCAGAAAAATACCGGGGAGAAGCCCCGCAACAAATAATTTGTCGATGCTGATTTTCCCGATCAGCGCGTACAGAATGAGCGGAAGGCTGGGAGGAAATAAAAGTCCCAGGCTTCCCGATGTGGTAATGAGTCCGAGCGAGAATTTTTCGGGATACTGTTCTTTGAGAAGAATCGGCAACAGAAGTCCCCCGAGCGCAACAATCGTAACGCCCGAAGCTCCGGTGAACGCTGTAAAGACGGCACAGGTAACGAGCACAACGACGGAGAGTCCGCCCTGCATCCATCCGAAAAATGCCCGCGCAAGATTCACGAGCCGCACCGGCGTTTTGCTTTCCGCAAGAACATAGCCGGCAAACGTAAAGAGCGGAATGGCAACAAGCGTCGGGCTGCTGCAAATGCGGTAGAGCTCAACCATAACGGCCGAGCTCTCGATCCCTTCAGATGCGAAGCTCATCATTGCAATAGCGCCGATCAGCGTAAAGAGCGGGGCGCCGAGCAATGCGAACAGCAAGAGAATCAATCCGACGAGGAATACGCTCATGGCGCGGCCCCCGCATCTTTTCCGAGAAGCTGCATCGTGTATTCAACGACCTTGACAAGAAAGTGAATTGCCATCAGGCCGTAACCGGTTGGAATGACAATCAACGCAACCCACGTCGGGATGGAAAGAACAAGATCGCTGCCGGAAGCCTGTTCATCTCTCAGGAACACAAGCGCGGCATCGGCAAGATAGTAGCAGACAACAATTGCAAAAAGCGACGTGAGAATTTGAGAGACAGCCTTCCATCGGGGCGAGAAGAACTTCGTGAGCGCATCGATGCTGATGTGACGGCCTTCGTGTGTGGCAATCGCGGCGCCCATGAAGCCGACCCAAATAACGAGATGGCGTACGAGCGTATCCGCCCACAACAAACCGGTGCCGAAGAAATTACGAAGGATGACCTGAAGGAAGGAAAGTATGATCATCGCGCCAAAGAAGAGAACAAGAAAGCCAGTCTCTGCTTTGACAAGATTTTTCTCGATGGCGCGCAGCAGCGTCATTTCTTCGAGCCGCCTTTTTCACCTGAAGATTTTGCGGACGCCTCACTCGCACGAAAGTCGACAAGAGATTTCTCGATGCGGGTAAGAAAATCACGATCGTACAGCGGGCCAACCAGCCACTGCCGGGCTTTTTTGCCGGCAGCAACATAATCGTTAATCGTCGATGAGGTCACCTCCACCAACTGGAGGCCACTCTTCTTCAGTGTCAGTATAGCGTCAGCATTTTCTTTTCTGGATTGAAGTGTCAGCGAACGCATGTATTTTTTTCCGTTGCGGACAAGGATCTCCTGCATGTCGGGCGGAAGCTCATCGAATTTTTTCTTTGTGATAACGACGCCACCGGAAGCATCGGCAAGCGGCAGATTCATCATGTACTTCACGCGGGTGTTCCATTGCAGCACCAGCGCGGCAAGCGGTGAGGTGTACGCGCCGTTGATGAGCCCCGTTTGCAGCGACGTCAACACGTCGATCACGGAAAGCGGAATCGGGTTGATGCCGAGCGCTTTGAATGTTGCCTCGGCGACTTTATCACCTTCCCACATCCACATTTTTACGCCGTTCATGTCGGCAAGCGTGCGCACCGGCGTGTTGGTCAGGACATACACCCAACCGACCTCAGCCCAGCCGAGCAGCACATATCCGTTTGCACGGAATGCATTGTCAAACTCTTCGGCAAAAGATGTGTAAATGTGATCGACTTCGTTATAATTCCGGAACAGAAACGGAGAATCGAGTATGCGAACTTTCGGCACAATCTCGCCGAGTCCAACACCCGTAAGCCCCGCGCTCTGCAGTTGACCAAGTCTCATCTTGCGGAGAACATCCTTATCCTCGCCCTGCACGCCGCCGGCGTATATCTTAAAGCCAAGCCGGCCGCCGCTTTCTTTTCGAACCGCTGCGTCATACTCACGCAGTACATTCGTCCACGTGCTTCCCTCCGGCGCAAGCGAGGCAAACTTGATTGTGTATTGCTGTGCGTTGGCAGCCAAGCCACACATCAATAGCAAGTTGGCGACAAACAGAATTTTCTTAATCATGTATTTCCTTCGTGCCTTGGTGCCTTCGTGGTTTTCTTTTCTACGAACTAAAACAACTCATCTTTCCTTGCCATCAACAGCTTCGCCTTTTTCTTTGCAATTGCATTGCCGAGCCGGAACTTTGGCAAAATATCCAGCGACGCTTCCTCAACCTGCGTCAGCAATGCAGTGAACAGTGAATCGTTTAATGTCTGTGCCGCATACGATTTCGCATAGTACACTTGCGTCATCAGGAACTTGCCTTCATTTAAACGCATTGCCTTCTCGAAATGGTTCCGCGAGATTTCCGGGTCGCCGCCAAGGAATTTAGAGCGGCTGCCGTAGAGTGTGCCGAGAAAAAGATGCGCTCCGCCATAATAGAAGGATGAATCTTTCTCCACAACGAAATTCATCATGGCCTCGATCTTCGGGATCGACGCAATGGCATCTGTATTGGTCAGCGAGATGTTCAGATAGCTCCCCATCGCAAAGGCTGTCCAGAAAAGTCCCGGAACATCATTCTTTGATTTTTTCTGTAAAGCAGATTTCAAATCATCCGCCGAACCGTCAAGGGCGGCTGCGAGCTTTGAATCCTGGCGAAGAATCCGCATGCCGAAATCACGGGCGCGCAAATAGAACACACGGGCACGCTCTACATCAACATCTTCTACAAATCCCAGCGCATAGCTGGAGTATCCTTCGGCAAGCAGCTTCAGCAGGCGTTCGTTCTCCGGATCGTTCTTCAGCATTACCTCGAGAAGTTTCAGATTTGCGGGCAAAGCCTGTTCCGCAAACTGGAGGTCGGACTCTTCCGTCATGGCGTCGAAGCCGTCGTCAACGATGCCGCCAACAGAGCGGACTGCAATGGTTTGAATACATCCGGAGAAAAGGAGGGCTGCAGCAAGTATGGTAAGAAAACGCAAGTTCATTCGGGTCCTGAAATTCGTGGGAAAAAGATAGGCATAATCGGAAAAGATTCCAACGCTGAAGGATTGGGGGTAATGTCTCAGTTTGGATCAAGCTAAGTCCCTCCGCGCGTTTCCAAACCGAGACATACCGGATTGGCAATACTGGCTGTGGAAATAAGCAGGGACAGACGGACGAAGTCTTGAACTACCTGTGTCGCCGATATATATTATTTGTGGATCCTCTCCTTCATTGCAGATGGTGTTGCGCCACGCAGGCCTTTCGAGGGGCGCAGCGAACATCCCGCCACGCGCCTACGACTTACGTTGCATCGCTAACGCGTGAGCCAAAGTAGCTCGTTCCTGCCAAACAACAGGTAACTGATTTATTGTGAGTCGATGCGCAGAAGAGCATCGTGAAACAAAATGCTTGACATGGAACTATTTGCTGACTACCTTGCTATAGTATTTAAGCAGATGCTAAATTACTAAGAGAAAAGGTCATGAAGAAAATATCCGTGGAAGGCAAGCTCTGTATAGGCCCAAATTTCTCGAAAGCCGAGTTTGCTCTCATCAAGCGCAACCTTGCAGAACAAAAAGGGCTCGAAACACTCTCTGATTTGTTGGGGGTCGCTGGTAACAACCAGAGGGTGAAAATCCTGTATCTCTTGCATGCCCACAAGGAGATGTGCGTGTGCGACCTTGCCGAAGTGTTGGAGCTGACCGACTCCGCAGTGTCTCAACACTTACGGAAACTCAAGGATAAGAACATTGTCAAGAGCCGGCGACAGGGACAAACGATTTTTTATTCCCTCGTCCGGACCATCTTCACGACAAACTTAGAGGACATGTTTGCCCTCGACGAAACAAAAGAGCAACATGCCTTTCTCTTGAACGAAAGGAACTAATCAATGAACAAGACAACGATGTCAACCGTAGGAGGAGTCGTCACTGCAATTGTGGCGTCTCTTTGCTGCATAGGACCGATAGCAGTTGTGCTGCTCGGCGTGGGAAGCATCGGTGCATTTTCCGCCTTCGAAGCCTACCGTCCGTACCTTGTAGGAATCACTGTTACGATTCTTGGGCTCGCATTTTATTTGACGTACAGAAAACGAGAAGTGAAATGTGAGGATGGAAGCTGTACAATACAAAGCGCCGGCAAGTGGAATAAGATCAGCGTGTGGGGTGCAACGCTCGTGGCAGCAGTGGCGATTGCCTTCCCGTACTTCGGAGGCTCGCTCGTGGCTACGGCTCATCAAGCCCCACAACAATACGCGGCATCATCCGTTGAGTATATGACGACGGTATTGAATGTCGATGGCATGGAC
>JBKJJX010000098.1:0-8363 GCA_046597825.1 Bacteroidota bacterium | reverse complement strand
TTCCCGTTGCGCCAATGACAATCACTTTCATGATCGTGCCTCCATTTGTTAGATGTTTATAGAACACCTCTGAGGGTCCACTTTTTCTTAATCGTTTTCGTAACACCGCAACTTCAGTTGTCCATGGGTGTCGTTGTGAGAGCAGTGCTGACGGTCTCCAGCGTTGATCAAGCCGATCTCACTTTTTCGAGCCGCATGTTGGATGTCGCGTGCGGTCGAGTCTGCCGTCTCCTCACTTTCGATCAGCAGAATGTGTGCTGTTCATTCTCGTCTCCTGATTTATCCTCGTTGAGTTTCCAGTAATGCTACCTTGGCTAGGCGCCGGACGTGACGCTCTTCGTTCGTGAACTGGGCGCCAAGAAACGCGAGCACCAGGTCGTGCGCCAGCGCGGGGCCGATGACGCGAGCGCCGAGGCAAATCGCGTTCATGTCGTCGTCTTCCACTCCCTGATGAGCCGAGAAAATGTCGCCAACCAATGCCGCACGCACTCCCGTGATCTTATTAGCGGCAACGCACGCACCCACACCGCTTCCGCAGATCGCCACGCCTCGCCCGACTTCACCGAGAGCAACTGCCCTGGCCATGGGCACTACGTAATCAGGATAATCATCCGTCGAGATCAAGTGGATTGGGCCGAAGTCCACAACTTCGAATCCCAGCTTGCGCAGTATTTTGACCAATTGTTCTTTCAGCGCGAACCCCGCATGATCCGCGGCAATTCCGACTCGCATCACTTCACCTCTGGTCGTTGGTTCAGTAAGTCAAGTGCACGCTTGCAGACGTTCTCCACGGTAAAGCCATATTCCCGCATGACGATCTCACCGGGTGCGGATGCACCGAAGCGATCGATCCCGATCACGGCGCCATGGTCGCCGACGTACTTGCACCAGCCTTGCGACACACCCGCCTCGACCGCGAGCCGCACACGCAGGGATGATGGCAACACCGACTCGTGATATGCTGGCGGCTGCTCTTCAAACAATTCCCAGCTCGGCATCGAGACGACTCGGGAGCTGATCTTTTGATTCAACAACTTCTGCCGTGCTGCGACAACGAGATCCACCTCCGATCCGGTGGCAATCAGGATAATGTCGGCTTTGCCGTTTGGCGCATCGGCTAGAATGTAGGCGCCACGCCGCAACCCCTCGGCCGATGCGAATTGAGTGCGGTCGAGCGTGGGCACATTTTGTCGGGTCAGCACAAGAGCAACCGGACAGTCACGCGTTTCAATGGCAACGCGCCAGGCAACCGCTGTTTCGTTCGCGTCGCCCGGACGAATGACGATGAGCCCGGGGATCGCCCGCAACGTGGCGAGGTGCTCAATAGGCTGATGTGTTGGCCCGTCTTCGCCAAGGGCGATGCTGTCGTGCGTGAAAACAAAAATCACACGCTTCTTCATCAGCGCCGCCAGCCGAATCGGCGGACGCATGTAGTCAGAGAAAGCAAGAAACGTCGCGGTGAACGGTATAATACCGCCGTACGCTGCCAACCCATTCGCGATTGAGCCCATCGCGTGCTCGCGTACACCGAAATGAAGGTTGCGCCCCGCATAATTCCAGCCACCCCCTGCCGAGCCTTGGCGGTCACCTACCAACGTTCTCATGTTCTCGAAATCGCCAAGATCATTGAGTGCTGTACGGGTGGACGGGTCTAAATCCGCTGAGCCGCCGATCAACGAAGGGAGTTTCTGATCGATCGCGTTCAACACTTTACCCGAAGCAGCGCGTGTCGCCATGCCTTTCGGGTCTGCAGGAAAAACCGGGATCCCAGCGTCCCAACCTTTCGGCAATTCGTCCCACACGATTTGCTGGAATTCTCTGGCGAGGCCGGGGAACGCTTTGGAGTACTCGGAAAACATCGAGTTCCAATCCGCTTCTGCCTGTTTGCCCTTTTCAATCGCCAGGCGAAAATACACAAGTGCCCCGGATGGAATGGTGAAAGGGGGATCGAGGGGCCAGCCCAGAGCTTGTTTCGTCAATTGCACTTCTTCCTTGCCGAGCGGCGAGCCGTGTGCATCAAAAGTGTCTTGCTTGTGCGGTGAGCCATAGCCGATATGCGTGCGCACGAGAATCAGCGAGGGGCGCTCCGTCTCAGCTTGTGCAGCTCGCAGCGCGCAGTCGATCGCTTCCAGATCATTTCCATTCTCGACCCTCTGTGTGTGCCAACCGTACGCATCGAAACGTCGGGAGCGATCCTCCGTGAACGTGATGTCGGTCGCTGCGGAAAGCGTGATATGATTGTCGTCGTAGAGGTAGATCAGCTTGCCAAGTTTCAAATGGCCCGCAAGCGATGCCGCTTCGGACGCGACGCCTTCCATCAAATCGCCATCGCTGACAATGCAATACGTGGAGTGGCTGATGATCTCGAAACCGGGACGATTGTATCGTGCAGCGAGATATCTCTCCGCCATCGCTAAGCCCACACCATTGCCAAATCCTTGACCCAAGGGTCCTGTTGTTGTCTCAACGCCGGGGGTAATTCCGCGCTCTGGATGACCCGGTGTCCGGCTGCCCCACTGACGAAACTGTTTGATCTGTTCGAGAGGCAGATCATAGCCGGTGAGGTGGAGTAGACTGTAGAGCAACATTGATCCGTGCCCTGCTGAAAGCACGAATCGATCACGATTGAACCAGTTTGGATTGGATGGATTATGTTTTAGAAATCGTGTCCAGAGTACGTACGCCATTGGTGCAGCGCCCATCGGTAGCCCGGGGTGGCCAGAGTTCGCCTTTTGCACAGCGTCAATTGACAGGAACCGGATCGTGTCGATGCACAGGTCATCTAACTCTAAAAATAAAAGATTCTTGGATAATTCTTCATTCACGGCAATTCTCCTCTATTATATAACTCTCCTGAAGATTTCTCAGTGGCAGGGTTGGGATACGTGATCTTGGAGCCATGGACTTTTGCCCACGCGGTGAGCGAATAAGCCTTACAACTTGTTTCGCTCACGATGTCCTGCACGGTAATAGCACGAACCACAAGTGCATCAGCCGGCCGACTTGTGGTTCATAGCGACGCCCGAGACAAGAGCCAATTACGAATCCACCAACCGCAGATAGTGTCAAACGTGCGCAAACAATGGAAAGCCTCTAATCGTCGCGTCACGCTGAAATACGCGGCGTCATGATAAGGATGCGAGAACTGATTGGCCAAGTATCTATTTTCAAGCTGACAACAGAGCCATCTTGGTAGTTCACGCAACGCGACTTCAGAGTTGAGTCGGTGAATTTTGATCGAGACAGTTCTCTCATTTTGTTCTCCTATTCGTGGGCTCTAGATATTCGGTAGCAAATCGAAATATTCGTCGTCTTCATTCTTGCCGCCTTGTCCCTTGCCGAGAACTTTCTCGCTTTCAACAAACTCGATCGATGCGATCCATTTTACCATTTTGTAACCGAGTTGATCTTCCACTCGCAGTCTCAAGGGGGCTCCGTAAACTTCGGCCAACGGCTGGTGGTTCATCTCATACGCCAGAATGCATTCCGACTTCAAGACATTGGCGAGTGTCTGAGTGTCATAATAAACCCCTCCATACAGTCCCTCGCCGAAGGAGAAGAAAGCAACGATCTTTGCCTCAGGCTTGGGTTTCACGAGTTCGATAATCTTGCTCATCGGCACCCCCGCCCAATGGGCAATGCCTGACCAGCCCTGGATACAGTGGTGCAGACTGATGTGTTCCTTGCGGTCGAGTTGTTTGAGGTCGTCTAAAGACAGAGTGAGCGGATGTTCCACCAGGCCGCCGATCTTCAACCGGAAGTTTTTGAATCCGTCTTCAGCGAGGCGTTTCCATTCGTCGCTGACGGGGAGTTTTCCGTTCGGCCAGAAGAAAGGAGAAATGTCGTCCCTGGTATAACGTTCCCTCGGATGAAAACGATTGAGAACGTTCAGAAATGGCACAGCGAGAAATCTGTGCAGGTGTTGCACCTTGCGGGGAAATCTCCATGCAACAAAATGTGCAATCACCCATGATACCACTACGAATCCGATCGCAATCAATCCAACGATCATGCCGATTGGATGTTGATTATCTACTCCCATAACGATGTGATTCATGTTCCGAACAAATCCCGTCACAACAACCAGACTGACGTGCACGACGAGAAAACTGAGGTATCCCACCAACAGGATAAAATGCAAAGACCGGGCAGCCTGGCGTCCACCAAACAGTTTTGGAAACCAGGGAAAGCGGTTGTCGAGTGCCGGCGACATTGCCATACCAGTCAGCATCGAAAGCGGAGCCATGACAAAGATGACCCCGAAGTAGCCGAGTTGTTGAAGTGGATTGTAATAATAAAACCCGTTGGGCTCGACCGGCATGTGAAGGGTAGCATAGTGGGCGAACGTATTCCAGGCTTGCGGAACAATTTCCCACGAAGCCGGAATAAGACGTTGCCACTGATCGGTGCAAAACAACAAGACCACAAAAAGGAATCCATTGATCAAGAATCCATAAAGATTGAGGAAGTGCCACGACCTCGCCATCCCGACAGTATGCCGGTACCCCGGCAACGCCAAAAGTGGTGAGATGTATCTGGCGTCGTCCTTGGCAGTCCAAAGACGATCTTTGGGAACTACGAGCGGCGTGAAACGTATCCACTCGGTGCCTGGAGTACAATGGCGGTTCCAATACAAGCGTGGATGATCCGCGAGGATCGACAATCCGCTGCGGGCAAGTAACATCAAAAAGAAAAAATTGAAGAAATGTGTGAGCCGCAGCCACAGAGGAAATCCGTGCGGATTGGGAAGCAGGTTCGGATCAATTGCATAGTTCGATGGTTCGGGAGTCAGGCCAAAAACCAGATAGTGCAACCAAGCCAGGAAAATTGGAATGGCGACAACGGCACAGATCAACGTGATAGTTGAGCGACTCATCCAGACATAAAGCGAGCGATCATCTGGAAAGTGGATCGCGCGGTGCGCGTGATCGAATGTTGGCATGCTACCTTCGCTCCCTACTCACTGTTGTTCCAGCTAACTTACTTAGTAAGGCAGTCGAAATCCCGTCAGCATAAATACCATCCCCTGTCACCAGAATACCTTTCATGCCACCAGTTGATTGTATTGCAAAAACAGTTGCTTCGTCAGCCGGGTCTGAGTCACCTTCATAGCGGTATACCTTCATGATCTCAAGCTCATCAACTCCGGGATGACGAACCATGCGATCTCCTTCTAGATTGAGGTCTATTGTATAGCCCTCCAATCTCAGTTTGTTAATGGCCTCTGAAACGGTTGCGTAATAGTATTGTATCTTTCCAGGGTTCAACGTCTTAAGTTGCATTAATGCCTCGCTTTGCAATTTTCAGTTTGTGACGTCATGACTAGCTAATCCCCTATCCTACTTATTCCGTATTAGTCCGCAAGAGTTCCCCGACTCCTGCAGCTTCACCAATATCCCCGGGTTCTTCGTTGCTTTGGCCGGCTCTGGGTGTAACTCATCATGTTCAAGTTTCATCTGTTTTGGGAATTCTGACTTCTCTTGTGATTTCTCCTTTGTTTTTTTTACTTAGGCTGGATGATCGTGAGTAGCATGATACTATCTTCCAATGCTTCGACATCATGTGGGATTGTTCTCTCAAGGCTCAAGAAGCCGCTACGCTTCAACACACATTTGTCTTGGCCAACAATAAAATTCACCGATCCTTCGATGATGTACACAGTAATCGGACCCTCTACGTGGTGTTCTCGGAGACTTGCCCCCTTGTGGAGCGCCATCAGTGTCACCCGCACGTCCTGGTTCTTCACGAGTGTTACAGCATTGCGATCTCCTGACTGCCAAGGCTTTTCTTGCTTCAACTGCTTTACTTGCTCATCGATTGTAAACGAGAGGAGTGCGGCATCAAGCGTGCGAGTATTGGAGCCATTTCGTCCTTCATCTGTCATGGTAAGTTCCTTTCTTTATAGTTGAGTGGGTCTATAGCATTGTCAATTACAACTCTCATCAACCCGCCGGGATATTCAACAAAATCATGCTTACCTGACGAATTCAAGGAAAAGCCGTTCTCCTTCCCTCCGATTCATTTTTCAAATTCAATCGAGGAATCCAATTCCATTACCACGAGCGCCTTGAGATCAGTTTCAAGCGAAAGACTATGACTCTCTCCCGCCGGGATAACATAGGCATCACCACTTTGGAGTACATGCTGCTTTCCTCCTATCTTGAGGAGCGCGCTTCCCTCCTGCACTATCACCACTGCTTCTTTGGTGCTGTGGTGCAAAGGCATCGTCGCGCCGGCCATGCCGGTTACTTTGAGCACTTTGAACGATTCCCCTGCTGTCAAAACGGTTAATTCGGGTCTGTCAAGAGTTTTCATGATATTTCTTGTTTAGTGATTTGTACTCTCCGCGTGTGCTGATTTCGTATCAGGCCACAGCGAAGTTTCGATTCCGGATTGCTGCTGATCCTGCATGGGCAAATCGTTCCCTATTCGGACATACCACAGGTCCTTTGCTCATGCTTTACTCCATGGTACCATGTGTAGCTCGATAACTTCCGGGAACTTCGCGAAAACCTATGGCTAACCTGTTCCAACCGTTAATCACAATGATCGCCAGAGTCAGATCAACCAGTTCCTTCTCGCTAAAATATTTTCGTGTATGTTCATAGGCATCGTCCGGCACATGCGTCTCGGCAACTTGCGTCACAGTTTCGGTCCATGCCAAAGCGGCCCGCTCCCGGTCGGTATAAAACGGCGTTTCACGCCAGGCACTCAGAGCGTATAACCGTTGTTCACTTTCGTTGTTGGCGCGGGCATCTTTAGTGTGCATATCAAGACAGTAAGCACAACCGTTAATTTGTGACGAACGCAGTTTCACGAGCTCCAAGAGAGATAGCTCCAGCCCACTCGTTTTCACATAATCGTCTAAATTCCGCATCGCCTGATATCCGTTAGGTGCAATGTTGGAATAGTTGAGTCGTCGTTCAATTTTCATATTTTTTCTCTTTTCGTGAACTCTGTGTCCTTATTCTTCCGAGTATAGGGTTTCTCTCTATACTATAATTGGGAAAGCCTTTTCCGGGTCAACGCCAAGATCTTTGATTGCTTTCTCCACGGTCTTCTTCGCTATTTCTCCCTTTTGTGAAAGTTGATAGAGTGTCGCAATGACAATTGACTCTGCATCAACCTCAAAGAAGCGGCGCAAATGCTTTCGTGTGTCACTTCTGCCGAAACCGTCCGTGCCAAGTGACAGTAATCCGCCGGGAACCCATGGCGCGATTTGGTCAGGGACGATTTTCATGTAGTCTGTAGCAGCGACGAATACACCGGTCTCTTTTTCGAGAATGTGTTCGACATATGATTTCTTCGGTGTTGCCGTTGGATGGAGCATGTTCCACCGCTTTGCATTCATTGCTTCGTTGCGCAAGCGCTTGTAACTTGTCGCGCTCCACACATCGGCGGAAACATTAAACTGCTCGGCGAGAATTTCCTGTGCACGCAATGCCTCACGCATGATCGGTCCGCTGCCGAAGACATGTGCGTTGTGTTTTAGCCTCTTCTCGCCATGCTTGAATTTGTAGAGTCCATTCACAATTCCTTGTTCAACGCCAAGGGGCATCGGTGGCATCGCGTAATTTTCGTTGTAGAGCGTCATGTAGTAAAAAACCTTTTCGTTCTTACTGTACATTCTGTGCAAGCCATCCGATATGATCGTAGCAATTTCGTAGGCGAAAGCCGGGTCGTACGTAAGAAGATTTGGAATCGTGCTTGCCATAAGATGGCTGTGCCCATCTTCATGTTGCAACCCCTCGCCGTTCAGCGTCGTCCGTCCTGCCGTTGCGCCACACAGAAAACCCTTCGACATCATATCGCCTGCTGCCCACATCAGATCGCCGATACGCTGAAAGCCAAACATAGAGTAGTAGACATAGAATGGAATCATGTTCACGCCGTGGGTTGAGTACGCAGTTGCCGCAGCAAGGAAGGATGCCATCGAGCCGGCTTCAGTGATTCCTTCTTCAAGAATTTGTCCGTCCGTCGCCTCATGATAATAGAGAAGCGTTTCGCTGTCCACCGGTTCGTACAATTGCCCTTTCGGCGAGTAGATGCCAACTTCGCGGAACATCGGATCCATGCCAAATGTGCGGGCTTCATCGGGAATGATTGGAACCACGTGTTTCCCGATCTTTTTGTTTCGGAGAAGCGAGCTCAGCAACCGGACGAACCCCATTGTTGTAGAAACCTCGAACCGTTCGGATCCTTTCAAGAATTCGCCAAAGTCTGCAAGTGATGGGACTTCAAGCGGTGAGGCTTTCTCGGTTCGCTTCGGAATGAATCCGCCGAGTTCTTTCCGAAGCGAACCGAGAAAGCCTCACCGCTTGAAGTCCCATCACTTGCAGACTTTGGCGAATTCTTGAAAGGAT
>JBKJJX010000090.1:0-13471 GCA_046597825.1 Bacteroidota bacterium | reverse complement strand
GGATGTTGCAACAAATCCCGCGAACCTTGTACAGGATGAAGTATTCGCTGCGACATGGAATGGGATCTATCGCTCGACAAATGGCGGCACGTCATGGTTGCTTGCCCAACCTTCCGACTCGAGTCTCGTGAATACATCCGCCGCGTCTACAGATGTTGCAGTTACATCGACCGGCGTTGTTTATGCGCGTACAAAAAATGGCGGAGCGCAAAATATCTGGCGTTCTCCGGACGGTGTAACCTGGACGAACATTGCGCCGGCCAGTTTTCCGACAGTTGCAGGACGCATTGTCTTTGGTCTGGCGCCGTCCAATCCCAACATCGTGTATGTGTTCATCGAGAGTGCGAACACGACTCCCGCAAGTGCAGGACATCAGCTCTGGAAGTACACATACCTTTCAGGCAACGGTTCCGGTGCAGGCGGAACGTGGGAGAACCGTGGTGGCAATTTGCCATCCGGTTTCAGCACACAGACAGGATATGATGAGCTTGTGCAGGTGAAACCGGATGATGAGAATTTTGTTCTGGTTGCGGGCACAGACTTGTACCGCTCAACAGATGGATTTGCAACATCGACTAACACGACAAATATCGGCGGGTATAATTTTTACCCCAATGGCAATCATCATCCCGACATTCACACCGGTGCGTTCAAGCCCGGCAGCCCGACTGTTTATTATTCGGGAAATGATGGCGGTGTGCAGCGCGCAAATGATATCACGGTTACGCCGATGGTGTGGACGTGGCTGGATAATGGCTACAACGTCACGCAATTTTATTCCATTGCAATTTCTTCAGACAGTGCGGATAACGGAATTGTTGGCGGCGCACAGGATAATGGTTCCTGGTTTACAAGCCAGGCAGGCATGTCTGCATGGCTTATGGTTTCCGGTGGCGATGGAACAGTTGTAGAATTGGGAAGTGTTGCCGACAACCGCGCGTACACACAATCTCAAAGCGGACCCCTGTATAGAGTTGACCGGACAGGCGGGGGGTTCACGAGTATGCAGCCGACGGGTTCAACACGACAATTATTTGTCAATCCGATCGCGCTCGACCCCAACGATTCGAAAATTCTCTATTACGGTGCAGGAAAGTCAAGCGCGCCCACAATGTATTCAGGCCTCTGGAGAAACAGCAACGCCCCGAGCGGCACAAGTACGGTGGGCTGGACGGCGTTGACGGCAACGGATGTTGGAACGATTTCCGGATGGGTTCGGGCAACAAGCGTCATCGGAGTGTCGACAACGAATAAAACAAATGTCGTTTACTTCGGAACGACTGACGGCATTGTGAAGCGCGTCGATAGCGCCAGCACAACACCGGTGGTAACGGATGTCACTCCACCAGGACTGAATGGTGGCACCGCAACCGGCGGTTTCGTGCGCGGCATTGCGGTCGATCCGACAAACTCCAACAAAGCGCTTGTCGCTTTCGGCAATTACAATTTCCAGAGTCTCTGGTACACAACAAACGGCGGTACGACATGGACGGACGTCGAAGGAAATCTTGCCGGACCGGCCGGGCCATCAATTCGCTGGGCGACGATGTTCACTATCGGTACGCAGCTGAATGTTTTTCTCGGAACGAGCATCGGCGTGTTGATGACAAATACACTGAACGGATCGTCCACAGTGTGGGCGCAGGCTGCAGCGAATGATATCGGCAATGTGCTGATTGGAACGATGGATTATCGTGCGTCGGATAGAACTCTCGCAGTGGGAACACACTCCCGCGGCGCATTTACAACACAGCTTCCTGCAGGTTCCACGGCGGTTGGAGAAGAAGCTTCGTTGCCGGGAGAATTCACCCTCAGGCAAAATTATCCGAATCCATTCAACCCGGCGACAACAATCTCGTTTGTTATCGGGAAGTCATCTTTTACAACATTGAAAATATTTGATGTAAGCGGAAAAGAAATTGCAACACTTCTCAGCAAAGAGCTGCCGGCCGGTGAGTATAAGCAGACGTTTGATGCGCGAACACTTTCAAGTGGGGTGTACTTCTACCAACTCAAAACCGGAAGCTTTACTCAAACAAAAAAAATGATTCTGGCGAAGTAGAAAATGCAGCGGCTGCTTGTAATTCTTTTTTCTGTTGCGATTGGATTGAGCACGATACAGGCGCAGGTCAGTCGCAATGTTTCGTTGTTTGGCAGATTGGCGCCCAATCCGTTCCGCTACTCGGGTTGCTGGTTTTATGCTGACTCTGCGGGACACGAATACGGGCTTCTGGGCGGATACAACGGAACACATGTTATTGCAATCGACGACTCGGCCAATATCCATGAAGTCGGATTTGTCAGCGGCCCGCAATCGAACTGGCGTGAGCTGACGGTCGTTGGTAACCATGCATTCGTTGTCACTGAGGGTGGCGGTTCAAGCGCTGGTATGCAGGTCATCAGTCTCTCGTCTCTTCCCGACAGCGTTCATCTGGTCACGACATACCGGACAACGTTTACGACCGGCCACATCATTATGCGCGATGTTTTTTCTGATTCTGCATATGTGTATGTAAGCGGTTCAACGACAACCGGCGGTGTTCACATTTTAAATGTGGCCAACCCAGCTGTGCCGGTACAAGTCGGCGTCTATCGCCCCGCGTATTATATCCACGATGCGCATATTCGCGGCAACAGGCTCTATGCATCGTCGGGTAGTGCGCACTCTGTTGACATAGTCGATCTCACGAACAAGCAAAGTCCTGCACTGCTTACCCGAATACAATATCCCGGCTACTACACGCACAGTTGCTCGACAACCGGAGACCAGAGATTTTTATTTATAACGGATGAGCAAGACGGACAACTTGCACGTATCTGGAACATTGAATCGTTGGGAAATACTTTTCAGGTGGCGCAATATAGTGCGAACACACAGACGCTCGTTCACAACCCATACATCCGCGGAAATTACGCGTTCATCTCGCACAATGCTGAAGGATTGCGCGTCGTCGATATTGCAGATGCGACTGTTCCCGTCGAAGTCGGTTACTACGACACGTACTTGCCCCCGGGCGGTGGGTCGAATGGTTTGTGGTCGGCTTGCCCGTATCTTCCTTCGGGTAGAATTATTGGAGGCGACCGGACCGGCGGATTGTATGTATGGAAATTCAATAATGCGAGGGCTGGCAGAATCTACGGCAAGGTGCAGGACTCGTTGAGTGGCGCTGGCATTGATTCTGCACAAGTGATGATTGTTGAGACGGGGCGGATGGTGCGATCCAAAATCAACGGAGAGTTTAAGATTGGCGAGTTGCCCGGCTCATATGCGCTGCGAGTTTCAGCGCCGGGATATTCAACCAGGACAATTGGAAATGTCAGCTTGAACGGCGGTGACAGTCTCTCATTCATTGTGGGTTTGAAAAGAATTACAAGTAATGTTGAAGGAGCTACTCCCGGGATTTTCGGATTCGCGTTGGATCAGAACTACCCTAATCCGTTTAATCCGACGACGAATATAAAATACTCACTCCCGTTCGCGGGTCATGTGAGCCTCAAGGTGTATGATGTGGTCGGAAGAGAAGTTGCGACGCTGGTGAATGAGGAAATACAACCGGGGAGTCATGTCGTAACGTTTTCCGCCAAAAGCGGATCCGCCTCTGACGAAGATGCAAAGAATTTATCCAGTGGGGCGTACTTCTACACGCTGCATTGGAGGAACTTTTCTCAGACCAAGAAGTTGCAGATCTTGAAATAGAATTTTCGTTGCTCCTATGTGTATTGATTCTAGCGATATCTTGTAGTACTTTCTCAATGCCGTCAAAGCAGTTTCCTATCTTCCCCAAGCCGAGGTTTGATTGGTCCCCTTCATTGATTCTTACCGTATGAATTTATCCAAAGTTGCATCATCAAACATTTCTCCAAAGGAGAATATCCATGAAACCACAATCAACAATTTTTGTTTGTGCTTTTCTGGTTTTGTTCGTCGGGACCACACGGGGACAGATGAGGTTTTTTTCGACTGGCGGGGACCCAACAGATGTTCATAACTGGAAATCCAACAGAGGTGGAACGGGCAAATCTCCTCTGGACTTCACCACAAAGAATCAGATTCTTGTTGTGCAAGGAACAGGTGGAGCTTCCGGCGCCCCTCATAATCTCACAGTTAAGAGACCGTGGTTAATATCAAAGGCTGTAAAGGTACAAATTGAGAACGGTGCAACGGTAGTTGTTGACACCACAATCAAATTTGCATCAATGCCTGAATTTGAAATTGCTGCCGGAGGGGCTCTCAGGTATTCAGGTGGTGGTTCCGGAGATGATTCGGGTCTTCCGTCTGTCGTTCGGATGATTGGTCCAGTTTCGCAGAACCAGGACTTACGCAATCTTCCCTACATCCCCCCGACTGAAAGTGAGGAAGAAGAGCGTCGCCTCACGAGGCATCCACCTCAAGAAGGTCAGATCCCCGGAATATCGGATCCGTTTCTTCCCGAAAGGAATTCTCCCACTATCACGAACATGCCCGACACCTTGCTGACGTTTGCCGGGTTCACATCAACACTGAGCGGGTGCGGTTGTTTACCTCCTGATGTGAATGGCGACATAGGGCCGAATCATTACATACAGTCGGTTAATTCTTCAATCAGAATACATAATAAAACCGGAACCGTATTATCGGGACCGACAACGTACAACTCATTCTTCTCCGCGTTAGGTGCCAGCACACCGTGCGGCAACAATAACAATCAGGGTGATGGAGTTGTTTTCTATGATCACATCGCCGACCGTTGGGTAGTCAGCGATTTTGCGTTTGCCGCCTTTCCGGGCACATCTTTCTGTCAATGTGTTGGCGTGTCGAAGACAAACGATCCTGTTTCGGGGGGCTGGTGGCTGTACTCGGTTCAAATAGACCCGTCGAACCCAAGTTATTTGGGAGATTACCCGAAATTTGGTCTATGGCCGGACGCTTATTACTTTTCGCTCAACTTGTTCTCCAATAATACGACATTCAATGGCGTCCGCGTTATTGCGCTCGATCGAAACAGTATGATCAGTGGTGGCGCCGCGAATGCAATTGGTTTCAATATTACACCCGCGAATCTTGGCGACCAGTACAGTTTACTGCCGGGGACATTCCGCACGGGTAGTTCACCGCCAGCCGGACAGCCGGAATGGGTTATGAATATTAACGCCTCTGTCTCTGGTGGTGCAGTCGAAAATCAAGTCTTCGTCAGACGTTTTCATGTTGACTTTGCAACGCCCGCCAACTCAACTTTTGGCGCCGGTGCAACGCACGCGGCGGACGGAACGATCACAGTAAATAACTTTGTCGAGGCGTTCACAACGGTCACGAAAATCATGCCGAACGGTACCTCTACGACTTCCGGGTACCTTGATGGGTTAGCTGACAAGTTAATGTATCCTCTCATCTATCAGAATCTTCTTGGCGCCGAATCTATCTGGGCCGTTCACACCGTGAACAATAACCAGAATTCAACCGGGCCTGCTGCAATCCGATGGTATCAATTTAACGTTACCGGAAATTCGATTCCTGCCACAGCGGTGCAACAGCAAACCTTTAATAATGGAGCGGATGGTTTATGGCGGTGGATGCCAAGTGCTAATGTCGATGCACAGGGTAACTTTGCTATCGGCTACTCCACGTCCAGCACCACGGTCAATCCGGGCATTCGCTATGCCGGACGGCTGAAGACCGATCCGTTAAACATCCTGGCCCAGGGTGAAGCGATACTGTTTGCAAGTGCAGGACATCAGACCAGCACTTCGGGAAGATGGGGAGATTACAGTGCCACGTACGTTGACCCGTCTGATGGCTTGACGTTTTATCATACGAACGAATATTATTCCACGACAAGCAGTGCCGGGTGGAATACACGGGTGGGTGCGTTCAAGTTTCCGGCGCCTGTGCCGATCACGCTCGCCTATCTCAATGTGCAGCCCGTGAGCAACGGTCGCGGTGTGGAGGTGAACTGGGGAACGATAAGTGAAATAAACAATTATGGTTTCTGGATACAGAAATCGCCGGCAGATGAACTTCACTACGCCGATATTGAGGGGAGCTTTACTCCGGGCCATGGTACCACCAACGAGCCGCAACGCTACACATTTACCGATAATACTGTCGGTCCCAACTCATGGTACTACCGGCTGAAGCAGGTTGATCTCGACGGTTCCGCGCATTATTCCGATGCCGTACGCATTGAGATTCTGACAAGCGTGGCCGATGCTGCGCCAAGGGTGTTTGCTCTGCTTCAGAACTATCCGAATCCGTTTAATCCATCGACCAATATAGAATACTCAATCCCGTTCGCGGGTCATGTGAACATGAAAGTGTATGATGTTGTTGGAAGAGAAGTTGCCACGCTTGTGAATGAGGAAAAAGAAGCCGGCGATTTCAAAGTTACATTCGATGCGAAGAATTTGCCGAGCGGCGTTTATTTCTACCGGCTTACGACAAAAAATGCCATCCAGACCAAAAAAATTGTACTGATGAAATGATAAAGAATATTTCCATAGGAATACTGTTAGTTCTCATTCCATTAATCGCTACGGCGCAATCGAAGCAACAACGCAAGCCTCGTACAGAAGTTCAGTCTAAACAACTATGGATTCCGTTGGATCGGTTTGATGAGAAACGCGATGCCGCAGCCGATATCAAACTCGGCGTTGCTGAGGCGAAACGATCTCACCGCCGGGTATTGCTTGATGTTGGCGGAGAATGGTGCATCTGGTGCCACCGGCTCGACACACTCATCATGAAGAATCCTGATCTCTCGGCATTCCTTAATAAGAACTTCGTCGTTGTGAAAGTGAATTACAGCAAAGAGAATAAAAACGAAGCTCTCCTGTCGCAGTATCCGAAGATCCCGGGCTACCCGCATTTATTTGTACTGGATGAAAAAGGAAAACTTCTGCACTCACAGGATACATCTGAGCTCGAAGAAGGAAAGGGACACAGCAAAGAAAAAGTCCTCGCATTTCTCAAAACGTGGGCGCGGGATCAGAAATAATAATGCCTCATCGTTCCCTTTCAACACTTCTCACCGGCGCGATTGACTACGCCGGACTTTTCCCCCCCGCTGAACTTGGCATGTCGGAAGCAGTTCACAACTACAAGACATATTTGGAAAGCGGAGATGCATGGGCACTTGGCCGGTTTATCGTGCCGGTATCCAGACTCTCAGAATTTGATGTCGCCACCGGATCTTTTTTTTCTGACCCGGATATTTGGAAGCTTAGCGTTCTCGCAGGGCACGACATTAAAATGGATCTCGAACAGATTGCTGATTTCAATGCACGACGTTCATCATTTGCTGTTGGCGACACGATTGAAGCAAAAGCTTCGGGCACCGTTGAAGTTCATAACATTGCTTCCGTCTCTCCGAAATCGTTTCATCTCTTTATCGAAATCCCGATAGACAAGGATCCGGCTGATCTCATTCGTTCCATCGGGAAGAACGGAGCACATGCGAAAGTCCGGACAGGCGGTGTCACGGGAAATGCTTTTCCCTCTGCACGGGATCTGGAACGTTTCATCCGTGCGTGCGTTACGGAAGATGTGAAGTTCAAGGCAACCGCAGGACTCCATCATCCCATCCGCTCTGTATACAATCTGACTTACAAACCGGGCAGTGAACGGGGAAAGATGTACGGTTATCTGAATGTGTTTCTTGCAGCGGCGTTTATTAGAACCGGAATGAACAAAGACAATGCGATCATGGTGTTGGAAGAAGAATCAGTCGCTGCTTTTCGGTTTGGTGACGGTGGAGTGGAATGGCGGGACGTTCATCTTGATGTGAAGCAGTTACAATCGACGCGGGAGTATAGCGCCCTGTCCTTCGGCTCGTGCTCATTCCGCGAACCGCTGGATGATTTGGTGAAGTTGGGATTATTGTAGGAACGTTCTTGTGCTTGCAATCCTGCCGAATGAGTTCTACATTTGTGCTGACAAACGAACTTCAAAAGAGGAAACAATGACATTTAGTCCTAATGACGATATTCGGCCGGTTTCGGACTTGAAAAGAAATCCGACAAGCATTGTACGTCATATCCGCAAAACTCGCCGTCCGGTTTTTTTGACGACTCGCGGAAAGGCGGATGTTGTTTTGATGGATGTCAAGATGTTCGAGGAATACTTCGAGGCAGGGCAACTGGGCCGTATGCTTGCGGAGGGTGAAACGGATATTGCCGCCGGACGAGTCCGGCCGATGCGAGAATTCTTGCGCGAGTTGAAACGTGGCAAGAAAATATCACGTTAACATCGCTTCAGTCGCCGAGCGCGACATTGAAGATATCCGTAGATGGATAGCGACAAGTCATCCTTTGACAGCCGACCGCTTCATCGAAGAACTCTACGAACACACTAGCACTCTTGAACGGTTTCCCAAGCGTTGTCCCCTCATTTTGGAAAACAAGGTACCTGGCAGGCCCTACCGCCATCTCATTCACAAGAAGTATCGCATCATCTTTCGAATTGAAAAGAACACTGTGTATGTAGTCCGTGTACTTCATGGTTCGAAAAGCTTGCGCAGATTATGAACGAAACCCACAACCCCGCACGCGCATCCTGGATTGAATCGGCAAATATTCCGGGAAATGATTTCCCGGTTCAGAATCTGCCGTTCGGTGTATTCAAGAAACCTGCAAGTGGATTTCACCACGTTGGCGTTGCCATTGGCGATCAGATACTGGACATCACTGAAGCCCGCAACGAGGGATTATTCCGCGGCATAGCCGGAGAAGCTGCCGAAGCCTGCGCGGATGATACGTTGAATCGATTTCTTTCTCTCGGACGCGGTCATTGGTCTTCGTTGCGCAAACGGCTGAGCGAAATGCTCTCTGATCAGAAAGAGAAATCAACAGTCAGCCGTTGTCTCGTGCCGATGAATGCCGTTGAAATGCAGCTGCCGGTTGCCATCGGCGATTACTCGGATTTTTACGCGTCCATCCATCATGCAACGAATGTCGGCAGCATGTTCCGGCCCGACAATCCGCTGCTGCCCAACTACAAATATGTGCCGATAGGATATCACGGACGCGCATCATCCATCATCCCCAGCGGAAAATCGGTGAAACGTCCCTCGGGTCAAACGAAACCGGATGATTCGCCTGCGCCGGCATTTGGCCCGTGCAAGCAACTTGATTATGAACTCGAAGTCGGATTCTTCGTCGGTCCGGGGAACGAACAAGGTTCTCCGATTGGAATTGACAAAGCCGAGCAACACATCTTCGGCTTGTGTCTGGTCAATGACTGGTCGGCACGCGACATCCAGAAATGGGAGTATCAGCCGCTCGGACCGTTTCTGTCGAAAAGTTTCGCTACAACAATTTCACCCTGGATCGTCACACTCGACGCACTTGAACCATTTCGCTGCCCGCCGTTCGTCCGGCAGAGCGGCGACCCGAATCTTCTTCCATATCTCAAAGGAGAACACGATGCCGGTGCAGTCGATCTTATTCTCGAAGTATTTATCTCGTCAGCTCGAATGCGCGAACGGAATATGGAGCCGATGCGCATCAGCCGGGGGAATTTCAAAGAACTGTACTGGACGATCGCACAGCTGCTGACACATCATGCAAGCAACGGCTGTAATATGCGTCCGGGCGATTTGCTCGCCAGCGGCACTGTTTCCGGCGAAACGAAAGAATCCCGCGGATGCCTGCTTGAACGAACCTGGCGTGGCACCGAACCGATTGCTTTGCCGAGTGCTGAGATACGAAAATTTCTGGAAGACGGCGACGAGATAACTATCCGCGGTTTCTGCGAAAACAAGAATTCTGTGCGCATCGGATTCGGTGAATGTTGCGGAAGAATCTCCGCCGCCTGACGATGTCCTATCATACGTATCACCGCCACAAAAATTTCACACTTGCTGTCACCCTTCGCTGATTTTTCGCTATATTGTCTCCGTATTCTTCCGCATTTGAGCGTCCCGCTTCGCCAGTCTCAGCTTAACACGAACAGAGAAAGTCGACACATATTCAGATGAGTGACAACAAAATTATTTTTTCAATGGCAGGCGTTGGGAAAGTTGTAAAGCCCAACAAACAAATCCTCAAGGACATTTACCTCTCATTCTTCTATGGCGCGAAGATTGGCGTGCTTGGATTGAACGGCGCTGGGAAGAGTACGCTGCTTCGGCTCATTGCCGGCGTCGATAAGGATTATCTCGGCACAATTACCGCGCAAAAAGGAATTTCATTCGGCTATCTCCCGCAAGAACCTGAATTGGATCCTGCAAAGACAGTAAAGGAAGTTGTAGAAGAAGGTGTTGCCGAAACGGTGAAGCTGCTGAAAGAGTATGAAGCGATCAGCGCAAAGTTTTCCGAGCCGGATGCGGATTTCGATGCGCTGCTGGAGAAGCAGGGAAAGCTGCAGGAGAAGATCGATCACGTGAATGCGTGGGATCTGGACAGCAAGCTCGAGCAGGCGATGGATGCGTTGCGTTGTCCGCCCGGAGAGACGTCCGTGAAAGTCCTTTCCGGTGGTGAGCGCCGCCGCGTCGCGCTCTGCCGTCTGCTGCTGCAGGAGCCCGATGTTCTGTTGCTCGATGAACCGACAAACCATCTCGATGCCGAATCGGTCGGGTGGCTTGAGCAACATCTCGCACAATATAAAGGGACAGTGCTCGCAGTAACGCACGACCGTTACTTCCTTGATAATGTTGCAGGATGGATTCTGGAACTTGATCGCGGCGAGGGAATTCCGTTTGAGGGAAATTATTCCTCGTGGCTTGAGCAGAAAGGTGCGAGGCTTGCAATCGAAGAAAAGCAGGAATCGAAACGGCAAAAAGCTCTTGCCGAAGAACTCGAATGGGTGCGGATGAATCCCAAGGGCCGCCACGCAAAAAGCAAAGCGCGCATTTCCGCATACGAAAAAATGCTTGCAGACCAGAAGGATGGCCGTAACGAAGAGATAGAAATTTTTATCCCCGCCGGTCCGCGGCTGGGCAATGTCGTGATCGAAGCGCAGAATGTTTCGAAAGCGTACGGTGATAATCTGTTGTACGAAAACATGAACTTCATGCTTCCTCCCGGCGGGATTATCGGCATTATCGGGCCAAACGGCGCCGGTAAAACCACGCTGTTCAGGATGGTGACGGGACAGGAGAAGCCTGACTCAGGAACGATACGCGTTGGTGAGACAGTGAAGCTCGGTTATATCGACCAGAACCGCCCGCTTGATCCGGAAAAAACAATCTGGGAGGAAATCTCCGGCGGCGACGACCTGATTATGCTCGGCAACAGGGAAGTGAACTCCCGTGCATACGTTGCGCGATTTAATTTCAGCGGAACGGAACAGCAGAAAAAGGTCGGCGTTCTCTCGGGCGGAGAACGAAACCGCGTTCATCTTGCCAAAGTCTTGCGCGAGGGTGCAAACGTGTTGCTGCTCGATGAGCCGACAAACGATCTGGATGTGAACACACTCCGCGCACTGGAGGAAGCATTGCAGAATTTTGCCGGTTGCGCGGTTGTTATATCGCATGACCGCTGGTTCCTCGACCGCGTCGCTACGCATATCCTCGCGTTCGAAGGCGACAGCACGGTGGAATGGTATGATGGAAATTATTCCGAGTTCCATGAAGACAGGCAGCGGCGCCTCGGTATTGAGGCCGATCGTCCGCATCGCATCAAATATAAGAAGTTGATGCGCTGATATGTTGTTATTGCAGAATTGTGTTGGAAGTACAAGCCACAATCCCCCCTTCACTTTTGTGTGGTTTCGCCGTTGAGTAGTACGACAGAACGCAGGATGCCACGTCGCAATTTTTACAAAGCCGTCATCTTCAATCTCGATGGTGTGTTGCTTGATACCGAGCGCATCATCTGCGACGCGTGGAAACGTGCGGGCGGCGGACTCGGATTTCCCCTGTCCGAACCATTGGCGCGCACACT
This sequence comes from Bacteroidota bacterium, assembly GCA_046597825.1. GTDB lineage: Bacteria > Bacteroidota > Ignavibacteria > UBA10030 > UBA6906 > CAADGV01. Next base: position 1,615 of record JBKJJX010000090.1, on the reverse strand, counting down.
TATAGGCATGTCGCCCGCCGATGCGGAAGGCGTGTTGATGAAGTTGTACGGAAAACGATTTCCGTTTGCCATTGCGCACCAGCGCATGATGACATTCATGGCTGCGTATACGGACAATTATGGTGTTGCTGTTCAGCCCGGCGTGCATGCGGTTCTTGATACGCTCGACCGGCTCCACGCGCCGCGTGCCGTTATCAGCACTGCGGGAATAAAAGCGACGAGCACGTTACTGCTGAATACATCGCTGCTTCCGCGTGTGGATGCATTCATCACAGCCGAAGATATCGGCGCTGAAGCCCTTCCGCCGGCGCTGTATCTTGCCGCGGCGGAACGATTGAATGTTGAAATCGAACGCTGCCTTGTCTTCGAAAATTCCGATGCGGGTGTCCGCGCAGCGCATACCACGGGTGCAACGGTGATTCTTGTTCCCCACCTGCAGCCGCTTCTGCCGTTTATCCTTCCGTATGTATATCAGGTTGAACCTTCTCTCGAAGATGTTGTTGAAGAACTTCCGTCCTTGCTCGCACAGGGGGAACCGGATACGCGCTGGAAAAAATCCATCGCCGGCAAAACTCACACTCGAACTCACAAAAGGAAAATAGATGGCTAATACAACAATTGGATTTGGCGTTGCCCTTGTTCTGCTCGGGCTCTTTGGTTATTTCGGCGCTGAGACCAGGCCGCCGACTGCATTAATTCCCGCAGCGGTTGGTTTTCTTCTCATAACATTCGGCATCATTGCACGCAACGAAAAAATGCGCAAGCATGCCATGCATGGCGCGGCGGTTGTGGGGTTGCTTGGATTTATCGGAACCATCGGCGGACTCTGGCAGGGAATTATGATGCTGACCGGCCAAACGGTTGAGCGTCCTGAAGCTGTCATTGCCAAAAGCATTATGGCGCTTCTATGTCTTGCGTTTGTCATACTGACCGTGAAATCGTTCATCGCAGCCCGAAAAGCCAGAGCTGCGGCGAACCCGAAAGCATAACAATCTCATCGCCGGCTCCTGACGAGCCGGCAGTTTTTCTTCGTAACTCCTTTCACCCCGGACCCTTTTATCGGAGGTCTCCATGTCCACACGCCGCGAATTTCTGCAGCAATCTGCACTCGTAACTGCCGGAGTTGTTCTTGCCCGTTCACCGGTTGCACAAACACTTCAGTCCAACAAGCGGGTCATTATTCTCGGGGCCGGATTGTCCGGACTTGCTGCTGCGTACGCGTTGCACAAGCAGAGCTACGACGTTGTTGTGCTCGAAGCCCGCAACAGAATCGGCGGCCGCGTTCTTTCGCATCAGATTGATGATGAGAAGAAACTCACGATAGAACTTGGCGGCGAATGGATCGGCAAATCGCATGAACGGATGATAGCGCTCGCCAAAGAATTCGGCCTCGAGCTGTTCAACAACCAATTCAACACGCATCTCATCTACAAAAATGAATATTCGGCCTACGGCCATTGGGTGTATCCGCCGGAGTGGAACAAGAAGTACGACGGGCTGCTCGCCGCTTTTAACAAAATGACGGATCAGGAGAAACGGGAACTCGACAAAACCGACTGGTGGCGCTACCTGATGAATGCCGGCATCAGCGAACGTGAATTGGATTTGCGTGAGC
>JBKJJX010000082.1:0-3878 GCA_046597825.1 Bacteroidota bacterium | reverse complement strand
TAGTTTGACAGGAATTGTTCCGTCCACTCTATCGACTCTGTGTCGAGATGATTTGTCGGCTCGTCGAGCATGAGCAGACCGGGACGGGAGATGATTGCTTTGCAGAGTGCAACGCGCCGCTTCTCGCCGCCTGAAAGCGTGGCAATGTCGCGGTTCTTTTCCGGCGCATTCAATGAGTGCATCACCGTTTCAATTCTGTTTTCCAGATTCCACCCGTCGCGGTGATGAATCTGTTCTTCAAGAAGATGGCGTCGTTCGGACGTGTACGGAAGAGACTCATATTCGGCAAGAATAGCGGTAATATCATGCGCGCCCTCCACAATATTATCATACACCGAAAGCGCGGGATCGAGTTGAAAATCCTGCGAGAGATAGCCGGTAACGATATCCCTGCGACGCGACACAGTTCCGGAATCCGGTTGCAAAATGCCCGCAATGCACTTGAGCAAAGTCGATTTGCCAGAGCCGTTGTTGCCGATCAATCCGATCCGGTCGTTTTCATGGATCGTGAGTGATGCGCCATCCAGCACGACCTGTTCTCCGAATCGCACGGATAGTTCATGCGCAGTAAGTATAACGGGAGATGGTGATTTCGCCATGATGAAAGAGTTCTGAGTTTGGTGTAGAAAAAGCCCGGAGAAATTATTCTTTAATATATAGCAGATGAGAGGAGAATCAAAGGCGGATGAAAATGTAGAAGTGTACCAGTTTGGAAGCAAACGTCATTCCGAAATGTTCTTATTCGGAATCCGAACCGAGAACAAACTTGAAAGGATGATGAAAAAGAGCAATTCAGCATGACATGGGTTGGGGGGACTAAGCCTGATTTGAAACTGAGACATTACCGAGAATGGATTGGAAGAGGAAAGATTTCTTAATTGACTATCGGACTGTTGGTCATCCCCCGGCCCTTTCTCCCAAAAATATGTGGCGCGGATTTCAAAACGAAAGTCCCCTCCCCAAGGAAAGGGATTAGGATGAAAGTTATTTTCGATACCTGTCAGGATGTGGCCCGATCTTCGCAAAGGGGATCTTCTCAAACCCTTTGATCTTCTTGTAGACGATTGAATCGTCGCGCAACTCAAAATTCATTCTCACCTCATCAACAAATCCCGGATCGGTTGCAGTCACCAGGTTGTTCGTTCCATCGAACGTCGCATAGGGCGCGGTGAGCCGGAGAACCTCCGGGCAGTTGTACACGACGTTCCTGTCCATGATGTTTCCCCGCGGCCGCATGCCGACATACGTAACGCTGTCCGGCATGAGGTCGAGAAAGTCCGTGAGGTCCGGGTAGCGTGTGCTGTACGGCGGCGTGTGAATATCAACAGCCTCGGTAAGCCGCCGACGGTAGATGCCGCGCGGCCCGAAAAATTCGTTGACCTGCCCTTTCGCAAAGTCGTACCACATGGACTTGATATGCACAACCGGTCCGTACGATTCAATGAAGATATTGTTCCTCACGATATTGTCGCTGCCGGAGTTGCTATACACAGCGCCGTAGGTTGCAGTCTTGTACAAAACATTGCCGAACACGGTAGTGCCGCATGTGCCGTCATCGAGATACACGCCCATCACCATCCTGTCCGGCCTGCCGATGTGATGGAAAAAATTGTAGCGCACGATATTGCCACGGTCGCCCGGATCGCGGCCAAGATACCACGGCGATGTATCGTCCGAGTTCATCGCAACATCATGAAGGATATTGTACTCGAACACGTGGTCGTTGCCGTGCACGTAAATTCCCTGCGCATCGGAGTTGTAGATTTCGTTGTGGGCCACTTTGTTGCCGCATCCGTCAACATTCACTCCTGAATACAGAAACTTGTAGCGGCGGTTGTAATCGTGAATGCGGCAGTTCTCGACAAACGAACCGCCGGCGATCAGCTGCCGCTTGTTGCCGCCGCCGAGATATACGCCGCCGGAGCCGGTATTGTAAATATCGCATGAAAGAATTCCGTGTCTCATTCCCGGCTGCCTGTCCCACCCCGTATCGATGTACAGGTGATTTTGCAGGTCGCCAATCTGCTCGCTAACAGCTACGCCTTTGTACGCCGCTTTGTTTGCATCGACGCTCGTTAAAACCGCGGGAGGCCTTGAGCCTTGCCCCATCATGATGCCAAGCGTTCCCATGTTGCGGACTGTGCAGCCGGCAATCAGATTTCCTTCTCCCCTTTCAATGTAGATGCCGATGCCGCGGCCGTATTCAATAATGAGTCCCTGCAGTGTAACGTGCGATGCGCCTTCGAGCGCGATGAGCGGCTGCTCGAGCCTGGAGACTGCAATCGTGGAACCGTTCAGCGGCGCGGGCGGCCAGAAGTAAAGTATGCCGTTCTTCCGGTCGAGATAATATTCGCCCGGGTCGTCGAGTTCATCCAGAATGTTCAACGCAATGTATTGGCGGAACGGCTCGCCGGTTCCGATGCCGTAAATATGCGGCGAGGAGAGTTTGATTGTCTGCGCAATGGTGTCGATGGATTCAACGTGGATTACGTCTTCAGCATATCCCCACATGAACGTTCCCGAAAGCCACACATCGTCGAGTCCCGCCCAGCGTGTATGATGCGGATCGGAATACATGAACGTGCCGCCGCGATTTGAAAAATCACCGACACGCGGGACCGAGCCTGCATCCACTACTGTGCCGATGGCGATCTCGCCGCGGTTGGGATAGCGTGCGAGTTGCATCGGGCGATCATTGAAGAACAGCTCAAGCGGAGCCGGGATGACAGGAAGCGAAAAGCCGATTTGTTTCATCTCTCCGAAATCGCTGACGCCACACGACTTGAGTTGCGCCTGAACGACATGCCTTCCCGCTTCTTCGGTCAACCCCCGGAGAATGTTTTGGTCGGTAACGGGCTTAAACGCCACAGGATCCAGGATACTTCCGCCAATGATGCGTACATCTTCGTCCGGCATTGAACGATACGTCGTTCCGGAGTCCAGACTATCGAGCCTGAATGTTTGGGTAAGCCGGTACGCTGCCGCTTTGATCCACACCGTGACACCGGCATTGCGGCCTTGCTTGTGAAGAGTAATGCGGGCCGCCTCGCGTGCACGATCGAATGTCGCAAACGGCTTTGCCTTTGAACCCGGCGAGGAATCATTGCCGTTGATAGCAACATAAAAATCATTTGCGGCAAACGCCGAATGGACAAATATAACAATCGATAACAGCTGCAGAAACCGGTTCATGAAAATCGTTTGAATTGGGTGATGGCTGAACTGAAAACCAGGAGAGGCTTGTTTATGATATGGCAAAATAAATCGGGGAGCAATAATTCTTTCCACCTCATTTTAATACTTTGGAAATGAAACTAAATTCCAGTTTTGCTGTTTGGATTGATACAGTACAACAATCAGGTACGCATGTTCGGATTAAAGGCTACGCTATGCATACTCGTTCTTACGATTTCGCTAAGCAAGGCGCAAACCAGAAAAGACTCCATAAAAGTCGCTGACAGCAGCGGTATTTTTGAGGACGTCAAAAAGTTTTCGGAAAAGGATAACTGGATTTCCAAATTGGTGAGAAACGTCCTTGTCATCGACGAGGACGATTCCCTTGCTGCAGAACGCACAACGAGCACGGAAAAGAATTACAGAAGATTCAAAGGAAAATTTATCCGCGATGTTCGTATCCGCGTGCTGGATGTGTTCGGCCCATCCATTAGCAAGCCGGACGCAGAGGGGGTCAGCTGGCTGCAGAAAGCCGGGAACGCAATTCATGTCAATACGCGGGAGTGGACTGTCCGCCAGAAACTTCTGTTCTCACCGGGAGAACGTATCAATCCTCTCGCAGTTGCGGAAACCGAACGACTGTTGCGCCGTTCATCAAACATTTACGACGCAAAGATATATGTTCGCAACGTGAAGAATACCAA
>JBKJJX010000268.1:0-3278 GCA_046597825.1 Bacteroidota bacterium | reverse complement strand
CGCGAATTCCGTGCGGACACGAATCGTTCGCGTTTCGGGATTCACAACAGGATCAATGAAGACGACTTTACCGCTGAACTTTTCGGAAGGATATGACTCAACGCTGACGTCCACTTTTTGTCCGGGACTCACGAATCGGATATCTTTCTCATACATATCGAGATAAATCCACACGGTGGAAAGATCGGCAACATCAAACATGTCCTCGCCTGTTGCCGCGTAATGTTGCGGATCAACACTCTTCTTCACAACCGTTCCGCTCACCTGCGAGTAGATCGTTACAACGTAATTCACTTTGCGCGATTCCCGCAGACGTGCGATTTGTTTTTCCCTGAATCCCCACTGAAGAAGTTTCTGCTTCGATTGCTCCAGCATCTGCTCAGCGGAACTTGCAAACGTTTGTTCGCCTTTTGTCGCCTGCTCAAAGGAATCGAGCGAAAGCAAGAATTCTTGTTGTGCTGAAACAGCCTCAGGACTGTACACATCGGCGACAGGATCGCCTTTGCGGACCGTCTGTCCTGTGTAAGTGAGATAGAGCTTTTCTAAACGCCCCGGGAAGCGCATGCTAATGTGGCGGTAATTCGGTTCCGCATAACTGACAACACCCACCGCATCGATGCTTCTGCTGATGTTCCGACGTTCCGCTCTCACCGTCGAGACGTTTGCCATGACGCGTTGCGTCGGCGAAAGGCTAACGGACTGAAGGGCGGCAAGGTCTTTCACACCGATGTCTTTGGCTTTCGTTTTCTTGACCAACGCCATGCCGCAGACGGGGCATGCACCCGGACGATCCGACCGTACGGATGGATGCATCGGGCATATGTAGTACGATTCTTCTTCGTGTGTCTGCGTTGGTTCTTGCTTTGCTTCATCCGCGTAAACGGGCGTCCGTTCCATCCCCATCGGTGATTTTCCCGGACGATCGCTTCGGTCACCGGGCAGCATCGAATCTGTCCAGTACAAAATCTTCCGTTCCGGTTTTGTGGGAAACACTCTCGGATAGATCATTACGCCAGCGACTATGAGAACCACGAGTGACGCGATACCAATGATGAGTTTACTTTTCATCTTCAATTCCTTTCGTTTCGTATTTCAAAAATACCGGCGTAGCCGACTTCACGTTTCAGTTCAGCAACCGCTTGTTCAAACTGCATTCGCAGCATCAGCTTCTCCATCGAAAGCTCGACGAGCATCCGGTACGAATCAATGAGCATCAGGAAATCTGTTTTGCCCGTCTGGTATGCCATCATGCTCGCACGCAACGCTTGCTGCGTTTGCGGAACAATCACGTTCGTGTAATTTTCCGATTGTTTCCTGAACGATTCGGCCTTCAGGTAAAGCTCGTCAATGTTAGATCTGACCATGTTGCGTGAGTTCTTCAGATTCTCGCGGGATTTTTCAATCGAGATGTTCGCCGCTTCGACCTTCGCGCCCGTTCTGCCAAGACTCCATGGCATGAACGGAAGGTTGATTCCTGCCGAGACAGTCCAGCCGCGGAAATTCTCAAATGGCCGCCGTACATACTGCAAACCAATCGTGAAATCGGGCAGATAATCTTTTTTCGCCAGCGATAACGCCTTTTCACTTTCTTCTATCGAAAGTGAATCGTGCAACAACATCCCGCGGAAGCGATGAGAAAAATATTGCAACGTGTCACGCGTCGGAAGGTACATCTCTCCCTCCGGTGCAGAGGCAACCCCGAGTGTGTCACTGACGGGACGATTGAGCAGCGCACCCAACATGGACTTCATACTGAGTTCTTGTTGGCGTAATACAACCCGCTGATTATCCAGTTTTGCTATCTCCACGTACGCCTTCAGAACATCTTGTTGCGGAGTCTCGCCGACCCCGTAGCGTACTTGCGCAATCTTCGTGAACTGCTGGAGGAGCCGCGCATTCTCCCGGTTCAATTGCAGTGATTGCTGTGCATACCAGAGCTCGAAGTACGCGGACCGGAGTCTGGCAAGTATTTCGTTTGCCTTCTCCATGTGCTCGTGATGAGAGTGTTCAGCCTGAATTTCTGCTATGTCGTTTTGGGTAGAGAGTTTTCCCGGGAAGGGGATCATCTGCATCAGCTGGATCTTTTGCATCATCGATTTATTCCAGTCGAAACCGGGCATATCCTCGCGCATGTATGTCAGCTCGGGATCCGGAAGAACGCCGGATTCGCCAATCCGCGCATCCATCAATTCACGGTTGTACTCGTACACTTTCATCTCAGGATTGTTCCTCAACGCTTCGATAACAAGATCGTTAAGATGAAGTGTGTCGCCCGGATCCTGCGAGAGCAATCGCAACGGCAAAATCAGCAGTACAGCAAGAAGGTATTTCATAACATTTCCTCACAAAAGATTTGAATGACGCAAACGAACAAACGCGATTATTCGATGCGGTCGTTTAGAATCTTTGAAAGGAAATCTTAAATGAGAAGAGAGGAAATGAGAATGGGAATGTCGGTACTTCCCGGTGGTGCCTCGCTTGCGGGGACAATGAATTGCGAGGTGTTGAATACCGCTTGTGGAACTATGAAGAAGTCAGCAGTCGAAATATACTTTGCAGATTCTGATTGAACATTCGTCTTAAGAAACTCGACTTTGTTCTTATCGGAAGCATACCTGGTGACGCAGCATGATTTGTCAACGGCGTTCATGTATCTGGCTACGCCATCAGAGGGCACGTTATTGCATGACATGCAAGCAGAGGAATCCGTGTATTTCGACATCGGGCATGACGCTACGACAACAGGCAATCCGATGTTGAACACCGTGAAAATGCCGGCAAGCGTGAATCCAATAATCTTATGTCGGAGGATTGTGTTCATCTGCCTGTATAATGTACCAATATTGTGCCAGAAGAATTTAGGAGAATACGGATACAATTGCAATTTAAACACAAATGCAATTCCAGAAGGTGACAGTCACTTTCTAATTCTTGCTAATCGTCCTTTTTGTTCAACTGTCCCCATGTACCCTCCAGGTACGCCGCGCTTGTATCCATCCCGGCCGTGAGATACACGAATGTATCCCGATGATCTTTTACGCCTATAATCTTGTTCACTTTCCCCACGATATCTCCCCGATAAGAATTATAGGCCGCCTCCATAATATTCTTGCGATCAACAAAGTCCATTGTCTCCCCGTTCTTCCGGATATCGTTTACCATCCTGATTATCTGCGCCTGATACTCAACGGAGCCATTGTTCCGGTAGGCGGCAAACATCAACCCGCGAACGAATTTTTTCTCTCTCCCGCTTCCTACCGCGAGAGCGAAATGCTTAT
>JBKJJX010000148.1:0-6136 GCA_046597825.1 Bacteroidota bacterium | reverse complement strand
ATATCGAGCTCTTGTCTTTAGTGCTTCTTTCAGGTGGGAAAAAAAAGCGTCGAGTTCACCCAGTTGAAGATCGGCGATCTTAGAGTCGCGTTCAAACACGGAATAGGCCTTCGCCTTTGCCTGGACAAGTTCTGTCTCGTAATCCCGGTCATCGCGCATCAGGGGAAAAGAGAAAGGCGCCAGCAAATCGGAGTGAGCCCAGATGACTCCCACTTTGTTTTCGAGTTCAAGGGTTTCGCCGCGCGGGAAAAGAAGGGCAAGCAGGATAATCAGCCCGAGTACGATTCCCGCCTTCAGGGCAACATCCCTGGTCAGGGTCCATCGCCTCAAGGTGCCGGGAAATTTGAATCCGCGTATTTCTTCTGCCATGATTTATCGAAGGTTTATGAAGAAATATCGTCAGATTGACCAAGAGAAGCAACGCGCGTTCCGGCTTGTATCAGCCATAACAGAAAGAAAAAGCCTCGCCTCCCAATTGGGGAAGCGAGGCTTCGGTTCAGCAGAATTTAATTACTCAGTTATTTTTCGCGCCCTGATCAATCCATGTTGCGATTGTTTTTATCTCGTCCGGCGTTAGCCACAAGGCGCGTCCTTCACGAATTTTCTTTTTCGAGTTCAAGGGCATTTTATCGCCAAATGGCGGATCGTCGCTTGTCTTCTCAATCAGCAGACTCTCACCGGATTTCCCCGCTTTGAATGGCGCTCCATGCTTTCCTCCCTTTGCCATCAAATCATACGAATCCAGGCTGAGTTCACTCGGATTGAAATTGTCTTCGGAGTGACACGGCAAACACTTCGCCTGAATGATAGGGAAGACATTACTCTTAAATGAAACTCCTGTATTTGTTTTTTCCTGGGCATACACAATCACCGATGAAATTGCAATTACGGCTGCAAACATGTTTACCATACTACGATTCATTATTCTCTCCATTCTCAAAAAATTTTACACTCAACTATATAACGAAATTGCAATTGAAATGGTTGCTCTCAATTATTTGCCGCCCCCTGATTGATCCAATCACGAATGATAATCCGTTCTGCTTGCGGTAAAGGAGTTCTACCGAGAGGCATTTGATTTCCGCAGGTGCCTTCAATTCTTCGATACAATGCGCTGTTCGCGGCATCTGATGGCTTCACACGCATGATACCGGCACATGGAGCTTCGGTTGCAACGATGTTGACGAGCCGTCCGTAACTCACGTCTGCCTGCAACGGAAAGGGCGCACTCCCTCCCGGATGACATCCCGCATTTACGCAGCGGTTTGTGAAAATCGGCTGAACCTGTCCGCTGAAAGAAATAACAGACCCGCTGACAACGATCGTTATTTCGATTTCATTCTCATTATGGCCGGGGTTATAGTTTGGTGCGCCGTGCGTATCCGAATCTTTTATTTTGATAGTTGTTGTTCCGGAGACATTCTGGCTCGTTGCCTGAATTGTAAGAGCACCGCTGCCGTTTGCGTTGTTGGTTATGGTGGCACTTGCAATATTCGCTGCCGGCTGCTGACTGATAGTGTAGGGGGGAGTTCCTCCTCCGAGGGTTACAGTCGTGAAACCTCCGGGAGCAAGAGTCACGGAAAGCGTTGAGGCGATGAATGCGGGAGTTGGCGGAACACTTCCCATATCCGTGCAACTCTGAACCGATACGATGAACGGAATCAATGCCAGCAGCGCGCTATATCGTTGAAGTCTCATGCGTGTTTCCTTTTTCGGTTCTTCATTTTCCGCTCCTTTAGAGATAAAAATGCACGACCAGGTTAAACTCATTGTTCTTCACATCGTTTGGCTTTTCAGTCAAGATGCGATACAGTGGCCGAACTTCAACGCCGCTGATCGGGAAAAATTCAAAGCCGAAACTGAGGCGGGACATTGATCCCGTTTTCAAATCCTTGTCCGGATCATAGAAATCGTAGATGAATTTCAGGTCCAATCCCGGTGTTACGACGTAATCCGCTTCAGCGTATAAAACGAACGCCGTTGTGTCGCCGAGGATTGTCTTCTTCACCCAATCCACTTCTCCCATTACTGTAAAATCCCCGTAACTGACTGAACCAAATCCTCCGACGATTGTGGATTTTGTTCCGCCGACATTTTTGTAATAAAGATTAGCGCCCAGCCCGATATTCATTTGCTCGGTGGCTTTGAAAATTGATTCTGCGCGTCCAAGAAATGCTTTTTGATTTCCGATACCCGGAGCGACACCATCCTGCGAATTATAAATGCCGCCTGTAATTGTAGCCGGTCCGGGAGAAAACGCGATCTCGACTCCGGTATTGTAGGGATTTGCTGTTTCCTGACTGAAGCCCGTGTATTGGCGTGTGAAAACGCGGTGTTCATCCACCTTCATTCCGAAGTTGGGGATGAATCTGCCGACCTTGATAAATCCTTGCGCAGGAAGAATGTTCAGCAGCCCGAACATCTCAAAATTGTTTGTGCTCAGTCCTTTTTCGACGTAGAGACTGACTTTCTTTGCCAATTTGAAATTCAAATATACATCACCCTGCATTTCGTAGAAAGCATTTTTGTCCTTCACCGGATCCTGCAGATAATAAAACAGTGTCCGCACATCAGCTCCGATGGAAATGGATTCAGTCAGCTTCGTGGAGAAGTCATCAAGCCCTAAATCCTCACTCCATGTTGGGACTGGTAGTGTCTCACGACCGTATTGTTGTCCGAATATCTGCCGCATTCCTCCACCGGACGGATTAATATGGCACGACTGGCATTTCGCCCCGGTACGACTTTGAAATCTCGGTAACGCCTCTGCGGATTGGATAATCGCCATCGTGAAAAAAAAGAATGCTGTAATACTTAGCAGTCCCTTCATGAGGTGGCTCCTCTTGGTTAGGTGAGCGGAGAAATTGATCGGATGAATCAGGAAATACGACTGAATATAGTAAGAGCTACTGCAGTAATCAACAAGCCCTCGGGGTTGCCCGGCTGTTCCAATCGAAAAGCCGAAATGCTATTGTGCAAACCCAAACATCGATGGGCCATAGCCCTGTTGGCGGGCGTATGTTTCAAGCTTTTCAGCGAGCATTTTCCGTCCACGATGAATGCGCGAACGAATTGTACCGATGGGTGTTTGCGAGAACGCGGCAATCTCTTCGTACGAAAAACCTTCAATGTCGCTCAGTATCAATGCCGTTTGATAATCCGGTGGAAGGGTTTCGAGAGCCCCGGCGACTTCATCTCCCACCATTGAATCTTGCGCTTCAAGAACGCTGTTGTCACCCAGCGATATTTTTCTTGTTCGCAGCACGCTATCATCGGCTGCACCCGTGTTCTCTTCAGAAAAATCCATCGCGACGGTCTCGTACGCCTTGCGCCTGTAATCGTTGATGTACGAATTCTTGCAAATCTGAAAAAGCCAGGCCCTGCAGTTCGTTCCTTCCTGATACATGTGAAATGATCTGAATGCTTTAAGCATCGTTTCCTGGACGAGGTCGTTTGTATAGTGCTCGTCATGACAGAGTTTGAACGCGAAATTTCTCAGAGCATCGATATGGGGAAGGGCCTCACGGGAGAAACGATCAGTTGTCATCATCTGCTCACTATGTTGGGGATACATGTCGACTTACCTCTTCCAAAACCAATGCCACTCTCTACATCTACCACCACTTCTTCTTTTTTAGATTGGATTGGATGATTTTTGAGGAGTATGGATTTGACAGGGACATATTGGCCACACAGGATTGTCTACAAAATTAGCTGTATGTAGCTAATACGCCACAGCCATATTGAATCAGTTTGAAGGGATTGAAAGAGGGGAGAAGCTGTTTAGTCGGGCTCGGCGTGAATAGTGACGCGGCGAAGTTGCTGGAAGTGCCGGTACAAATCGCTTTCGATCTTTGCGATGATGGAATGGACTTCATCCAATGTTTTTGTTTTGTCGATGTGACAGGTAAGAGTCAGATTATAGGTTCCGCCCACTTTCAACAGTGCAATGCCTGAGGTGTCGCGGATACGCCCGTCGTTGAGAAGGGATGAACGGATCTGCTCAAGCAGAAGTCGTTCGTCTTCAGTCACATCGGTAAAATTTCTTTCCCCCGGCTCATATTCCTCCATATGGATGGTGACTTTCTGCACCGATTCCATGTCTTCGCGTATCGCATTTTCGATCTCGTCCGTCATCTCGTGCGCTTCGATAAAGGTTTTTCCTTTTTGATATTCAATATCGAAGTCCACGTAATACTTTCCCTGAACCGAGTGAACTTCAAGATTGTGCGGCGCAGGCAGTCCTTTCTTTAAGACAATCATGCGGACTTTGTCTGCGATCGTTTCGTCGGGGCTTTCAAGCGGTTCAGCATGCACGACGACATCCACGTTGGAGTGCAGCGTGTGGATCGTTCGCTCAATATTGTCCATGATCGTATGTGCGCGTTCAAACGGGAGCGTCCGTTTAATTGCAACGCTCGTATCGACAAATACTTTTGCTCCTGATGGTCGCAACCGGATACTCCGCACCTCGTCAACGCCATCCACATGTTCGATTTCTTCCAGGATCTTTTCGTACATGCCTTGCGGGACACGATCCATCAATGCATCAACAGTTCTCCGTCCCAACCGGTAACTCACAAAAAGAACAAGGAACGCAACCGCAATTGCCGCAATGGCATCAACGGTCGGATAGCCCAGCGATACGGAAATGAGCCCGAGAATAACAACGAGTGAAGTCCAGATGTCACTGGAAAAATGCAGTGCATCCGCTTCGAGTGCCTGACTGTTGTGTCGTTTCGCGATTCTGCTGAGTGCACGGGATCTGCCGAAGTCGACAACAATTGCAATTCCCATGACTGCGAACGCCCAGCCGCTTGTCTCAATGTGTGTCTCGTGAACGAGCAGCCGGTTCACAGCTTCGAAAATAATCCACGCGCATGTCAGAACAAGCAGAATTGTTTGACCCAGTGCGGAAACATTCTCAATTTTCCCGTGGCCATAAGGGTGTTCCTTGTCCGGCGGTTTATCGGCGACCATCACAGCCGCGACGGTCATAAGCGCTGCGACAAGGTCGAGGGCGGAGTGTGCCGCTTCAGAGAGAATTCCGAGACTGTTCGTCTGAAGGCCAACAATAAGTTTGATTCCGGTCAGAACGAGTGCGGCTGCAACGGAGGAGAGGGCGACGGTTTTTTTTTCGTTGACGGCAGAAGTCATAATTTGAGAGAAAAGAAAATACTCAAGCGGATTTGCTTTTCGTTTTCCGGCTTGCTGCTTTGACCGGAGCTTCCCGCAATTTCAAAAACTGCATTGCCAGCTTTGGCCCGATTCCTTCGTCTTCATGCTTGAAGAAAACGAATGCCGTTTTCCAGTCCTGATCCTCTATCCGCTTCATCCATTTTTTGAGCGCAGCCGGAGAATATCCTTCACGACGTAGCCGGAAATAACCCCAGTCTGCCGTCTGCACAAACGGGACTTCGAATTCATCATCAGTATCTGCAATGCACAACGAGCAATTGTTTTGACGAAGCAGCCCGAATACTTCCTCGTCAAACCATGACGCATGGCGGAATTCAAACGCGACGCGAATATCACCGGAGAATGTTGCAAGAAATGCCTGCAGCCGCGGCAGGTCCTTTTTCATGTTCGGAGGAAGTTGAAAAAGAAGAACGCCAAGTTTTTCGCCGAGTGTCCGGGCTGCGCGGACGAGGTATTCTATTTCATCGCCAACATCTTTCAGGCGCTTGAAATGTGTAATCTTCTGAGATGCTTTGATCGAGAAACTAAATCCGTCCGGCACCTGCTCTCCCCACGACCGAACAACACTCTCGGCAGGCAAGCGATAAAATGTGTTGTTGATCTCCACCGAATTGAACTTACTGCTGTAAAACTTCAACATATCTTTGGCGGAAATATCTTTGGGATAAAAACTTCCTTTCCACTCCTTGATGCTGTATGCGCTTGTGCCGACGTATAAATTCATAACTTCCTTCTTCATTTACGGATTGAGTGTAACGAATTCCAATCATTCAAACAATGGGATTGTTAGTGCAAACGCGTCACGTCGAGAACAGCGAAGCGGAGTCGAATTATTTTCAGGTCACTATTACAAAAACTGTTTCAGTTTCGCGTAACCCGCTCTGCTCACCTGCAACTTTGTACCATCGTTAAGGATTGCAACTCGGCTGTCTTTTGC
>JBKJJX010000074.1:0-31706 GCA_046597825.1 Bacteroidota bacterium | reverse complement strand
AACAATGAATTTATTGAACTTACGGCTGCCTACAACGTAAAAAGTTATGGGCATTGTAGGCAGATTGTAGCCAGATGCAGTCACGGTTACACTTAGTTACACCTGGTTACATGCGGGTGTAACCGAGAAAATCAGCAAAAAACCCAATAGAATAAGGACAATTTAGACATAAGAGATACTGGTTACATGGTTACATATAAATATACCCCATATAGATAGTGATTCAGTAGTAGCTGTCATGTGTGAGACCTGCGTTACCATAGGGTATATGAAAATCAAGTAACCGGTGTAACTTTGTAACCGGCCAAACAGCCGTCGGCCCCGGGTACAAAAATCGACGGCATAGATAAACCAAAGGAAGAATAAAACAATGAGCAAAATAGACACACTACTAAAACGGTACCACGCACACCAAAAACAACTAATGAAGGATCTGCTAAAGACACGAGCAGAAGAACAAATCCACAAGCAACGACTCCAACGACTGTTTCCACCCACACAGTTCCAGCAGGCCCCTGAAGCAACGATGCCGCCGATACGACCATCGATGCAGGGTCTGCTAAACGACATAAATGAGTTTGACGATCAGCATCAGAAGTTTGTAAGAGATTTGGGGACGAAGCATACGTAAAGGAACGGCGGACAGTAATGTTCGCCGTTTGTGTTTTGGAGTAGTCTAGTGACAGTCGAGCAATTACTTAGCGAGCAACAGCTTGCTCGCCTTGTTTAACTTCACAGCACCATTCGCTTCAGTTGCGGTGAGTCGAGCAATTCCTGGACGCATCCCATGTAGCCAATGCTGCTGGAGTCAGGCTCACACATGGGAACTGGCTCAAAGCCACTCTCAAATCTGACCAAAAGAGCAACCATTTTTCTTATTTTCTACTTGACATCACCTCAAGAATGATGTATATTCATTTTGAAGTTTTGTTCACAACATTTTATGAAAGAGAATGTTGCAAATACTGCATAAGAATGAGAGCATTGCAGCGATCAAAAGTCCGCTTAATCTTATTAGCGTACTCTACAACTCCCTGAGCCGCTCAGAAAAGAAGGTGGCTGATTTTGTCCAGAAAAATGCTAATCAGTTAGTATTTCTCTCTATGGCGGGGTTGGCGAAGAAATGCGGAACAAGCGATGCATCAGTCATGCGTTTTTGTCGCGCGCTCGGTTTCCTTGGGTATCAGGATTTCAAACGTGCCTTGATTCCCGAGTTGCTGCGACGGGGGTTGTCTCCTCTTGAGGAAATTGAGGGCTTGTCAACATCGGATACGGTCAAGGGGACCTTTTGGACAAATTTACAGCGTCAACTTGATGCAACCATTGGAAATTGCAACCTTCCATTGATCGGAAAAGCTGCGAAGCGGTTCGTAAAATCGGAACGAATCATTATCGTTGGCTTGGGCGGATCAGCAGGTGTAGGCTACATTCTTTCTGATGCCCTAGGCAGCATTGGAATTCAGAGTTTTTGTCTCTCCGACCGCTCGCTGATCGAAAGTCTCGTTCCCCTTCTTGGTTCGAACGATATGATCGTGGGAATTTCTCATTCAGGGGAAACCGATGAAACGGTTTTTGCCCTCAGACGCGCGCGGCAAAATAAAGTATTTGCACTCGGCATTTCGAACTTCAATCCCTCACCGCTTAGCGACGAATCGGATATCACCATTAATACGTGTATCGCAGACAATCTAATGGGAAGCTACTCTTGCCAGCCGCGCATTGCTCAACTGGCCATACTCGAACTCCTCCTGTATGAGATAACCCAGGAACTGAAACAGCATAATTTTTGACCTTCCTTCGAAGGGAAGGTGACCCCCAGGAAACGCAAATGACAATTCCTCGACCACTGACATTACGGCGAATCGCGTAAAGAGTTCAGTCGGTCCTCATCTCACCACCAACTCACAAGGAGGATACACGCAATGGTAAAAATACTTTTCGGTATAGTTGTTCTACTGGTTGTTCTACCAGCCAACCTACCTGCAAATATTTTTGCATCTGGGATCACTGTTACTTATAACGGGACATTTCCGGCAACGATAGGCTATTTCTTGAATGAAAATGCCTCATCTGTCCGAGTGATTATTAAGGAATGGCCTGGGTTAGTAGCGAAGAAAACTTTTTCTCGGGTGAGGCCTCAGACCGGGACTACACTTGGGCTTAACGAAGTGGTGTGGGATGGCAGCTTTGATGGCGGTGGTTTTGCAACAAGTGGAACTTATGTGATTGAAATCAATGCCGCAGATTCGGTCGGACACACTCGGTGGCAACTCATCAGCTACCAAACAGGACCCGACAGTTGGTTTTGGAGTTCGGCTGGGGTTGCAACTAATAAAAGAGATTACAGCATCTATTTCGGTATGATTTACGTCGCGGAACGCACCGGTGGAACGTCAAGCAATCCTGGCGCAATCCCGACGCCTCGCGGCGTCTATATGTTTAATGCCTACGGTCAGTATTATCTGGAAAGCCAGACATTTGCATATGCGGCCGGCAATAGCAGGATTCCATGGTCCCGGCTCAGCGGGTATGAAGGTGCTCCATTTGCACTTTATGTAGGTCCCAATGATGATGTATATGCAGCGTCTGTTTCCAGTAATGGTAATAACGGGTTAGGTGGTGCACCACGTCCCAACGGAGGTGTGGCAGTGGGCAATGGGTTGTGGGCAACGTCAAGCGTTGACAGCGTTCTTGGATTCTTCAACTTATCGAATCATTCTCCAGTCTCTGATATCCTCGTCAAAGGTACAGGGACGGGTCGGGTATTGTACACTGTTGAGCAGAACGGGATCGCATTCGGGTCTGATGCTGATGGAGATTTCAATTTCAATCCCGATACATCGGCTCGCGCATTCTGGACAGATGATTTTCAGAAAGCACGTATCAAATCCTATCCCATAGGTGCAAGTTCAGGAACGTACACAGGACCGGGCGTCGAAGCTCTTTCGAATGTACAAGCTCCGAAAGCTTTTCGCATTGAAATGGATTCGCAGGGAGCCTTGTATGTTGTTCAACAGGAAGTTGCCCACTGGGCAGTAAGGAATACGATATATGGGCTGACGAAATGGACGGGAGCACCCGGATCAATGACGCAAGTGTGGCACACAGCGTTCTCTGATGGACCGCCGTATCAAAGGAGGTATCAATCCGGGAGGGACACAATAAGATACAATCTGGATTCAATTGCCCGTGCCTCAAATTTTGCTGGCATAGGGTTGGATGAAATACATGGAAGAGTCTATGTCTCGCGCAGGAATACCGACGGGCGTCCGCTGCACAACGTGATTGGATATAGCATGGCAACCGGCCAATCAGTTGCTTCGCACAGCTTTGCCACAGGGCTTAGCATCAGTAACGCCGGCGACACAACCAACGTCATAGGCGGAGGAGGAAACAACATCCGTGACCTCACCGTCGATGCGGCAGGAAATGTTGTCTGGGTAAATTCCTCAAGCGAGCAACTCGGAATTCACAGCCCCCCTGTTGGTCCAAATAGTTTTCTCACGCATAGCGGATGGGCTATTAATGTCGGAGTTGGTGTTATTAGAACTCCGGCAGATCCCCTCACCAGCGTCAGTGACGATTATGGGCATGCACCTGAAGGGTTCTCTCTTTCACAGAATTATCCCAACCCATTTAATCCCGAAACCACCATCGAATTCTCACTGCCAGCGCTTTCAGATGTTAAACTTGTTGTGATTGATATACTCGGACGTGAGGTCAAGCAACTTGTGAGCGGCATTCATCCTGCCGGTACCCACCAAGTAAAGTGGAACGGAAGGGGCGAAGGTGGCAACAGTGTTGCCTCCGGCGTGTATATCTACAAGATAACAGCAACTGGTATCGGGAAGAATAGTAATTCTTACGTTCATGTAAAGAGTATGCTGCTGCTGAAATAGTATCAAATGATACCTACTCAAAAGTAGGTGGAACCATATTACCTATCAGGCCGCAGAAGATCAAGATGCTTGCCTGACCGTCCCGCCATTGGCGGGACGGTCGAATGATACGCGAGATCGTATCAACATTCATCGAACTTCGGAGCAAGCAAACTATGCCTGCAGCAGAGCAGGCGCACCGCTTCTGGCGAAGCCATCCCTTCGGGAAAAGTCACGAATGTATCGTTCTACCGCACCGAGTGAGTGACGAGTTTTTGTGGCAATGGTTGGTGCAAGATAGCCTTTGAGTATAGAGTGCGATGATTTCTTGTTTATGCGTTTGTCCGCCGCCGATGAGTTGTCCGAAGGTTCCCTTAGGGGAATGTTGCCGCGTGCCGGGAGTGGTCGAGCGTAAAGCGACTCATACTTGCGCATGACTTGGGTAAATGCCATCAGGATTAGTAAATTAATTTCAGGGACGGGGTGAACACCCCTTCTCTGTGATGATACGACGTAATTCGTTTGCCTTTCACAGGATATCATAATGTTCGTTCAACCGACGGTTCATTCAAGAATTATATCGGTGTGTGCAGTTCTTCTTTTGTTCTCGGGCATTCTCCGTGCGGGCACGACCGGTAAAGTAGCGGGTAGAGTAAAAGATGCAAAAACCTCCGAACCAGTAATAGGTACAAATGTTGTGCTTGAAAAGACTAGTCTGGGTGCAGTAACGGATTCTGAAGGTTATTTTGTCATTCTCAATATTCCGCCCGGTGAGCATGCCTTGAGAGTCTCCTCGATCGGCTATGCGACTGTACAGATCAAGGTAAAAGTAAGTGCAGACCTGACGACGACACAGAATGTGGATCTGACGCAACAGACGGTGACAATGGACATGGTTGTTGTAACAGCCCAGCAACCAATGATCCAAGTGGATAGGACGAACACCCAGGCGTCCATTGATGCTCAACAGATCAAGGCATATCCCGTGCAGGATCTTAACGACATTCTTCAGTTGCAAGGAGGCGTTGTACGTGATGCGGGGGGTGCACTCCATATTCGCGGTGGGAGGAGCTCTGAAATAGCCTACATGATCGACGGGGTCCCTGTGAGCGACCAATTCTTGCCGACTGGCGGCAGTATCGTCGAAGTCGACAAGGGGAACATTCAGTTTCTGCAAGTCATCTCCGGAACGTTTAACGCTGAGTATGGTCAGGCACAGTCAGGAATTATCAATATTATTTCTGGCGAGCCTCGGGAAACATATTCGGGATCCGTTACCGCGTATTCCGGAAGCTATCATAGCGCCGACAACATCTTCTTAGGATTGCGCACCATTCGTCCATTGAATGAGACAAACATCGAAGCCTCGCTCAGCGGCCCCGTCCCGATTCTTCCTTCTCTTGGTTTCTACGTGTTCGGCCGGTACAACCTCGATGATGGTTATTTATTTGGGAAAAGACTGACAACACCGCCGGATGCGTTCCCGATCGCCACGTATCGCGATTGGTATCGGAGGGAATTTCCCAATTCCCCTGCTACTATCAACGGCGCAATCTCCATACCAAGCTCCCTTCTGACCGGCGATGGATCATACGTTGCCATGAGTCCCCGGAGAAAGATTTCCATCAATGCAAAACTGGCGTATCAACTCACATCTGCCATCAAAACGTCATACAGCCTCTTTATTGAGAATGATAGAGGAAAAGTATATGACGATGCTTACCGATATAATCCCGACGGTCTTCCTAACATTGAACAAAAGGCATCCACGCACATTGTTACGCTGAACCACCTTCTGGACAACAATCTCTTCTACGTCCTCAACCTCTCCTACATCACGCGGTCCAGTAATAAGTTCTTGTATAACGATGTCATCGATCCCCGGTATCAGACCCGATCTCCCTCTATAGACAGATTCTATCTTGGGGGAACAGAACTTGGGAAGATTTTTTTTGAAACCGATAAACTCCTTGGGAAGTTCGACCTTTCGTGGCAGATAAATCAAAACAACCTCATCAAGGTTGGGGTCGAAGCCACGCAGCATCAACTTGAATATCATGAATTGAGACCCGAAATTCTCCAGCAAATACTTCCCCCTCCTCCGACCGGACTTTCGTTTGCAGAGTATCTTCTCATCGCCCGCCAACGCGAGCCTAAACTGATTTTCCCAACGCTCACTGGGACGGGCAAGACAGGGTACAATGACCTCTTCTACCATCACAAACCCATTGAGTTTGCCCTGTATGCTCAAGACAAGGTGGAAATCAACGAGCTTATTCTTAATCTTGGTATCCGATTTGAATACTTCAACCCTGATGCTGTTGTTCTGGAGAATCCCAACGTTCTTCCTGCATCGGGAAGCGTAAGTTTGTTGAGTAGTTCCCCCGCCCGTCGTGCAAAGGCTGTCTCTCAAGTAAGTCCGCGCCTCGGTGTTGCCTTTCCGATTTCGGATCGAGGCGTGATTCATGTATCGTATGGTCATTTTCGAAAATTACCCCCCTTTGAGTATATGTATCAAAATTCCGAATTCAAAGTCGCCGGCAGCAACGACTCGAGATATACTGTTGGCAATGCGGAGCTGAAGCCGCAAAAAACGACCGCCTACGAGATTGGGTTGCAACAACAGGTTGCACAGGATTGGGGAGTGGATGCAACACTGTTCTATTCTGATTTCCGAGATCTCTTAGGCATGGAAATCATTCGACAGATCGGCAATGTCTCGAGCTACCTAAAACGGGTCAATCGGGACTATGGGAACAATTGGGGCTTTACGCTTGCCATCAAAAAGAGGCCGACGGGGCTGGTCTCTGGAACACTGGACTACACCTTCATGGTCGGAAACGGCAACGAGTCCGATCCAAACAATATCGCAATTACTCGCGGTGCCACTGCCGGCGGCTTCATTCGCGAAACAGAGAAGCAAGTTCTTCCTCTTGATTGGGACCAACGCCACACGCTTAACGGCACACTCACGATCGGCGAACCAACCGACTGGACACTCAGTTTTGTCGGAAGATTTGCAACAGGGCAACCGTACACGCCAGAACCGATCCTGCTCGACGTCAATACAAAATTCAGGAATACCGAACGAAAACCCATGCAGATGTCGATCGACATGAACGCCAGCAAATCGCTTCAGTTTGGCGGAGTGGAAGGAACGTTTTTCGTGCGTGTGTTCAATCTCTTCGACGTAAAAAATGAGACGCGCGTGCATCCTACAACCGGAAGCGCGGGCAGTGATTATCGATTTCCAACCGTGGTGGGCTACAAACAAAGCCAGCTCGTCAGCCTTTTTACATTAAGTGATGTTGATATTCATCAGGATTGGTACGCTGCCCCGCGAAGGATCCAAATAGGAGTTTCGTTCAATTATTAGTTAGAGGCAGAAAAATGTTCGGCGGGAGATATCCATATTGCTGTTTTATCCTGATGGTTCTCTGCTTTCATGTGATGCAAGAAGTCAGCGCTCAGTCAGTACAAAAGATAGTTGGGAAAGATATTCCTGCTGTTCCCCCTTTTCCGGATCCGCTGGAGCGCGCCGGAATCCACACCGGCAACCGCATCCGCAGCGCGTTTTCAAACTACGGCAATCTTGGCAGCCGGAATTTGGTTGAGGCGCGCATGGAATGGCCGGTAGGAAGCGGTGTTACATACGGCTTTGAATTTCTCTTCTGGGTTGCGTCAGAAGTAACTATTGCCAATGGCGACACATTTCACATAATCTGCAATCGGTACAGCGGGGCAAGCGCACATAACCCACCCAGCGGAGATCACAACTGGGGATGGGAACCAAAGCTGGGATATTTTAACGACAACGGAAGAACAACGCGGGGTATCGATGAGGACCTGAACGGCAACGGTATTCTTGATCCTGGCGAAGATGTTAACGGAAACGGGAAACTCGATAGAAGCCTATATAATGTTGTGAACTACCCGGCGATGAGTCACCTTCCGGAGACGTGGCCGTACGACTGGCCTCCGGGCAGTTATCCAGGAAATTTGGGTGATCGTCGCAACAAGTGGAACGGACTCTTCGGCGCTTTCCCCCGCTCAGATCAGGAAAGTTATTATGTGATGGACGATCGCAGTAATGATGAATTCCCTTATTATCCGTTTCCCAATGATACCCTTCCATATCTTCAGGGCGGACGAAGGGGCGTAGGACTCGAGGTAGAAGTTTGGGGAATGCAATGGTCGAACCCGCTTGCACAAGATATATGGATGAATATTTACCAGGTTCGAAATGTGAGCCCGAAAGATCTTAAACGGAACATCCTCGGCATGTTTGTTGACGCGGATGTTGCCAATACTTCTGCGAACGACGCTTCGTCTTTTGATACCATTGATGACATAACGTATCAATGGGATGTTACCGGAGTGAACCCGCAAGGGAAGAGATCAGGATACTTTGGTTTTGCATTTCTTCAAAGTCCTGGTAATGATCATGACGGAATAGATAATGATGAAGACGGCCTGATCGATGAAAGTCAATATAACGGTATCGATGACAATCACAACTGGGTAAGTTATACTGATTTGAACCACAACGGAAGGTA
Organism: Bacteroidota bacterium; assembly: GCA_046597825.1. Taxonomy (GTDB): domain Bacteria; phylum Bacteroidota; class Ignavibacteria; order UBA10030; family UBA6906; genus CAADGV01. Next base: position 23,272 of record JBKJJX010000074.1, on the reverse strand, counting down.
TGATTTTGAAGATCTGAATCATAACGGTATTCTCGACCCTGGCGAAGATGTAAACGGTAATGGCATCCTCGATATGGAACCCATCCGTGATGATAAAGGCGCAGATGGCATTGGGCCTTATGATCAAGGATGGACTGGTCCGGATGTAGGAGAGGGTAACGGAACGCCAACCTTAGGTGAACCGCATTTTGAATTTACGGACAACGGTGAAATCGATCAAATTGGCTTAACAAGTTATTACGCCGGCGGTATTGATCCGCCGGTGGATTACGAACGATACTGGACGACAATTATCAAACCGGGTATTTTCACCCCCGCTTCCCAGGCGCCGGATATTGCCTTTTCGTATGGCACTGGTTATTTTCAACTTCCCGCTGTTCCAAACATTCCACCGCCGCGAGCGCGGATGCCTTTTGAACGTTTTGCTATCGCTTGTTTGTTCGGTACCGACTTTCCCGATATTCTCAGACACAAGCGAATCATGCAGAGAATATATGATGCGGACTTTAGTTTTTCAAAACCTCCTCTGAAGCCAACCCTTACCGCCATACCGGGAGACCGAAAGGTGTACCTCTTGTGGGACGATCAAGCCGAAACCCAGCTCGATCCTGTTTACGGACAGAACTTTGAGATGTACAAAATTTACCGCTCAACGGATCCCCACTTCAATGATATCCAAACGATAACAGATGCGTTTGGGAACGGTGTCTTATGGAAACCGATTGCTCAATTCGACAAGATAGACGGGTTGTACGGACCTCATCCAGTTCCCCTCAGCGGCATTGGTGCGGTGTACGACATGGGGACCGACTCGGGACTCAGGCATTCCTTTACTGATACGACTGTAGCGAACGGCAGAACCTATTACTATGCTGTTGTTTCGGTGAGCAAAGGGTTTGATCGCGATTTTTACGCAAGAGGATTAGTGAGGGATAGTACTCTCGGCGAAGCAGAGCGGACTGCGCCGAGCGAATCGGGGAAAACTATAGAAGTTGATTTTCTTGGTAATGTCATTTCGAAAGACCGAAATGTGGCGGTTGTGACCCCACGACAGCCAGCGGCAGGGTATACATCCGCTGATTTCTCTCAACGCCCCGTGCATGTTCACGGCACAGCGACTGGCTCAGTAGATGTTGAGCTTGCACGACCGGATTCCGCACGTGATCGAACCTATCAAATAACATTTACGCAGCGCGACAGCATTTTCCGCCAGACACTCGGATTTTCATTAATTGATAAGACAACCGCAAGGACGCTCTACGCTGTTGATACCGTTGATTTCAATAGCGAGCAACTGGAAAAAACGATTATAGATGGATTCAAGCTTAGATTTTCCAATGTGGACAAAGTCAATATTTCTCGCATCGAATGGTCCGGAAGATCATCGAGTAATAACTTGGTTCCTAAAATCACTGTAGCGAATACAAATGGCCCGTCGCGAATAGATACCATACGTTTTCCTGTCGATTTTGAGATCCGGGTGACGGACACGTTGTCAGCAAGGTCATACGGAGCGCCAACCAACAGGGATTCTGTCTACTTCTATGTCTGGAATCTCACTGACGACCGCCCCATCGATTTCGAATTCATTGAACCTGTCGCAAACCGTAATCGCCGGATAAGTGCAGGAGATGAATTGGTGCTCGTTCTCGAGCGTTTGAGTCCTTCAAGCAACATAATTCGGAAGACTTCTTGGAGATTGAAATTTGATACAACCGCCGGAATTCCATACACCGTACCCCAACCGGGGCATGTGTTGAAAGTTACAACAACCAAACCGTTTGCGAAAACTGATATCTTTGAATTTTCGATGAGGGCATCGGAATACTCTGTAAGCCGCGCCAAAGAAGCTCTTGCAAACGTTTACGTCGTACCTGATCCGTATGTAGCGGTAAACTCTCTAGAACCGAGACGCCCCACAGGTTTTATCGGTCGTTACCAACGACTTGTTGAATTTGTAAATCTTCCCCGGCAGTGCACCATCAAGATCTTCACCGCGAGCGGTACGCACGTCAAGACACTTGAACATGTCGCCGAAGGTGACAATGGGCGGGCTCCCTGGGATTTGATCACAAGAGATGGTCTTGAAGCGGCGTTTGGAATCTATTTTTTCCACGTCGATGCCCCTGGCATTGGTGAGAAAATTGGTCGATTCGCTCTAATAAAGTAGACAATTCAGCGTAATCGCGGAGGAGCAATCAAACATGAGGATTGTTTATACCATGTACAAATGGCGCACGATACTTCTAGTGGTTATCGGTTCCCTCTTGACGTTGGAGCCCCTCACGCGCCTGCAGGCACAAACCGTTTCCAATGTGGGAACTACCGCGGCTGCCTTTCTCGAAATCGGGGTAGGCGCGCGAGCACAAGCTATGGGGGGTGCTTACGTTGCACTAGCCAACGATGCAACTGCGATGTACTGGAACCCCGCCGGAATCGGTCGCCTCGAAAATATCGAAGTAATGTTTACGTACTTCAACTGGCTGGGCGACACCCGCTTCACATTTGCCGGAATTGTTTTCCCTCTCGGCGGGATCGGTTCGATTGGCGCTTCGGTATCAACGTTCGGCATGCCCGACCAGCCCGTACGCGTGATCGGCCAGGAGGAGGGAACTGGTGAGTACTATGCCGCGGGCGATTTGGCGCTGGGTCTCTCATTTGCCTATAATCTCACAGATCGGTTTAGCTTGGGCTTCAACGCTAAATATATCGATCAACGAATTTGGCATACCTCCGCACACGGCTTTGCCCTTGATCTCGCAGCACTGTACCAAACACAATGGGAAGGATTAAAGTTAGGATTCAGCTTATCAAATCTTGGCACCAATATGCAATTGTCCGGAAGAGATCTGTTAAATGCTGTGGATCCGGACAAGAACAATTCCGGTGTGGAAAACATTAGTGTTAACTATTCCACCGATGAATATCCGTTGCCTTTGATTTTTAGATTTGGAATCGCCCAGCAGGTTAAGCTGTTTTCGGAAGACCACCTCCTCACCCTCTCCGCCGACGTGATGCATCCAAACAACAACGTTGAAACCGTTAACGTTGGTTTCGAATACACGTTCCATCAATATTTAGCCTTGCGAGCCGGATATGAATCGCTCTTCAATTCGGAACGAATGAACGGGTTAACACTCGGTCTCGGCGTCAGTGCCAGCGTCGGAAGTATCGGGACCTCCATTGATTATGCGTACGCAGATTGGGGGGTATTTAAAGCCGTTCACAGATTGTCCATTCGCATGACATTATAACAGTGGTGAATGAGAGATTTCGTTTGCGACCCTTGGAGCGCAGACCCCGTCGCAAAGACTCCTACTCTGTGCGAGGTCGGGTACGATGAGGATCAATCTCACAAGGATGACAATCCCGCAAATGGTCTGATTAAGAACCGTCGCAGTAGGCCCATAGTGTCCTCTGCTCGCGCGTCAACACACAAAGTAATTCTTCAAAGGTTCGCGGTGAAGAAGAGGTTCATTCTGACGATTGATCAGGGCACGACCCTTACAAAAGTCTTTCTTTTCGATAGACATCTCAATGTCGTGGGAGGAGAGACGGCCCATCATGCCCAAATCCATCCCAAGCCAGGCTGGGTTGAACATGACGGACGAGAGATTCTTGAAACAACTATTGCCTCCATACTTGCGACGATGACAAATGCTGGAGTGAAATCATCCGAAATTGCTGCTATCGGGATCTCGAATCAAGGAGAAACCGTGATCGCTTGGGACGCTGTGACGGGGAGACCCCTTTACAACGCGATTGTTTGGCAGGATCGGAGAACAGAAAAGGTGTGTGATGCATTAAATCGCGATTCCACTTTTGCACGTCATGTTCGTGACAAGACGGGGCTTCGGATAGATCCGTATTTTTCTGCAACGAAAATCCAATGGTTGATAAAACATGTGCCTTCGGTTGGGCGTGCCGCGCGACAAAAGAATCTGTTCATTGGAACAATTGATTCGTGGTTGGTGTGGAATCTTTCAGGCAGAAAAGCATTTGTAACAGACTATTCTACTGCATCTCGAACAATGCTCTTTAATATTAAGACGCTCCGTTGGGATATTGAACTTCTCTCGGGGTTCAATGTGAAACAAAGCTGGCTCCCGAAGGTGGTGCCTTCAAAAGGTATTTGTGGTGTTTTGTCTCCATCGTTGATCGGCGCAGAAATTCCTATTACAGCGTTACTCTGCGATCAGCAAGCGGCACTGATGGGACATGGATGTCTAAGTGCTGGACAAGCAAAATGTACGTACGGGACAGGGGCTTTTTTTTTGCTGAACATCGGCAGCACATTTGCCCAATCAGGGAGCGGTCTGTTGACTTCCATAGCGTGGTCTACAGACAGAGGTGTTCAATATATGTATGACGGAGGTGTTTATTCTGCCGGAAGTGCCGTCGATTGGTTAAGGGATGGCCTTGGAATCATTCGTGACCCTTCTGAGACAAACACGTTGGCAGCGTCTGTTGATTCGACTGGCGGGGTGGTTTTCGTGCCGGCACTGACCGGGATGGCATCCCCGTATTGGAATTCTGCCGTGCGTGGGTGTTTTCTTGGCCTCAATAATCGTACGACCCGAGCCCACATAGCAAGGGCCGTTTTGGAAGGGATATCGTTTCGCGTTCGAGATGTATTTGAAGCGATGAATTCCAGTTGGTCTCGCAAGATTACTTCCCTTCATGTCGATGGAGGATTAACAAAGAACAAATTTCTTATGCAGTTTCAATCAGACATTCTTGGCGTTCCGCTTAAGTTGCCTCGTATGTCTGAATCAACGTCACTTGGTGTGGCTTATCTCGCAGGATCAGCCATCGATTTCTGGTCGGACAAGAAATTATTGCAGAAGAAGAATGTCATTCGCAGAGTCTACTTCCCACAATTATCAAAAGCTGTGAGGGACCGAAAGTATCAAGAGTGGAGGAATGCCGTCTCAACGGCCGTTACGTATTCAAGCTTAGCATAGATACATTCATTCAAGATACTTTCTAACAAGTCATACGGTCAAGTTCTCGTGGAAATAATTGCTCGCTCAACATCTCCTTCCTTTGGTTCTTCGATTCATACAACATTTCATTCGTGGAGGTACCGTATTTTCGGAGTGATGTGGTTGTTGTACGCGGGATATTATCTTTGCAGAAAGAATTATCCCGTTGCGCAACCTGTCATCATGAAGGAATTTGGATGGAACGAACACGATGTCGGCCTTATTATCACTTCATATCTGACGATGTACGCTGCTGGACAGTTTATATCGGGTCCGTTGGGAGATCGGTTTGGTGCGCGTAAGATAATCGTTATTGGTCTTTCTCTCAGCGTTCTTGCCAATCTGCTTTTCCCTGCAGCGTCCTCGATTCTTGTCATGGCTATTCTCATGGGAATGAATGGTCTGGCTCAGTCTACAGGATGGCCGAACAGTATGAAAACAATGTCCAGTTGGTTCACCATTAACGAGCGGGGAAGGATCATGGCATGGTGGGGTACCAATTATCAAGCTGGTGATCTTGTCTCAACCGGCCTTGCTGCGTTCATTATCAGTTTTGCAACATGGCGCGAGGCATTTTGGATACCAGCTATTGGCCTGGGAGTGGTGGGAGCGGTGTTTTTGTGGGGGCAGCGAAATCGTCCGGAAGATGTAGGTTTACCGAGTCTCACTCAGTATTTGAAAAGTGAATCGGATGCTGGAAAAAAAAATAATGAATCAAGTGTCGAGGAAGAATACTCTCTTGAAAATATTCTCAAAGAAGTGTTGTGGAACAAATATATCTGGAACCTGGGCTTTTCCTATTTTTTCCTAAAGCTTGTCCGGTATACATTCCTGTTTTGGTTAAGCACGTACTTAGTTAAAGTATTGGGATTTCGTCCGGATAGTGCCGGGTATATGAGCGCCATTTTTCCCCTCGCAGGGTTCTTAGGTACAGTGGCTGCGGGGTACTCGTCGGACAAATTTTTTTCTGCAAGACGCGGACCAGTAAGCGTGATTATGTTATCCCTCTTAGTCATCGCGATCTATGGGTACAGCCTTTTCGCCGGTCATCCGATTCTCGGTCCACTGTTTTTAGGCCTTATAGGCTTCAGCACGTTTGGTCCTGATACGCTCATTTCTGCAACTGCCGCAATGGATTTCGGATCGCGCAAGGCATCGTCCACAGGCGCGGGGTTCATTAACGGGCTTGGTTCAATTGGGGCTGCGTTGAGTGGGGTTCTCGTCGCCGGGATTTCTGTGGAGTTGGGATGGAGTGCGGTATTTTACTTTCTTATGGCAGTTACGGTCGCGTGTCTCATTCTTCAGATTTTCATGTGGAACGCCCGGGGTACTAATTAACTGATGTTACGCACGACTATGATTTCATGCCGCTCCTATCGGAGCTCGATTCTTGATGTGAAGGGATAGATTCTATAAACATTTTACTCCTACCGGAGTTGGATTGTTTTTCAGCCTCATCGGGGCAAAATATTTATAGAAACGACAAGGACAAAGAGCCTAAAGCTCCATCGGAGCGACATGAAGCTTGCTTAGAAATGGTAACGACCGTTGATGATAACCCGTTGCGTAACATCAGTAATTAAATAACTAAGTGATTGGGCACAGGCAGTTACAGGAAAGATGATGATCTATGACTATGAGAACACGTTTTCTGTGGTTGTCGACCGTAACATTGCTCAGTACGTTTGCGGCGGTTGGTCAAAACAAAACGGAAAATCTGTTTCTGATAACAGTCGACGGTTTACGATGGAACGAAGTATTTACAGGTGCGGACAGACAATTGCTGAACAGAGTCCGCGGGGGTGTGAAGGATACTATTGGAATCCGGGAAAAATTCTGGAGGGATTCGGTACAGGCGCGCCGGGTAGCGTTGATGCCATTTTTTTGGACAACGTTGGTGAACGAGGGGGTGGTGTATGGAAATCGAAATCTTGGGAGCGAAGTCAACGTTACTAATGAGATTCGCACATCATACCCCGGATATGCCGAGATACTCACGGGCAGTTCTCAACCGGAAATTATGACAAATAAGAAGAAGCAAATTCCAGCGATAACTGTTCTTGAATTTCTCAAGAATGAATTAGGTCTTTCACATACCAAGATTGCCACATTTGCATCGTGGGATTTGTTTCCGTTTGCCGTTAGTCAGAAGCCGGGGGCACTTTACTGCAATGCCGGATATGTCCCCGTGGAAGATGGAGAGTTGGTTCCGATGCAAATGTTTCTCAATGTCGTTCAAAATGAAATTCCAAAACAATGGAAATCAGTACGATATGACGCTATGACGTATTATCACGGCATGGAGTTCATAAAAAAACACAAGCCGAAGGTTTTTTATTTTTCATTTGCTGAAACTGATGATTGGGCGCACGATAAGCGGTACGATCAAGTGCTCGAAGCTGCCCACCGGGTTGACAATTACCTGGCTCAGATTTGGCAATTTGTATCATCCGATTCACAGTATCTGGGTAAAACTTCATTCATCATAGCTTCAGATCATGGCCGGGGAAGCAGTGATTCGGAGAAGTGGATTGATCACGGGAAAGACATACCGGAATCAGAATATATCTGGGTGGCAGTATTAGGCCCGGATACTCCAAAGAAAGGGGAATTGTTTCAGATACCGAAGGTGTATCAAAATAATATTGCAGCGACGATGGCAAAACTGTTCGGATTAGATTTCAGAAAGGTGGCGCCGGATTGTGGTCAGCCGTTACCAATGGCTATGCATTGATGTCATCACGATTGGAAAGAATGAATCGGGGTGAATGAATGACCCAAAACGACTTCCCCGGGGGAGACGATGCCGCGATGCTGCGATTCAATTATGCCCGGCAGTTCAAACGAACGCTTAATTTGTTCGGATTCCTTTGCTACTACATTGCAGGAGGCATCAGATGATTGGAAATAAATTGTTCGTGTTCTCTATATTCATAACGTTATCTGGTTGTGGGCGTGTGAGTTCCAATGAATTGTTTAGGGCGCCAGTTGTTGGCATTCCACAAAATAGTCAGGTCCCCATCCTGGTAAAGGCAATCTCCCACGGTGATGTGCGAATTGAGTATCACAAAACTGATCACTCATCCAGCAGTCTTACTGAATGGAAACAGCTTACCGCTGAGAATGCAAATTCAACAGACTTAATATTAAAAGACCTCAATCCTGGTACTGACTATACGTACCGTGTTGAGTTCGAGGGTGGTCATTATTCTCGGTGGTTCACATTTAGAACTTTCCCAGCGCAAGGGAAGGTGGGAAAATTCAATTTCGTTTTTTCATCTTGCGTAAGGGAAAAGTATATGGGCTTTAACGTATTTGGACAAATAGAACAATTGTCTCCATCGTTTGTGGCGTTACTTGGTGATCAAATGTATGCCGACTACGACGGTGACGTAAATAAGATTGAACTCTATCTCGCAAATGACAGCCTTCGTCAGGTAATGGGTAAGAAAGGTGAAATTATTCTCAATGACAAAACAGTGCTGCAGGCTTTCAGAAATAAATACAATCGTGTATTTGACATAAACTTTCAAAATATGGCCAGTAGTATTCCACTCGTGGCTACATGGGACGATCATGATTACGGTATGGACAATTCTGATGGCACATATCGTTATAAAGAAGAAGCAAAAAAGGTGTTTAAAGAGAATTTCCCTAACTATTCGTTTGAACAAAAAGATCGCGGAATCTATTATAAATTCTCAATCGCAGATGTGGATATCTTTGTACTTGATGGTCGATGGTACCGTTCTCCTATGCAAACTGATGACGGTGAACGGAAGACTATGTTGGGAGATGAGCAATTGGAATGGTTGTTAAATGAGTTAAAAAACTCGAAAGCTAAATTCAAAATTGTGTTCTCAAGTGTTTCTTTAAACGAATACGGAGGCGATGTTTCCTCTGATAGAGGTGGCCATGACAATTGGGGGGGGTACAAATATGAGCGGAATAAGATATTGTCCTTTATTGGTGATCATGATATAAAAGGCGTGCTTGTATTCTCGGGCGACCAGCATTATCCAAGTGCACACATTCTTAACTGGAAGAAACCACTTAATCCTATTTCTAGAACTGATAATTCAACAGAATATCGATTGAGAGATTTGGGCCCGGCTGTATTTGATTTCTCTGCCTCACCCCTTAACTATAAGAAGTCAACCGGAGACACGTTAAGGGCTGAGAACCAGGGAAACACTCAGTATGCATTTGAAATATTTAGACCGGAATGGGCAATGCCCGACAGAGTAAAAAAGGATAATGCTGGTGCAATAACATCTGTGTTTGGCCTTGCTCATATAGACACTGAAAGTGTTCCTGCGAAGATTTCAGTAAGATTCTATGAGTTAGATTTGACAACCTCCACAATGGTCGAGATCTATAACACAAAGATTATTTATTAGTAGAGGCATGCTCTCATGGACGCTCATTACGACATTGTGATAGTTGGAGCAGGAGTGGTTGGTAGCGCAATTGCTTTCGAGCTGTCTCGCTATCATCTCACGGTTGCTCTTGTTGATCGCAACAGCGATGTAGGTGCAGCCACGAGTAAGGCGAATAGTGCTATTCTCCACACCGGATTCGATGCACCCCCGCATTCGATCGAATCGTCTTTGGTACGCAGAGGATATCAACGCCTGTTGGAATGGTCGCCCCTTCTGGGATTGCCGGTAGAACGGGTTGGCGGATTACTCGTTGCTTGGGATCACGAACAATTTCAAGCGCTTTCCAAGATCGTAGAGAAGGCACATGAGAATGGGGTACACAATCTCACCGTGGAGTCGGCAGAGACAGTGTATTTGCTCGAACCCAACCTGTCTCCCGGAGCTCTCGGTGGAATCAAGATTCCTGGAGAATCCATTACCTGTCCGTTCACCGTCCCTCTTGCTTTTGCGACTACCGCAATACTGAACGGAGTTCAATGGCTTGGTGGAACGTCCGTTCAACTCGTTGCAAAACACAACGATGGCTACAAGCTCCTGACAAACAAAGGCTCATTGCAATGCGGAATTCTGATCAACGTAGCAGGCCTCTATAGTGACGAGATCGATCGCATGGTTGGTTTTGATCGCTTCACGATCACACCACGCAGAGGTGAATTCCTTGTCTTTGACAAACATGCACGTCGACTCATTTCCCACATCATTCTCCCTGTGCCGACTGCGAAGACCAAGGGAGTTCTGATTGCCCCTACCATCTTTGGCAATGTTCTGCTGGGCCCCACGGCGGACAATATCCGTGATAAGTCCGATACATCGACGACTGCCGAAGGCCTTGAGATGATCGTACACCGAGCGAAGCATGTCATGCCAAAGCTGTTGAACGTACCCATTACGACGACGTACGCGGGCCTGCGGGCAGCATCGGAACACAGCGATTATCAATTGTTTTTCGAGCCGCAATGCTCTTACATCTGTGTCGGAGGGATCCGATCCACCGGTTTGTCATCATCCTTGGGGATTGCCGAAATGGTTTGCGAGAACTTGTCGGATTTTGGAATCAAGCTCGAGCGGAAGGAGCAGTGGTCGCCCCAAAAAATGCCAAATATCGCCGAAGCGTTCCAACGGCCAAGCCAATCTCCAGAGAGGATCAAAGAACACTCTGGCTACGGAAGAATCGTCTGTCATTGTGAGCAAGTAAGCGCTCGCGAGATCGAGCTTGCATGCGAAGGCCCGCTGCCCGCAAAGACTTTGGACGGTGTTCGCCGCCGGACTCGAGCCCTGTTAGGCCGTTGTCAAGGCTTTTATTGCCTCGCGAACATTGTGGAACTGTGCACAAAACGGATGAACAAGAGTTCGGAAACTCTGTTGTCAATGGAAGAAGAGCGAGACGCCTTATGAAACTGGCAACGAATGTCGACGTCATAGTGGTAGGGGCAGGCCCCGCCGGCCTCTCAGCTGCTCGAGTTGTAGCCCAACGGCCAAACACGAAGATTCTCGTTTGTGAACGCGAGGAAGTCCCCGGTGGAATCCCACGGCATTGTTACCATACCGGTTGGGGCATAAGGGACCTTCGGCGCAACTACTCGGGGCCCGCCTATGCTAAGAAACTAACCTTGCACGCAATGAAAATGGGTGTTACCATTCTTACAGAGACCTCTGTTCGGAAGGTCGAAACAGAGGGGGAATCTCATGTCGTTCAGACGGTCAGTCCGCGCGGTCTTGAATCGTTCCGTGCACCGGTTGTTATCATGGCGACGGGTTGTCGCGAATCGACCCGTCATGCCCGCCTGATGCCGGGCAAACGGCCGCTCGGAATCTTCAGCACAGGGTCCCTTCAACAATTAGTGTTCCTCAAACATATCATCCCCGGAAAACGTGCCGTGGTATTCGGAAGTGAACATGTTTCGTTATCTGCCATCTTGACTTTGAAACACGCCGGCATGGAAGTCGTGGCAATGATTGAGCCTGATCGCTATCCGCACAGCTACTCATGGGTTGTATGGTTTTTCCGACGACGGTATCACTTTCCCTTATTGCTTAACAGTCGCATTGCCAGGATTAGCGGGAACAGCCGACTCACGAGCATCACGGTTGAGGAACAGTCGTCACATCAGACACGGGAAATTCCGTGTGATACATTGATCGTTACAGGTGGATTCAAGCCAGAGACGACACTTGCTTTAGAATCACACTTGTCGATAGATTATGCAACAGAGGGCGTTCAAGTCGATTCATTTCTCCAGACGGACCGGAAGGGGATCTTTGCTTGTGGGAACATTCTCCATGGCGCGGAAACTGGAGATATCGCAGCACTCGAAGGTAGATGGGCAGGTGAACAGGCAAAGAAATTTCTCGATCATCACATGCTGGAAGGTCAAAGGGTTCGCATCATCTGTGAATCTCCCATTGCATGGATTTCTCCCGGAACCCTTGTTATTTCCAATACTAAGATTCCCTCTGTACTCTACACGATGCGAGTACGGCAGCATGTGAGGAATGCTCGTGTTTATGCCCGCTGCAACGGAGAAATCATTTGGCAAAAAAAATATGGGACACTTGCTCCGAATCGACGGATCGCGATTCCAGTTCACACGTGGATCGTACCTTTTGGCCTTAGCAATGACGACGTGATACGTGTATCGATCGAGTAAGGGTGCTTTCCACCAAAGGCAGCCGGTTGGCCTTCACCACAAGTTTTCATGTTCACTTGCAGCCATCATAAAGAGGTGCCGCGGTACTCCGCTAAGAGTTTTCCTGTTCCAGCTTTCTTACTTTGCCCGTGCGTGTCCATGAGATTGGTCGTTCCCTTGATTCTCTCCTTCTTGCTTCTGTTGCCCCTCTGCCTGAACGCACAGGAATTGGCGCGTTCTGATACGTTGGCAATCGTCGGAACCGTCCCAATCACATCCGCCGACCTTCTCGAACGGATCGAGCTTATGCCATGGATCGAGAGGACAGAACTCGGTAAGCGGAAGGCTCTCGAATCACTTGCAACGGAAAAACTTCTCGTCCTTGGTGCTCAGCAATATCATGTCGCTCTGGACCCCGCGACGCTTCACGAGCTGAAAATACTCGAGAAGCTTTTCGTTCGGGATGAACTCTATAAGCGTGAGGTTGTCGCGAAGTTCAAAGTAACAGGCGAGGAGATCCGGGACGGTCTCCGGAGATTTGCAAGGAAGATACGCCTTGTAGTTGTGTCGACCGCCTCGCGCAACCTTGCTGACTCAGTGTACGGCGCGCTCACACAGAGTCTTGATCCTGATAGTACACTGCAAATCGTTGTCGCAACGCCGGCTGCTTCGCACGTTGTCCTCGAAGGGAGCTTCGGCGACTTTGATTCGCGCGTTGAAGATGTCGCCTTCGGGATGATACCATCTCATGCTTCAAATCCCCTCCTCATTCCCGGCTCCGGTTGGGCCGTTGTGTATCTTCTCAATGCGTCCGTCAATCCGGCCTATGCGAAGATGACAGCATCGGAACGCGCACAACACGTGGAGAAAATCGTCCGCGACCGCAACGAAGCAGATGTCTCGCGGAAGTTCATGGGGAAAGTCCTAAGTCGGCAGAAAGCTCGGGTGAATACATCTTTGTTCGTCCGCCTTGCAGAGTCCGTGCGTCGGATTCTCCAGGAGGATTCCACGCGTCATTATCGACGGGGGAGGTTTGTGTTATCTCTGGAGGTAATCTCACGGGCGCGGTCACTGCTCAACGACGCCCTCCATGAACCACTGGTCCACATCGCGGCAGGAGATATGACACTCGACGATGTGTTCGATGAATTCCGTTATCATTCAATGGGGATTTCGACACTTGACCAGAGACGGTTGGAGCAAGAACTCAATTCGGGAATTCAAGCGGCCGTGGAGTCAGAATTGATGACCAGAGAGGGATACCGGCAAAATCTTCAGCAATCCTCGAAAGTCTGCCATGATCTCTCCGTTTGGTCCGACTTCTGGCTAGCTCACCTGTTCTCTGTAGCGCTCACGGATACGATTCAGGTGAGGGGGAATCAGGTGATAGAGTTTCTAATCAAGAACAGCGACACGCTGGGCCAACTGTACCAAGTGAACGTGTGCGAAGTACTGTCCAACGACCCGGACGAGACCGCCTCCATTCTCGACAGCCTCGCCAGTGGGACCGACATAAAACTTTTGGCCATCCATCGTTCACGGCTGAAAAAATGGGCGGAACGAAATGGTGAGTCCGGCTTCTTCCGGGTGTTCGAGCATCCAGAGATCGGCTTTGCTGCCTTGGCAGCCGATTCAGGCAGCATCGTCGGTCCGATTGCTCTTCGCGAAGGATATTCAATTTTCCGCGTCCTCGGGAAGCGGAAAGTGCATTCCGAGGTTGAGGAGATCGATTCACTCTTGGCCCGCATACGGAAAACCATTAAGGTACAGTTACAGAAGGAGGTTGCTTCGCGCTTTCTCATCGATCTCTCACGGCGCTATAACATTACTTTTCGGTGGGAGAGTCTTTTGTCGCTGCGAATCTCCCCATTTCCGATGACAACGCGACGTGATATTGGTTTCGGCGGACGTTTACAAGGGGCGCCCGTGATCTCTCCCATGTGGGAATGGATGCAGCGTGTCGACCAGCATTTGCCATGGCTGCCGTGATCCCGTATCCCCATTCAAAACTCCATCCGGGGAAAAATTACATGATGGAATCATGGGTTTTGATGAGTGTGGATCCGACGCGCTGCTTGTCAATGGCGCCTTCATCTTCGAGATTGCCAGAGGCGAACGTTAGTCCGGATTTCAAGCGGTTCGATGGACGATTGCAATGCAAGACCGCTGACAATGTGTTGAGGCAAATCCAATGACTGTCTACGCAAACCAACGGCGCTTAACAACCGGCACCATGCCGTTCACGTCATTTGAATAGGCAACGTTGAACCATAGCTTTTGCATTATGAATAGATTCTACATGGCGGCACGGCGTGCTTGGCGCACACGATTACCATCCATTTCCTAATTGATAACTATGCAAGCAATTAGACCGATGGATGGATCGAGGACTTTTCAGAGGATGAGTTTACTGAAGAGAGTGTCGACCGCTCAAGTACATCTTCTGACAAATGAAAATTATTCAAAAACTAAAATCAAAAGTAAAGCAGCTCAAAACTGAAATAGCAGTTTTGATTATTGCCTACAAAGACAAACGAACCCCGATTATTCCAAAACTTATTATTGGTTTTACGGTAGCTTATTTGCTTAGCCCGATAGATTTAATTCCCGATTTCATTCCAGTGCTTGGTTTACTTGACGATTTTATAATTGTTCCCCTGTTAATCAAACTTTCAATAACACTAGTTCCCGCAGTCGTAATGATTGAAGCAAGAGAAAAACAAAAAGAAAATTTACAACTCCCCAAAACCAAAAACTGGTATTTTTGCAATCGGAATTATTTGCATTTGGATTACCTCAATTTATTTAATTATTCACAAAATCAGAAGTTACTTTTAATGAGCCATGGAGACATCGGAGGACACATCTTCGTAGCGAGAGCTTGGCTATCTGAATCTAGCAACGCCCGACCCGGTCTGGAAGACCCCAAGGTCAACGTCAGGATCACCAGCGCTCTTAAAGAAATACCACTGCCAACAGGACGTCAACTAATCTTTCTTAAAGCTCATAGCGGCGCCAAAGGACGAGCTATGACGGCGAAACAGCTCGCAGAGAAAGTGAGATACAAAAATTATCGAGGGATCAATTTACAGTATGGCTTGCTTGCAAGCCGCATTGGGAGAAAAATGGGGATTCGAAATGCTTCATTAGGGCTTCTTGTTGAATTCTTGCGGCCTAAGCTTGTCACGAATAAAGAATGGATTATTTGTGATGAGACCAGAGTTTGCTTCTGCCCTCAAGAAAGCAAAGTGGTTGTGACATAAGCTCTTTGATTCCAAACTCTAGCGCACAGAATCCCGTCTATGTTTTGTTCTTAACAATAGTTGGGTGTCTCTGATTCGTCGAGAATTCGGATATAAACAGCTTACGAGGTACAGAATTATGATACTTGTGGTTGGTGCGACAGGTCAGTTGGGAACGGTTGTCGTCCGCAAGTTAGAAGAACGCGGAAAATCAGTACGTGCGCTCGTGCGAAAGACATCTAATTACCAGCACTTGGTGCGCGACGGTAATGAACTAGTGTTTGGCGACCTTAGAAATGCGGCTAGTTTAGATGCGGCGTGTCAAAACATTGATACCGTAATTGCGACGGCTAATGCCGCCGTGCCGCGCGAAGAAGGCGATTCATTCAAAGCCGTTGATGACCAAGGGTATGAGAATTTAATTAATGCCTGCCGGCAGCAAGGCGTGCGCCAGTTCGTCTGCATTGATTCCGAATTTTACTTTGCGATTGCGATAGGCATCACGCAATATTCGGAATATGTTCGGCGGTTTCTCTTCAGTAGGTCTCGGTATTGATGTTCCATCTGTGAATACCTGGGCCCCGTTTAGTTCGATACGAACATTGACGAACGAATTTGGGGTAGCCTTACGACGCAAAGCGACTCGTCTATAGATACTGCATCTTTGCTGACAGATACGGAACAACCGGCAGCACTGGGATGGGTGAAATGAATAACGGTGCGGGAGGAAATGATTTCATGGTAACACTTGCTTCTCTTGCGCCTATCGGGAGAGATAATACGGCAGGAACATTCATGCACGAGTTGGGCCACACACTTGGTCTGCGACACGGTGGAGGCGACGATAAACACTACAAACCGAATTATTTAAGTGTCATGAACTATGCGTGGCAATTCCCTCAAGAAAAGAACGCAAAAGATGGTGGCCTTGGATGGAGCCTTGACTATTCGCCGGTTGCTCTCCCAACGCTAGAGGAGGGCTTTCTGGTAGAAGGTGCCGGATTGGGCGTGCAACCTAATACTCTCCCTAAAGTGTATTTTCCATACAATGGGCCGGCCAATACGAAGCGACTTGGGGTACTCTATCCCGGGGTAGCGGTTGATTGGGATGCAAATGGAGACTCGTCGGGAAATGCCTTGGTGCCTGTTGATATCAACTACCTTGTCCACAGAAGTCCGTTCACGCCAAGTCCTGGAGAGGTGCTCGTCGGTTATGCCGACTGGCCAAACCTGAAGTACAACTTCCGCCTTAGCTCACAGTTCCTTGATCCGACTGCCGCTCAGCTTCAGGATAGGTCAAAGCTCACGGATGATGAACCGATAGAAATGACCAGAGAGACTTATGATTCATTGCAGGCATGGCCACCATACGGCGTCGTAACCCCCAGAAACCATTGGCCATCAGATCCCACGATGAATATTCCAGTAGGCACGGCGCCACGCGCGAACGATGGTGGAGTGATTGCGAGTGATGGGGCGGGAGGGGCATTCATAGCATGGATACACAGGGACACGGCGGCGTCCTTCTACGGAGCGGTCTATGCTCAACGAATCGATACCCTGAGAGGTGTGCAATGGCAAAACAACGGTGTTCTTGTTTCGGGTGCTGTGAGCAGGGCCGATGGTATCGCCATTGCTTCAGATGGGGCGCTCGGCGCGATCATTGTTTGGGAAGAATATCGCAACGGCGGAAATAATTTGTACGCGCAACGGATCAATCGATTTGGAGAAATCCTGTGGGCGCCCGATGGCGTGGCAATCACTGCACTGTCGAACGTGCAGACGTTCATGTCGCCAGCCATGATCCGCGATGAGCGAGGTGGTGCAATTATTGTCTGGCAGGATAATCATTCAGGACCCAGCTCGTTATACGCGCAGCGAATTGATGCTTCCGGTATCGTACGTTGGGCTGCCAATGGAGTTCTCGTTAATGCAGGAACCTTGTACGGCGGTTCAAACTTTAGGATTAGTGATGACAAAGATGGTGGTGTAATTATTGATTGGACGGATCAACGTAATGGACCAACAAATACCGACATCTTCGCACAACGTGTAGACTCTGCAGGTAGTGTGCAATGGACACCGAACGGCGCTCCCATCTGTTCTGCCACCAATTTTCAGATATACCCTTCTGTCGTCGGAGATGGGGGCGGAGGAGCTATTATGGCCTGGGAAGACAGGCGTGATGGGACTGAGGACGTTTATGCTCAACGAATCAACTCGACGGGCATTGTTCAATGGACGCCGAATGGAGTTCGGATAGCAACGGGAACGGGCAACAAACTTTATCCCGAGATTACCACCGATAGATCCGGTGGAGCGATTATCGCCTGGGTTGACGATCGCCGCAATGCGCCGAATGACCAGGATATCTATGCGCAACGGATCGATGCGTCGGGTACTGTGCGATGGATGACGGACGGCGTTGCAGTTGCCGACACAGTGAGTCTGGTTACACTTCTCTGCGTGCCTGACAATGCCGGTGGTGCCATCATTGTGTACAACAACGTGTACAACAGCAGTGGGGTTATCAATGCACAGCGAATTGATTCCTCTGGCGCGTTACGATGGAGGGACAATGACGTGTTTATCTCGATCGCTCAAACCCAACAACTCCAACACTCAGCCCAAGCAGCCACAAGCGACCATGTCGCAGGAGCAATTATTATCTGGCGTGATAGTCGCACAATAAATGGCCTCCCCGGGATTTACGCTCAGAATGTGACCATAGAAGGCGCACTTGGTGGTGGCTTGGTTACGGGCGTTCTTGAGCACACTTCTGTTGCGATCCCGACGGTAACCAGACTTTTGCAGAACTACCCCAATCCATTCAATCCAAGTACAACAATTCGTTACGAATTACCGGAACGCTCATTCGTAACACTGAAGATATTCAATATCCTTGGACAAGAAGTTGTAACGTTAATGAACGAAGAGCAAGCAAGAGGAGCTTATCAAGTACAACGGAATGCAGGCAAGCTCGCCAGCGGAGTGTACTTCTACAAGATCGAAGCGACAAATAAAGCCGGACCGATGATTTCGTTCACCGAAGTGAAGAAGATGTTGTTACTCAAATAGTATCATATGATACCTGCTCACTGGTAGAAAAGCGGCTCAGTCGTCGGACGGAATAAGTTCAACATACTGCCTGACGACTCGAGACGCAAGTCGAATGATGCGCGAGATAGTATCGACATCATCAAACTTTGGAGCAAGCAAGCGGGCCGATTCAAAATCTCTGATGTACCGTTCGACAGCATCACTAGAGTGTTTGGTTTTCGTAGCAATAGTTGGTGCGAGATATCCTTCTAAATAGAGCCGCAATAATTTCTTGCTTATGAGTTTGTCCGCTGCCAATGAGTTGGATATTGCCGCGCGTTGGCAGAGGACGTGCGTAGAGCGATTCAAACTCGCGGACATATTCTCTGGTAGTAGCTTCATTCACCTTGAGTAAGACGGCAAGATCAAGTTGCGCCCATGACTAATTGAACCTTGCCACATTGCGGTTCGCCAAACCCCATACCCTGTGGCGAAGTGGCTTGCTTGCGTCTCTTGTCAAGATTAACCAAATTAATTCAGTCACCTGCTTGACGAATTCAATCATATATTCACAATCTCGGGTATCTCACATGGCAGCAAAATACGAGTTGAAAAAATCTCCCAGCGGCAAGTTCATGTTCAACCTGAAAGCTGCGAACGGTCAGATCATATTGACCAGCGAACTGTACAACGACAAATCCGGCGCAAAGAACGGCATCAAGTCGGTCACAAAGAACGGTGGGAACGAATCAAACTTCGTCAAAAAGGTTGCGAAGAATGGACAACCCTATTTCGTCCTCGCAGCACAAAACAAGGAGATCATCGGAAGAAGCGAAATGTATAATGATGCTTCAGGAATGCACAAAGGCATTGCCTCCGTCATGCGCAACGCAACAAAAGCACGCACGGTAGAACTCGAATAGGGATCCGCACCGCATGCTTCTTAAAGCCTCGTCAATTGATGGGGCTTTTTCTTTTTCGGTAGGACCCACAATGAGCCTCGTCCGTTTAAGCCTTACCTGGTGCCATCAACTTCTTTCTACTTCGATGTAAAGACGCCGGCCGATCGCTATAGCCTGGATCGGATCTGATTCCTGTATTTTTTTTGTGGGATTATTTTCTGGCTATAAGGTCGACCCCGGCCTGCATCCATCTCGGTGCTGTCAACGATCGCCAAATGACCATGCGACACCATCCAACCATGACAAACACATCTCCGATGGATGACAAATTGGTAGAGGGTTAAGTGCTTGGTATGTAACTGCATACTTGAAAAAAGTGCACAGTAACTGTTGATCGTCGATCCTTGCTGCAAAGGCAAGACTGAAATTAACGTTGCTGAGGAACTGAAAGATATACAGACCAGTAGATCAATTAACGATATAATAAATTTCAAACAAATTAGCCCAGATAGAATCAAACTAATTGGCAAATCAGCGTCTGCTTTTTATTCAGAGTATTTTGCTAATGGTGCAAAACTTCTTCAAAATGAACTTGAAGAGGTGGAACGTGGGGATAAGTTATTTCAGTGATTACTAAATGCTCCTGTTAGTTGACGTTGACAACACGACAAATATGTCGTACACTCCTTTAACCACAAAAAGGAGCCTGCAATGCCAGAGTGTGATGAATCATCCACGTTCTTCTCACGCCTGCCTAAAGAAGGAAATCTAGGAATCACAGTTCCTTACGTCATTAATCTTCCCCGCTCAGTACCTGTACCGGTCCGGACTCATCTACACGATCTCATTCGCAAAACAATCCAAGATGCAGTAGACAAAATGGATCCTGAAGAGTTTGAATTCTCGAATAAGAAAGATTAAATGTTGGGCGCCCGGTACACCGGAACGACAATCCTTCAGTACTGGGGTGTGTTCGTTGAACAATGAACCAAACCAATCGCCTTATCTGAAAAACACGATGTTGCGGTGATGTTCAAAGAATCTATGACAGACGGGGGCATGTGAAATCAGACCATATGTGTTTAGACCTGAAGTGGATCGCTAAAAAAAGACGATCATCCTCTGCGGTCAGTGCCGTGCACCATCACCCCTTCGGATTCCGACTCGCACACGCAAGAGGTACGCGACGATTCCTAAGTTCAGAACAAGAATCAATCCTCTTACCCATGTGGCATGTTCATAAAGTTCAAAAACCTCAATAGGGATATATACAGCCCCGGAGATAATTGCAAACCATTCTGCCCAAGGCCTGGCCCTCCACAAACCAAATGCCTCGATGAAGCGCACCGCAGTGTAAAGAAATGCAAAACCCGCCATGGTCCGAAGTTGAGTGTCGCTCGTTCTCGCAGCCGCTTCGATGAAAATGCGAGGGTAGTGCCGTGCGGGATTTAGATGGAAATGCCCTACAATATGCTCAGCGATGGATTGGAGATCTCGATGTATGAGGGCGAGAAGACCAAAACCTGCGACAAGCACAAGAAGCCCTTTCACTCCCTCAAATATCGCTACGAACCTTACACCTCGGACAAATCGTGATGTGGATTGGCTACTGCTAACGTCGCTGTCTTTCAAAAAGACGAACACCTTTCAATTGCTATTCTTGCGGAGTGCCATGGGCAACGCGTAAACCCTGACCACACCCGTAGTTGCTTTTGATTTTTAGAAGAGCGCGATGCCAAAGAAGTTCAAGAGTTGCTTCTACCTTGATGCAAACACGCCGGCCTCCTACGATTATATGGATCCGATGCGATTCCTATATTTTTTTCTGGATTTTTATTTTCGGGCATATAAGGTCGATCCCCGGCCTGCATCCATCTCGGGTTGTTGAATAGCCGCAGGTTTAAGCTTACTTTGTTGCGGATATTAGTTGTTATCGGCAACCTTACTGGCAACTTCTAACTTTGACAGATATGCATAAACTAATTTCGTTGTATAGTATTTTAGTCTTGATAATAACTAATGCTTGCTTTGGCCAAGTACCAAAAGTATCAAGTGGAACAATTCAACAATTTTTAAATTTCCCATCAAAGTTTGTAGCTGCTCGTAATATAGACGCGTGGTTACCTCTAAGTATGATAATATGAAAAAATATCCGGTTTTATATATGGTGCCGCTTTTGACTCTCGAGGCGGTCGGATGTATCGACTCCTTTGCTTGGTCAATTCAAAAGTCCGATTATTCCAATTGTTAGGGACAAACCACGGAAAATATTTGTTAGTAATATTATGGCGAACATGGATGACAAACAACATCGTTCCATCCTGCGAACAATTGCACGTCGGGCAATGATGGAACGAGGGCTTCTTCCTGATTTCACGTCCCAGGCAATTGCTGAGCTCGACGGAATCCGGGGATCTGCACTAAAAGTCGAAGGGTCAATACGTGATCTCAGAAATCTTGTCTGGTGTTCCATAGATAACGACGATTCGCTCGATCTGGATCAGCTTACCGTTGCAATACCAATGCCTGGAGATGCCCTAAATATTCTTGTCGCCATTGCCGATGTCGATGCTATCGTCAAGAAACAGTCTGCGCTGGACGATCATGCAAAACATAACACCACCTCGGTCTATACTGCTGCAGAAATATTCCCGATGCTGCCTGAGAAGCTCTCGACTGATCTCACATCTCTTAACTTCGAATCAGACCGCCTTGCCATAATTGTTGAAATGACAATCGACCGTGATGGATCGCTAGAAGGCTCGGACATATATCAAGCGATTGTACGTAGTCGTGCAAAGCTTGCTTATAACAGTGTTGCCGATTGGCTGGAGGGGAGCGGTCCATCACAACAAGCAATCGACACAGTCAACGGTCTTGCCGAAAATCTCAGACTTCAGGATCGCGTTGCGCGAATGCTGAAATCTCTCCGGCACGCGCACGGTGCGCTGGATCTGGAAACAATAGAAGCTCGCCCCATATTTGAGGGAGATGAGGTCAAGGATTTGGAAGTTGATAAAAGAAACAGAGCCAAAGATATAATAGAGGATTTCATGATCTCGGCAAACGGCGTCACCGCTCAATACCTCGCATCCAAAGAGTTTCCGTCGCTGCGGCGCGTTGTCCGCACACCCAAACGATGGGATCGGATTGTCGAGATCGCCGCGGAGGCGAAGTTCATTTTGCCGGCTCAGCCAGACTCAAAGGCATTAGATCAATTTCTGCTGTCAGCGAAAGCCACCGATCCTCTCCGTTTTCCAGATCTTTCTCTCAACGTTATCAAGCTCTTGGGCGCCGGTGAATATGTCGTCGAGCTTCCGGGAGGCAGTTCTGGCGGACACTTTGGTCTTGCAGTCAAAGATTATGCGCATTCCACAGCACCGAACCGTAGATATCCTGATCTTATCACGCAGCGGTTGCTAAAAGCAGCAATGGTCGGACAAGCCCCGCCTTATACGAACGATGAATTGGAGGCGCTCGCAAAGCATTGTACCGAAGAAGAGGACGCAGCGAAAAAAGTAGAACGACAGGTTGGAAAATCCGCAGCGGCTATGGTGATGGAATCAAAGGTTGGAGAAAAATTCGATGCCATCGTCACCGGTGCATCTGACAAAGGCACGTGGGTGCGCCTTCTGCATCCGCCCATTGAAGGAAAGCTTGAAAGCGGCTTTGAAGGAATGGACGTTGGCCACAGGCTCCGTGTGCAGTTGACCCGCACGGATGTGGAGCGCGGATACATCGACTTTAAGAAGGTGGGGTAAAGGCGAGGGATTTCACACAAGAAGAACCAAAGCCACAGATTTCACGGCGATAAAAAAGCGCTGGGTCGTGCTCGGCAATGACGGTCCGCAATATTTTTCGTCGTTCGGATATCCAATTCGATGACGTGTGGCTGGATGATCATGGGTTTGAAATATTGAAAGAAGCGATTCCTGTTAGTTTCGGATTGTAGATATTGAAATCAAGTTATGCTACCTTATTGTATCCCAAAGTAAATCATTCACTTAGGGTCAATATTCCCCAACACTAATTTAG